>NZ_JAMXAX010000111.1 GCF_023913775.1 Acidovorax facilis
CAAGCCTCACGGAGATGTCACGCCGCCGAAGTCACGATCTGAGCACTGAACCCACGGTCAAGGAAATCAACATGAGTCGGTCGAGAGAGTGTCCGCGCCGAAGTAAAAGTGAGCCACAGGGGGTGCGTGAATCGCCCCAACATTCCTAGACACTTTTGAGCCGTTGGGGGCAAAGGGCAATCTGACATTCGTCCCCGATTCTCTGCTCAAGGCTTCAAGCAATCCTAGGGCGAACCGCAGCCAGGTTCGTCCCCCTCAAAAAAGCCTCACTCCTGCAACTTGGCCAACGCCTCCCGCTTCCCCATCTTCAACACCACCTGAATGCACTCAAGCTGTTTCGCCCGTGGCATCGCCTTCCCGCCCTCCCAGCGCGCCACGGAAAGCGTTGAGGCCTCCAACAGCGAGGCCATGGCCTGCTGCGAGAGGCCCAACTGTTCCCGCTTAGTCGCCAGCGCCTCGGCCTTGAACTGAAAGCGACGTCCCTGGCGTGCCGGGATTTCGGCGTCCTGGGCCTGTGCCTTGCCCGGAGCCGCATGACGCGCTGCCGCCTTGTGTATCCCTTTCACCTGTGACACCAGGTCCTTCACATCCCGCTTGAGTGCCGCGATCTCGGAGCGCTGCGCCGTGACGGTCTTGCGCAGGCTGCCCAGTTCGCCCTTGATCCCCTTGCGCGCCATGCGCAGAACTTCGGCCCGGAATGCGTCGGAGAAGGCTGTCATCGTTGAACCCAATCTATGGAAGGTGTGGAGCTTAGAGGCCCCAACAAAAAGCCGCCCGGGGCTATTGCACACGGGCGGCTTGCGAATCGGTCTGGCCGATTACTTGCCGGCCTTCTCGGCCTTGCGCTTGGCGGCCTTGGGGTCCACCATGGCCTTGAACTTCGCCCCGGCCACGAACTTGGGCACTGTGGATGCGGGGATCTTGATGGCAGCACCCGTGGAGGGATTCTTGCCAGTGCGCGCAGCGCGCTTGGCTGACTTGAACGTGCCGAAGCCGACCAGTTGCACCGCATCGCCCTTCTTCACGGCGGTCTGGATGGTCTCGATCAGCGTGTCAAGCACGGCGTTGGCGGCCGTCTTAGAGAGGTCGTTCTTTGCGGCGAGGGTTGCCACGAGGTCGGCGCGGTTCATGGTGTGGATGCTTGTGAGAAGTGGTGAATCCCGGTTTATAGCCGATGCGCTCCGTGGCCCCGGCCCCTTGATCCACAATGGCGCTGCCTCGCAGCCCCTTCATTTCCCATGTCCCGGCAGTACCTGAACGTTCCCTTCGCGCAGAAAGACGCCGCCAAGTCGCTGGGCGCGCGCTTCGATGGCGCGGTCAAACGCTGGTATGTCGATGAGGGGCGGGATCTGGCGGTGTTCACCCAATGGCTGCCGACGCCCGTAGAGGCGCCCTCCTCGCTCTCACCTTCATCCACGGATCTGGCCCTGCCCTTGTCTGAAGGGACACTCGCCCTCCCCCATGCCAAAGGCATTCCGCTCTCGCGCCTGCTCAATGGCGTGGCCAGTGCAGTGGCTCAGGCGTTTTCCAAGGGGGTGTGGACCTTGGTAGAGGTAGTCGAGGCGCGGGTGCGCGGCCATGTCTACCTGGAGCTGTCCGAACGCGATGGCAGCGGCCAGCCCGTTGCCAAGGCCCGGGCGATGATCTGGAGCGCGACGGCCGCGCGCATCTTGCCGGAATTCGAGAAGGCCACGGGCGCGGTCATCGGTGCGGGCATCAAGCTGCTGGTGCTGGCGCGGCCGGTGTTCTATGCGCAGTACGGTTTCAGCCTGGAGATCGAGGCCATCGATCCCGAGTACACGCTCGGGGACCTGGAGGCGCGTAAGCGCGAGATCCGGGAGCGGCTGCAGCGCGAAGGGGTGTTCGAGCACAACCGGCGCCTGGAGCCGCCCTGGGACTACCGCTGCGTGCTCGTGGTGGCGCTCGAGGATGCTGCGGGGCTGGGGGATTTCCGGAAGGAGTCAGAGCGGCTGGAGCGCTTTGGGGCCTGTCGCTTCGTCTATGCCCACAGCCGGTTCCAGGGGGAAGGCGCAGCGCGGGAGATCGTCTCCGCGATGGTGCGGGCCTTGAAAACGTTTCCGAAGGGGGCGCCGCCCGATGCGATCGCACTGATCCGCGGCGGCGGCGCAGTCAACGATCTGGCATGGCTCAACGACTACGACCTGGCACGCTTCATCTGTGACCAGGATATTCCCGTGCTCACCGGCATTGGCCATGAGCGCGACAGCACGCTGCCGGACGAGGTGGCCCACCAGCGCTTCGATACGCCCAGCAAGGTGATCGCGGGCATCGAGCACCAGATCCTGCAGCGCACACGCGAGGCACGCATGGCGGTCGAGGCGGTGTTCACGGCGGCGGGCCGTCTCACCCAGCGCGTGCGAGCCGAGGCCGACCGCAGCGAGGCCCAGGTGCGCGCCGATGCCGAGGCCCATCTCGCCCGAGCCAGGCATGACAGCACCCAGGCCATGGGCCAAGTGGAGGTCGCGTCGATGCGGCAGGTGCACGAGGCCGCGGCGCGCAGCCTGGCGCGGTGGAACGAGACCCAGGGTGAGGCCCGTCGGCATCTGGCGGCGGCCCGGCAGCAGGTGCCAGCCTTGCTGCACGATGTGCGCACCCGGGCCCAGGCCAGTGTGGCCGAGGCGCGTGGCGGCTCGGAGCTTGCACTCTACGCCGTGGTGGACCGCGGCCACGCCGCGACCCGTGCGGCCAGCCAAGCCGCCGAGGACCGGCTGCAGCGCGTGGCGGAGCGCGCCCAGAGGAACCTGCAAGCCGCCCGGAGCAAGGCCGAGGCGCTCATGCGCGAGGTCACCGGCCAGGGGCCTGAGAAGACCCTGAATCGCGGCTTTGCGATCGTGCGCACGCCTGAAGGGAAGCCCGTGACGGGCCAGACCCAGGCGCGCGCCCTCTCCGCCCTTGAGATCCAGTTCCGCGACGGGATGGTTTCCGCCCGTCCGGATGACAGTAACCGGAAGGAATGAGTGATGGAAAGTTTTCGTGAAGCCTATGGCGTGCTGCAGCGACATGCCCAAACGCTGCGCAACCAGGACGAGCCCAACATCGATGACCTGCTGACCATCGTTACCGAGTCGGTGAATGCGTACAAGGTCTGCAAGCAGCGCATCGATGCGGTGGAGGCAGCGCTGAAGACGGCGCTGGATGGAGCGGGCGTGGATGAGGCGCCGGGCCCCGCACCGGCACCACCCGCAGCCAAGACGCGAGCCAGTGCGCGCCCGGCCCCTGCCCCGACTACGCCAACCTCGCCGCCCACTGCCTCGGGCTTTGAGGACATGGACGACGATATTCCGTTCTAAACACCAGGAGGCCCCAGGACGAGAGCAGGCTCGGAGAATTTTTTACCGGGCTTACAAAAGGACACTTGCGCGCTGTGACTCAATCCACGGCTTTGCCTATCTGCCGTGAGTTCGATTTCTCTTCGGGCGCGCACGTGGCGCCCGGCCTTCGCAGCACTGGTCGCTACCGTTGCTGCCGTCTCTCTTCTTCCCTCTGCTGATGCCCGCTCCAACCTGGGAGCCTACTACCCTAATGTCCCTCGCCATTCTCCAGGCGCGGGCATGCGCCCTGGAGGCTCGCGTGAATTTACGCCCCTTGCCATCGTGCATGTGGACTATGCGCTCACAGCCCTAGCTGCCAGTCAAGGTGAAATTACCGGCCGATTCCGGAGGCTGGTAACCCGGCGCGATTGTGGCGTTGGATGATCCGTAGAGAGACAACGGGTCCTGCAGCCAGAGCGCGTACTCAAGTCCACGGAGACGATGGTCGGGAGAACAATCTACGTTCCATCTTCTGAGCATATAGCCAGCGTTGGCCGAACGAACTCGGACTGACAGGACGCCGTCCTGCACTGGATAGTCCATGAGAACTATCTCTGGACGTGGGTGGTTTGGGTGAGGCACCAACCTCAGCTCAATGATCCGACTCCACTGGACATCCTGGTCTGCGCGCTCTTCCCGGCCTACTGTGCTGGCTTCCAGGACCTCTACGTCTTCCATCCGGGTCGGAACGAAATCGGTGAAGTGTTTCTTCAGCCGGTCAAAAGCGCGGACATGCCAGCGAACTCCATTGTCGACCAGCGCGAGGGGCACGAGCTCTCGACGTGTTTTGCCGCTACTCACCGAGTGGTAGGTCAACGAGACGGCTTTGCCTCTGTTGATAGCACGGGTGATAGGGGCAAGAACCTCGACCGAGGGAACACTGAGGGTAGAGGGGAACTCGCAGGGGATGACCGGCGAACTCATGACGTCTTCGCTCAGGCCAAATCCTTGGGAGAGCGTCGCCAATACGCGCAGTGGTGGGTGGTCAAACAGGGGCTTGAACTTAGAGCTTGGCCGGTAGAGCTTGCCCGTGCTGTCGAAATCAAGGTTATCTGGGGCCAAACCTCGATACATCGCTATGTCCCGAGTGGCTCCAGCCGGTGCTGTCTCAAACTTGGCGATAACGTCCGCTCGTCGGAGTTCGCCAAGGAAAAACAGTGTGAAATCGATGTGTGACAACCGCTCTCGTTGCACTCGGGTCAAGGTCTCCAAGGACGGGACCAAGTTTGGGCTAGGCTGGGATTCCATCCACGAATGATACCCGTGGGAACCTGTTCCATCTCATCTAAAAAAATCCTTGTGCTGATCATATTGATTAGATATAGTCACAATAAATCTCATTTATTGGCATCATGGTGATGCAAACAAAACGAGATTGCAAGGAGACGCCAGTGCTTGAACGGGTTGTGGATTACTTCCTTCAATTTGGAAGATTGCGGAGTGCGGGGCGATTTTTGACCCATGTGTCCGTGTACCTATGCATCTTTGGAGCAGCAGCGCATTGCATCACCGCAGTGCCTGCTGCTCTGCAGCATCGCTCGGCGCAAACGCTGGCCGAGGTGCTGCCCAACCTGCCCAGCTGGTGGGTTCCCGAGCACCCGGTGTCGTTCGTCGTAGTCATCGCCTTCGGCTTACTAGGCGTCTTCCTTTCGCTCAAAGGGAAGCAAGTAGACCGATACCTGAGCGCGTAAACGAGCCGCACTTCCCTCTAGAACTGAGAAAACCCTGATGTCGAACCATTCCGAAGCACCCAAGGGCATCCACCGCATCGTGAAACTGCCTGAAAAGGACCTGGCAGACCTGTGGAAGTCGATCATTATTGATGACGAAATCAAGTCGCGTCTGGTTGCACAGGCTATCGTCAACTTCACTGTCCGTCCTAAGGTCAAGCGGACGGTGCTGCCACTGCACGGCGCCATCCTTCTAGTGGGCCCACCTGGCACCGGCAAGACCTCGCTGGCCCGGGGCTTGGCGAACGAGGTGGCCACACTGATGTCCAAGGCTGGGTTCACACTGTTGGAGGTTGACCCGCATGCACTGGGCAGCGCAATGATGGGAAAGACCCAGAAGGCTGTCTCTGAACTGTTTTCGCAGACCATCGCGGAAGCTGCCGCACGTGGTCCGACCATCGTCTTGCTGGATGAGGTCGAGACGCTGGCTGTGGACCGTTCCAAACTGAGCATGGATGCGAATCCGGTCGATGTCATGCGAGCGACTGACGCGGTGCTCGTGCAACTCGACTCTTTGGCTGAGCAGTTCAGCAACATCCTGTTCATCGCGACCAGCAACTTCCCTCAGGCGGTCGATGCCGCCTTCACATCGCGCTGCGACCTGGTGCTCGAGGTCCCCCTCCCCAACCTTGATGCTTGTGGGCAGATCCTGACCGAATGCCTGACAGAGCTCGGCGAGATCTTCAAGGGCATCGAAAAGCTACCTCGAGAGTCCGGCTTCAAGCATTTGGTCTCTGACACGGTTGGCCTCGACGGACGAACCATCCGCAAGGTCGTTGCCAACGCACTCGCATCACGTAAGGAAGTGGCGGTGGCTCCAGCGAAGCTGACCTTGGCCGATGTTCAGTCGGCTATAGCCCTCGCCAAGGCCACGCGCCAGAAAGGCAAGCAATGAGCAACGCAACTGTCGTTAAGCGCGTCGTCCGCGGATCGCCTCACCGGGATTCCGTCGAAACATGGGACTTCATCGTCGGGCTGTTGACTCAAGGAAAGTCTGGGCCCAAGCGTGACGAACTGCTCTCCGTCGCCGGTGTCGCAAGTTCGATCCTCACAGAGATGGCGCCGAAGGACGCCGCCATCGTCGTTGAGTGCAAAGGCCCTCGAACGCGTATCTATTGCCTCTATGACGAGGACGCGATTGATGGCAGCGACGCCAAAGAGGACGCGCTGGGGCACGACCCGCTGGAAGGCGAGTGGGCTATTTCGCTGCCGTGCCCAAAGGATGACTTGGCCTGGGTCGAGCGAGCACTAAAGGCTAAGAGCAAGCGCATCACGGCCCGAGACATGACCTCTAAGTTCGGCTCTGAATCAACCGAGGACTCCAAGAAGGCGTCCGCCGACTTCTCCTTCGATACCAGCGAGTTCCTGAAATCATGAGCGCCGTTGCCGTCTATTCCTATTCGCACTCGGTGAGCTACGTCACCGACAACATCCTGAAGAGCTTGAAGGACGTGCTTGTACTGAGCGGCCTAGACCCCCAGAAGCTGGTTGGTGATCACAACGTCCTGCATGCCGGTATCAAGCGGTGGATCGAAAGCGAGCACCTCGATTTCGTGACTTTGGAGATCTATCACCCGAAGACGAATGCACTGATCAAACGTTGGGATATTGCGGTGACGTACTCGTGGTCGTCCGAGGCGGGCAACTTATGGGTGGATCCCGAGGCGCTGCGGTATGCCATTAGCAAAGAGGGCCTTCTGCCATCGGAGGCGCTCTACAGCGTGATTGTAAAAAACAAGGCGGGACGGCCAGACGTCGATGGATGGTCTGTCACAGAGTTCAGGTCCACCGACGGCATGGTGCGTCAAAGCATTGGTACTGGCGTGGAGCACAACGGCCTTAGCGCAAACATGAGCTACTGGAGGACGAAATGACCCTTACTGTGAATGAAGCATTCCGCAAGTTCAAAAGCCGCCTGGAGTTGAACCAGAAGGAACAGGACAATGCTTCGGCGAAGCACACGGAGGTGCGGGACTATCTGCACACCAAGTTCGCCATTGAAGGCGACTTCTTGACCGGCTCGTACAAGAGGCACACCAAGACCAAGCCACTCAAGGACATCGACATCTTCTTTCCCATGAAGCAGTCCGAGCGGCACTACCGCGACAAGGACCCTGGCGTGGTGCTCGATGACTACACGGCGGTGATGGTCGAGAAGTACGGCGAGAAGGCTGTTCGCAGACAGAGCCGATCCATCAATGTCGACTTCGGCATTGAGATCAAGGACGAAGATAAGACCGACTACAAGGTGCTGAGCATTGATGTCGTCCCGGCATTTACCTGTGACGAGAATTACGAGATCCCCGATGGTGACACCAGCAAATGGATCAAGACCAACCCCAAGATTCACGCACAGAAGGCCGTAGATGCTCACCAAGCCTACTCGAGCGAATGGAAGGGGCTTGTGCGGATGGTGAAGTACTGGAACAACAACCCAAAGCACGGCGAGAAACCCGTGAAGCCATCCTTCCTCATTGAAGTGATGGCGCACGAGTGCCTGCACGGCGGTTGGGGTGGTCAGTTCGACAGAGAGATACAGTCCTTCTTTGCGACCCTTGCTGATCGCATCGGTGACACGTGGGAGGATCCTGCGAAGCTTGGACCGCCCATCAGCGGGTCAATGGACGCGGCGCGCGTTGAGCGGGCCAAGAAGCTGCTGACAGCCGCCGCAAGGGAAGCCGACCAGGCCATTCACCTCGTCCGACAAGGCAAAAACGGTGAGGCGCTGCGTGCTTGGCGAGACCTGTTCGGCCCAATGTTCCCGCTTAGCTGAGCTTAACTCAATCAAGTGCACGGCGACAGATGACACAAGCAGTCAACACACCTCGATATGGCAACGCCTTCCAGGCGCGCATCTTCTGGACCTACGCACCAAAGCTATTGAGCTCCACCACAGCCGTCCGTCGAGTCGGGTTCGAGTCGGGCCCACGCGGCTTTGATGACGTCTGGGTCGAGTACGACCCAAGTCGCGGGCCGCTGGATCAGTTTGGCCGGCGGCTGCAGGTGGAGCGATTCCAGTGCAAGTGGCATGTGGGCAATGGCACGTTCACGCACGTAGACCTGACAGACCCCAATTACTCTGGTGCCACGACAACGTCGCTGCTGCAGCGTGCTCGGGATGCCTACCTGTCGGATCAGGCCGATGGATTTGCTTCGCGCATTCGGCTTATGACAAACCACCGCATCCATCTGGATGATGTCCTGCACAAGCTGGTTGAGCAGCAGCACCACACATTGAAGCTCGATGAGTTCTTCCAGGGCTCGACGAAACAGAGCAAGTACTGGTTGGCACGGGAAGCTTGGAGGCAGCACCTTAAGGTCGATGAGGCAGAACTACGCGCGTTCTGCGAACGGCTCGCGCTGACCTCAGTGTCGGAGTCGTTAGATGATTTCCGCCTGCGAATGGATGAGGCGCTGCATTTCTATGGGCTCAAGCCGAGCGAGCCAGGAACCAGCTCGACGATCTACGATCAACTGCCGTATGACTGGCTGGCACAAGGCCGAAACGAATTCGACGCAAAGTCGTTCCGCGAGGCCTGCGGGGACGATAAGTTGTTCGCAGACCAAGCGCCGCCACCGGCGAAGGTCTTCGGTGTCAAGTCCTTCGAGCACGGCTTCGACCGCCTTGAAGCGCGCTGTGATGAAGTCCTCAGTTTTTTGCCTGAATTCTCCGACCGCTACCTGAAGCCCGAGTTCACGTGGGACAAAGACCTTCTGCCCAAGCTGACCGCATTTATCCGTTCGGCTGGGCAGCGGGAGCAGCGTCTTCGCCTTGCCATGGACACCCACTTGACGCTGGCGTTCGCTGCGGGCACCGTGCTGGACACCAAATCCGGAAAGATTGTGGAGATCGAGCAGCGAACTCGTGGTGGTTCTGCCATCTGGGCCGCCGATGACGCGCCGGTAGATACCAACTGGCCAGGTTGGACGTTCAGCGAGTTCGACATGGGAACCAATGGCCCGGAGGTGGCTGTAGCGGTATCCATCACCCGAACCACAGAACAGCAGGTTCGTGCGTTTCTCCAGGGCCAGCCGAACATTGGTCGTTTGGTCGTCGCAGGCCTCACGGGTAGCGCATCGCAGTGCGCCGTGCTAAATGGCACCCACGCTGATCAATTGGCGGACCGTCTGGCTAACCACCTCAAGGATGTACGATCAATAGCAGGCCTTGCAGCTCGTCCTGCATTGCATCTGTTCATGGCGGCACCATACAGTGTTGCGTTCTTCCTTGGTCGCCATATCAAAGTCCTGCGACCAGTCACGCTGTACGAGTTCGACTTCGAAGGCGAGCGTGGCGGCGGGTACGTCTCATCTCTCACCATGGCAGCCGGTAGCTAGAGTCGCTGTTGCCGCCGATGTGGTGCACGCTTGAATCGAGGACAGCGCGTGGCAAAGCAAGTGATTTTCGCCCTGGGGTGGGCGTGAGGCGCTTTACCTGACGTCAAGCTCCGCGTCGCGGAGGTCGTTCTACAAAGCCAAAGGCGGGACTTAAGAAATGCCGGAACAGATGTTTGTGATGCCCCAATCAGGACTTGGCCGTAGCCGCCGCCATGTGGTCCCACGCCTGGATTGCCATCACCATCGCCAGTGTGTCCAGCTCGCAGTATCTAAGGAGGGCGCTCTCCATGTTTGCGCGGCGAGCATCAGGCAGATCCTCGAACTGGAGTCGGGCATAGGCAGCCATTGCTGCACCGCCTTCTTTCAGTTCCTCGGACAGGCCTTCATCGGCTGCATCGGCCTCATCGCGCGAAAGGTCGTCGAATACTGGAGGTAGAAGCGCGTACGGGTCCATTACCTCGCCATCACCCTCTTGCCACCAAGCAATGGGCTCCACAAAGTTCAGGCTGACACCCATTCCGCCGTAGTTCGCCTTACCGTAAGTTTCACGCAGAGCGGTCGAACTCTTCATCAGCGCTGGGAGTACCTTCTTCAGCGAGTTGCTGCCATTTGTAGACGGGTGGAAGTAGAACTTCTCTGCTATATCGCATAGGTCAACCATGGTCCTTGGCCCGTGAATCTTCTCTTTGGAAGAAACGGACCTTGACGTGATGGACTCAATAAAGGTTACCAGTGCGTCCTTGTCTTTGGGTGGTGTAGCCGATGCAAGGAGCTCTTCACGCAGCTTGTTCAGCACTGTGTTCTCATGCGCGGACCATCTGAAGATGGTGCCGTTGTCCTTACTAAGGGCATTGCACAGCGCGCGAACGAAATCAATGTTCGGATCGACACCAGGTTTGGCGCAGAGCCATTGGCTCCGGTGTTCAACCCTGCCATCTTCGTAGACGACATGGTGCGAAAACTGGAAGGCGGTGAGCTCGTACGGATGCCGACCGCTCGCGAAGGGGATGGCGACTGCGCTTGTCTCGAAGTCGATGCAATGCAACGGGAATTTCCATCCGGCCCTTGCAGATAGATAGCCCGCACCATCGAAGTAGTACTCGCCACCACCGGGCCACGCCGGCTGGCAGATATACCACTGTCGGTGCTGGCGCGTCATACCGTTGACGCCTGGATCTTCACCGTCGAATTTCAGGTCCTCCAGCGTGACCTGCTTTGCCTTCAGCACTCCCTGCTCGATGAGCTGAGTTTTCCCACGAAAGTTCCAGAGGTCTAGAACCGTCGCCTCGCTGAAATCAGCTTCTCCCCAATTGAACGCCTGTGACCAGCACTCATGAAAGCCGCTCTTGGGCTGTTCAGGCAATGGCCAGCTAGGCGCTTTGAACTGGCAGCCACCACAAGCTGACGAAGGAACGGGGGGAAGCGGCGTGTCCTGCGAGTAGGCAAGAGCGAAGGCCCCCACCGCTTCAGGGAAGGGACGCTGTTCCTTCGGCTCGACTGTGAGGGTGTCAGACAGGATCATGTCAACCTGTTCGTCCACAGGGACTGTGGCCAGCAGGAGCTGACCTAGGGATTCCAGCGTCGTGCCTGGTTCCACTTGGACCCTGAGACGCCGTCCCTCCACGACCACCTTGAATCGCTGATTGAGTCCATCAACTGTTGAAAATTGCTCCTTGTCGACAAGCATCAAGAATGCGTGAACCTGGTGACCAGGCAGCGCATTCTGTGCGACATAGCGCTGAAAAGCCACGTCTTGTAAGTACGGCAGGAACTCCGACTTCAATTGACCCTTGGCTCCTGTGAAGTCACCATCCTTTTTCGCGCTGTAGGACTTCGCTTTTACTTCGATGATCTCTATGCGCGTTCCAATTTTTCGCAAGACGTCAGCGCGCACAAACATACTTCCAAATGCGATCGCGGCTTCAAAGATGGTGACCTCGTCCTGCTGCAGGAGCTCAGCAGTCTTAGCCAGAGCAACGTCGTGGTCGAGGTCGTCAACACGGATGCCACCAGGATGGGCTAGACACGCCAATTCGCCCACCTGGTAGCCGCCCTCGGCCAAAGCAGCCAGAAAGCTGTCATCAAGTGATCGATCAAGATAACCCTTCTTGCCCGTGTAGTAGAGCTTCCTGGGGCACTCGGCGGCCAGCTTGAAGCGAGACTTAGTGAGGTACCTGATAGATTGGTTCATAACAGATGGCAAGTGATCAAACACCGCGGTTGCTTCGTCCGGAAATCCCAGCTCTTGGGCTTATGCATTAGCTCTCTAGTCAGAAATCAATTCGGACGTGTGTGTATAGCCCATTGATGGGAAGCTCTTGCGTGGAGTGAAAATGCGTATCGTGTTTCAGCTCATCCACCAGCGTTTTCCTTGGAACTTCTGTTCGCTTCTCTTCGCTGCCGTGCTTGCCTGCCATGGTCGATAGAACGGAGGTCATGCGGTCCTTTTTCGAGGAGTTTCCACGCTTGTTGAAGCCCTTCCAAAGTGACTTGGGCGTAGCATTTAAGCTCCCGTGATGTCCGACCTTGTAGAGGTCAACATCTGCCAGCATTTCCGCAATCCCGGGTTGTTCAAGTGCATATGACCAGTTCTCGATCTGCGCATCACCAGGAAACAGCAACCGCTTTCCACCCACCTCGAAAAGCAAGATGAGACTGGTGTTGTTCATCGCCTTGTCCAGCATGGTGACAATGCCAAGAAGCTGATTGCCGCGAGCATTGGTGATGTGCTTCGCCGCCCAGCGTGCCTCTCGCGGTAGCTTGCCTTTTTTGGCGAAAACATAGCTCGCATCAAATGGCCCATGCGCGTTGCCGTCGATTGAGTTTGCCGTGGACACTCCACGAGCATGGAAATGCCAAAACTCATCGTTGTCAGTGGCGCGCTGCTTCTTGATGGTCGCGCTTTGATCCACCGTGGGCGGCCCCAGCACGTAGGTCTTTACGCCGGGTAGCAAATCCTTAAGAGGGTCCTCCATGCCGTAGTAGGCATACGAGCTTTTTCCTGCATTACCCATGCCCGCGAGATTCTCAACAGCAGATAGGTTCTTGGTGTTATCCCGCCCCAGAAAATCAAGCCGTTCAGCCAGGCCTCGTGGTAGTCCTCCTGGCTTCTCAGCGGCCAATTTGACGACCTGCTCCGCCACGTTGTTCATGGCCTGAAGCGCGCTAAATGCACGAGTGCTTCCAGCGGTGGCTTTCGCATTTTTTGTGAGTGGCCCCGTAGCGTCCGTTGCCAATGCCAAATCTTCAGTCCAAGGCTGCAGCACAAGGCGCGGCTGAAGTGCCCGAATGATGTCTCCAGAGCCATTGCCGTTGGATTTCGTGGCGAATCCGCTGATGTGGTCGGCATGTCGGTGTGTGGCAACAACAGCATCCAGTTGCGCTCCCCGACATTTCTCCCTAATGTCTTCCGCAACTCTCTGCATTAGCTTTCCACTGTCCGCTTCTGGCGCTCCAGTGGTGCCAAAATCAATGAGCACATGCCGCTTATCTGAGTCGGCATCCCCATACACGAACTGCAACAGAAAGCAGTCGCCAAACCCTACTTGGTAGGCGAACAGATTGAGATGAGTCGGGCCCTTGGCAGACTTCGTCAAAGCAGGAGGCTTTGCGCCCGCGCCCACCTTCGGACGCGCCTTGTTCGTACTCATGCCGAGCCTCCTAAATGGCCTTTCGTCGGGAGCGATACAGCTTGTGCGCGTTTGGCTCGCGGACTGGACGAACTTCTCTGCCGTTTGCCTGTCTCATCGCACGAAACGCAGTTCGCTCGCATCCGATGTAGATTGGCAAAAGCACTGCCGATCTCGGGCTCCTCCATGGGTTCGCCGACCAGGTATTCAAGACGTTTTCGCTGCCATTGACCATCGCTCATTTGCCTGGCGATGTGGTACTTCAACTGGCCATATTGGTCAAACACAAGTGTGCCTGCGCCATAGACGGTCAGTGGCGTATTGGAGTTCACACCAGGTGGTCGCGGATCCACGTTGCAAACCACCTTGAGCTCCGCCCCGAATATGTTGGCGCGGCTGACGTATTCGCAGATGGTCTCACGCAACAAGAAGCCCTCAGGCCCGATGCGTAGGCTGGGGCGTACGGAGACTACTTGGGTGTAGGACCGCTCGTCGACGCCCAGTGGGTCTCGGTTTTCCCAGATGAATCGGAATACTTCTTCTGGGTCGCGGAGCATGGATTCAAAGTTCGTCCTCCGATACTGGATAGAGGCGTGTTGCGAAAACCCAAGCCAACAGCCACTCGCGTCCGTTCTACTCGCAGGAGGCTCTATTCCGAAGGATCCAAATACTTTTAGGACAGTGTCTCGATAGTGGTACCGCTTGTCATCGGGGGCAATTTCAGCATCCGCTGTGAGCAGTGCAGCAAGGTAGTCACCAAATTCCAAGTCCAAAGGCGGGCAATAATCGAGGGCTCGAATTGACATGGTGAGAAGGTGGTCTGCCACCTTTGCCCCCTCGGCCGCAACCTCCACGAGGTTGTAGTAACCATCATCAAAGGTCCCAAGCTCCTCAATGCGACGCAGCCAGATCTGAAGGAACGTACGCATCAGGGCGGCAGCGAGGATTTCCCCTCGGGTGTGCGGCTCTCGGAAGTCTGGAGAGCCGAGCAAGTCGCGTGAGGGCTTGATTCGTACTGATCGGCGCAAAGCATTCGCTCGCATACCCCCCAGCGCCCGCCCGAACTCCTCCGCAAGTCCCATAAGGGCGCTGTCGGTCAACGCGCTGG
Organism: Acidovorax facilis; assembly: GCF_023913775.1. Taxonomy (GTDB): domain Bacteria; phylum Pseudomonadota; class Gammaproteobacteria; order Burkholderiales; family Burkholderiaceae_C; genus Acidovorax; species Acidovorax facilis. The sequence goes on from NZ_JAMXAX010000111.1 coordinate 14,138, forward strand.
CAGTGAGCGCCCTTCGATGAATCAGAGATTTGCCGTTGCTCTTGATGGCGACGCGTTTGGTTCCATCATTGAACTGGGTCAAAGCCAGTTCAACGATTTCCTTGAGCGAAAAGATCGACAGCAGCGCGACAACATCCGAGAAACCTTCATGAAAGGCAGCCTGATCAGGTCCGGAGAAGTTCATGAAGCCAGCGCGGAGGCCGTCTAGCAAAGCGTGCGTAGTCTCGTGCACGACGATGTCATGCGAGAGGCTCGTAAAGATAAAAGGCTTCGCGGGCTCCTGATCGGCCCTGAAGTAGCCGAACATCAACGCGCGGTCTTCACGGGAGTAGAACGCATTGGCATCCACAAATGCGTGCGGGGCAACATGGAGCTGGTGACCATCGAAACCCCAGTGCACCCGCCGTCCCAATGCGTACTCAAAACGCGCCAGCGTTCGCATTACCAACGCATAGACGTTCTGCCCGTGAAACGCCGGGTTGGCTAGCAATTGGTCTTCCACCTTTTTGCGGAGCTTGCTCCCGGGAGGTGGAAGCTGGGCCGCAAAAATGTCCTCTAGCCTGCCTTCCGCATCCTCTTGGTATGCGTGGGCCTTGTACAGCACGCAGGCCTCCGCATCGAAGTCAACGACCTTGACCCGGTATCCCGTGGGCCCGAGGGCAAGTCGTTCTGCTGGGACATCTACAGTCGCAAATACCCGCTCTCCTGAGGGCCCCCTCACTCCTGGATCTTGGGCCAACACTAAGAACGACTGCTTGCCTGGCTTGATCATCGTCACGGCTGGGCTCCTCTAGACTGCGCGACCTCATGGGGTCGCAATTTGACCTGGAAAGATCGGATCAAACCGCCGCGAGGAGCTCGGGTGCGTATGAACGAAGGCGGGCTTCAACGAGTGCCCCTCCGTGGCGTTGGAGAACAGTCATTTCGTCGTCGTTCAACCGCTTCAGGTTGGTGCTGATCGAGGACGCAAAGGTGGCATCTCCCGGGTTGGCTTGCCCCTCGACGCTATCGATAGAGAACCACAGTGGCTTTGGCCCCCTACCCGCCAAGTGCCGATGCTGCATGCGATCGAACTGCAGCCCTCTCACTTGCTCCATCAGAATGTCCAGAGCAGCTTTGAGGACCATGGCTCCAGCCTCTGTTGGCTCTGAGGTATTGGTGAACGGCTTTCCGCCGTCACTGGTGATTAAATAGTCGAGCTTGTTTCGTTCGCGCAGACCAGGGTTGATACCGAGGTTGTCGTAGACACCACCATCCGTGAGCGTCACATAGCCCACTTGCTCTGCCGGAGGGTAGACGTCCGGATCCAACCGCAGGGGGCCGAAAACAGGCGGGAATGCTGAAGATGCCGCAACTGCATTGCTGATTCTGAAGGTTCCCGCATCGACAACGCCAAGCTCATGCTCGCCCATCTCCGCTTTGGAAGCGCTCCCACCACCAGCGACAAAGAAGAACATGTTCCCCGTAGCGATGTTCGTCGAGTTCAAGTAAATCCGAGGGCCATGTTGCAGAGTGGACAAAGACTTCTCACCGAATAGATCTCTGTCGTAGCTCTCAGCCAACTTGTCCAAGCGGGACTCAAACGGATCCAGGAAGCCCCCGATCACGGACCCCACTGCAATTGACTTTGTTCTGAGGTACTCATCGAGCTTGTGGAGTGCTGCATCGACACCACTTGACCAATTCGCAGCAAGCGTTGCCCCCGCAATACTTCCGCCACTGACACATGTCAAAAGATCAATGCCTTGGAGAAGCCGCAGTTCGTGAAGCTTACGCAACATGCCCAGATGAAAGGCAGCAGCTCTGAATCCCCCGCCAGACAAAGCAAGGCCAATGCGGCAATCTTTGCCGCCGATCGTCACTGTCATAGTCCCTCCATCTCGACTGAATTTATGAAGAAACGTTACAGCAGCCGGGGGGAGCGTGCAAGAAATTTGTTCCCTGAACAAACTTGTCTCCTCCTTGGATGAAAAGAATGCTTGGGGCAACGACACTTGTTTTGCGGAATCTGCCGCTTGGGATCCTTTGCAGCGGTTGCTGTCGTTTGAGAATCAATCTCATACGGCTGCAATGGGGCCAGAAGCTGCCGCTGACCAATACTCAAATTCCGCTGGTTGACCCTCTTCAGACAACCCACACCCCTGTGATAAAAATGGTGGACCATAAGTAGAAGCAGGAACGCCCAACGCTTTCGTCCACCATGGACGCTAGGGCGGCCTGCAAAAACAAGTATTTAGGGAGTACCGTGGCCTGGCTCAAAAAAATGATTGAGGTTCTGATGGCTTACTACACCAGAACTAGACGCCCTGTCTACCTGGTGATGGGCATGTGCGTGAGCCTGCTGGTAACGGTCTTGGGCTTCAACTTCGACGCGAGTTGGCGGCGCCAAACTGAAGCGGGTGTTGAAGAGCTAAAAGTTGGGACATCAGGTGGCGCGGGAGTAGTTGGCGAAGTTGTCGGGTGGGCTGCGGTCGCGTTTTTTGTTATCTGCGCAAGCATTGTTGTTTTTGAATTGGTGCGGGAGTTCCGCGCGGCCAGTCGCAAACGTGTCATATGCGTCGAATTGCGTGGCTTGGTCGACACCACCGCCACCCCTCTTAAAAGCGCCATTCCTCCCAGTTACATCGGCCGCCGTGAAGATTGCTTGGTCAATGTCCGTGACTATCTGACCGGAACGCCACCGAACGTACAGGCAGCTATTTCGACCCTGAGCCTCATTCCTGAGCAAGTTCGCCTTCGCTGCGGCGACACTATTCAGGCGGACGTGACGGTTGTCGCAGGGGGCATCTTGCAGGTACCGCTCCTGTTTTACGCAGGCATGCTTCTCAATGACGGAGGAAGTAAAGAGTTCTTCGATTGGGAGCGCACGCGACACGCGTGGCAGGAGCTAGCGGGCATCGACGACGGCGACCGGTTCGAAGTATTGGATACGGACGTGCTGGTTGAAGGTATCGAAGAGGTGGTGCTGGCTGTTTCGGTGTCTTACCGCATCCGAGAAGAGCATCTCAAGAACACTTTCGAAACAATTCCAGTTGTTCGGCTTCAGCTATCCAACTCTGCCTTGAACGAGCTCTGGTCTAAAGAAAAGCAAGTGGCCCTGCTGGACCAGTTCCTCAAGGCCATCAACAAGCTTTCAGACCGGGGCATCAAGCGGATTCATCTTGTGCTTGCAGCACCCGCAAGCCTTTCGCTTCGCATTGGCTCGGCATACGACAGGAACATGCCAGAGGTGCTTGTTTATCAGTTTGAACCAAAGCAACCCCTTCACTATCCTTGGAGCGTCGCAATGCCTCGTGCTGAGGGAGCTCACGCTCAATTTGTCCCGACCCAACAACCCCTACATTAACCCTGCTTAGGAAAAGCCATGACGACGAACCCCATTTCGCTTTCGAAGAGTGTCATTGCAATTCTTGACGCTCGTAAAGATGCGCTCCAGTGGGAGAAATTCATCATTGGCATGCTGTCCAAACTGGAACTGCCCGAAGAGAAGCGAGCGAAAGCCATTCAGAAGTACGAGGACCTTCAAAAGCACATTGCCAAAAAGCTTCATGTTGACGAGACAAGCGTACACGTCATTGTCCAAGGTTCGATGAAGACACAAACCACCATTGCCATGTACGGAAACACGAAGTTTGACTTGGATATTGTGGTCAAGCTGTCGTCCCCAAAGTACGCGAACCTTGGGGAATCCGAGCAGTTTTTTCAGGACTTCGGAGAATCGCTCAAAGGGGTTGGCGGAGCTGGAGAACCTTCGGCGAAGAGCCGTTGCTGGCGACTCCAATACCCCCATGAAAGCTTCTACTTCGACGTCACGCCGGCCATTCCCACTAGTCACCAATTTACTGGAACTGAGCTCCGAGTGCGTGACCCCGAAACCATTTGGAACCCCTCCAATCCAGAGGAGTTTGCGGACTGGTTCTGCGGCATCGCGAACAAGCGCTTCCATTTCCAAGAAGGCGTTGCTGTCGCGAAGAGCATGGTTTTGGAAGACTTCAAAGCCGACCCTGTCCCAACTGAACCTATCCGCATTGACGACATCCTGCGTCGTACTGTCCAGTTGCTTAAGCTGCATCGCGATAACTACTACCGTGGCAAACCAGATGAGCGCCGCGCAGCCATGCCCATCTCTGTGATTCTGGTCACCTTGGCCGCAACCGCTTACGACGAGATGGTGACGAAAGAAAAACAGGCGTTCACCAGCGCTATTGAAGTCGCTCTGGAGGTTGCGGATCGATTGCCCAAATACATTCAGTACGTAACCGGGATTTACTCAGTGATGAACCCGGCGTTGCCAACCAGCCATGGCGAAAACTTCGCGGAGCGCTGGAACAAGGACGGCGGCGCTCGTAAAATCGAGTTTTATGGTTGGCACACCCAACTCAAGAAGGATCTTGAGGCCCTTTTCTCCGACGAGCACACCAGGAGGGGTGAAAAGAACATTCAGAACGTCTTCGGAGACCATGGCGTGAAGGCTTGGCGCGCAGGCCTGCATGCCACAGGCGCCCTGGGCGGCTTGCTCGGCACGCTGCCCGCAGAACCGCGCTCTAACCCCACCCGCCCTATTCCAGCCGGCTCCAAGGACCAACTTGCCTGACCCTGCACTGCAAGTGGTAAGCCTGTTTGATAAAGCCAAGAACGCGGTCGCTGCTTGGCTGGACGGAATTGGGCCAGATTTTGCGGCTCGGGAGACATCTCCTGGAAGTCAGGCGAAGCTCTACAGTTGGAGGCTGGCAGAGTTTCGTGAGGGGCTGAAAGCCCGGCTTGTTCTGCCCCTTGATTTCCCTGCTACGCCTGCCCAGGTCTACATCAGTAAAGAACTTTGCTTGGTGTTGCCCCACGTGGAGGAGGACGGGCGTGTTTGCCACAGCATAAGGCCCAAACCAGGTGACTACGACAGCCCGGCGCACGCAGTCGGTGACGTACTGACGGACTTCCAGCGGTTCGTTGACGCCTGCAGGGATGCGGACTGGGTGGATAAGGAGTTTCAGTCGGAGCGAACTGCATACTGGATAAGGTACTCTGATGCAGTGCGTGTTCGGCATCAGCTAAACACGCCGAGAAAAATTCGCGCCGCTGTAGGGTCATTCGAAGGATACGTTGACGGTGACTTGGCACTTTATCGGCGCCAACCGCCGAGCAAACGAGCCAATATTGCACTTGCGACCGTAGGCACAGTCGATGCGAACGTGCTGTCGCATCGGCACGGTTGGGCACGCGGCGTGTACCAGAAGGGCCACACGCTGTTTGTGCGAATGCCAGATGAAGCGAGATGGACACCCAATACTTGGGCTCGCTCTTTTGGAGAACTCCAGTTGCTTATAGAGGGCTGGACAGGGCAAGAGGTGGAGCTGTCAAAATGGCTCAAGGATAAGCAAGACGGCAAAGAGCACTCCTATCTTATTGTCCTGATCCAAGGCCCTGCGACTTTTGGCTATTACATCCTGCCACCACCTGTACCCGGTTTGACGGAGCCAAATGCGGTGCCCGTGAACGTTGAACGGGTCGATGCTGATTGGGGGCTGGCTCGTGACCATCAGCTGCCGATCCTTCACAACCGCAGGTCCAAGCGTGTGCTACTACTGGGCTGCGGCTCGCTTGGCTCTCCCATTGCAGAGTTGCTTGCCCGTGCGGGTGCTGGCTACTTGAGCCTAGTCGACATGCAGACCTTTAAGCCTGAAAACACATCCAGACATGTACTTGGATACTCCTCTACAGACAACTTCAAGGCGGTGGAGCTTGCGTTGAAGTTGCGCAAGGAAGTACCAGGTTTGAAAGTGGATGGCCGCGCAGCTATTGCTTCCAACTTCGTGGAAGTTGCGGTCAGCGAAAAGCAGTTTGACCTTGTCATCGACTGCACTGGGGAAAGTGCTGTGCGCGTCCTGTTGGGTCGATTGGCAGAGGGACTGCTTGCCAACACGCCGGTAGCCATGGCTTGGGCGGAGCCAATGTGCGCCGCTGGCCATTTGGTCTGGCTTAATGCTGGTGACTCCTGGCCGCAATCTGACCCAGCGGACGTCGCCGTCAACATCGCAAAGTGGAACGCAGATACTGCAGTTCGACTTCCTGCGTGTGGTGTCAGTTTCCACCCCTACGGAGCTTCTGACATCTGGCAAATTGCCGCCTTCTGCTGCGAGCGATTGCTTAGTCACATTGATGGAGCACAAGGGTCGTCTACGGTCTGGACATGGACGAGAGGCACAAAGTTCTTCGAGGAACTGGGTGAGGTTGCCCCTGAAAAGTGGAGTTCTTAACCCTTGTTGAAAATACCGACAAGGAGTTGAGCAATGAGTGACAAGCAAGTGCGTGCGCAGTACACGCGGGAGTTCAAACTGGAGGCGGTTCGGCAG
>NZ_JAMXAX010000112.1 GCF_023913775.1 Acidovorax facilis
TCAAGCGCTGCGGCTGAGAATTGCGGCTGCGCCGTATTGCCCGTAGGGGCTTCTGTTTTCTTCTTGCGTGGCATTCATGCTCCAAGTCGACATGCTATGCCTCACACACAAACTTTCTGACACTCCCTGCCAGCGTGGCCAGCGGCAGAGGCCACATGCCATCAGAGTGAGCCACGGACCTGTCGTCGGCTTCTGGGACAGTCTCGGTAGCGGCATCTAGCATCTGGCATTGCGTTGATTCAAGGCAGCATCTGGACCGGGTCCGATGTCCCGTACATTTGAGCGCCTGGGATCCTCTGCACAATTCACCGCGTCGTGTGCATCTGCGGTCTGCTTTATTACAAATACTCGCAATAGCTACGGCTATTGCTGGGTTTTACGCCTTGCATCCAGCTGCGATTCGCAGCGCACACTTACCGCTTTGTTCGTACAAATCACTTCTAGACGAAGCTACAGCCGACAGCAGCTCGATGCGAATGCAGATGAAATTAACAACCTCCCAAGAAAGAGGGCGTGGGTACGATCACCCTTGGTTGTGTATTGTGAGCTTCGGCTCAACGGACTGCAGCACTCCACCCTCACCCACCGGAATCAAGGGTGTTGGACATCACATTTGAATGCATAACTTTTAAATAGTATCAAATGATCAAGCATATTCTTGCCGGCTTTGCAGTGATGAGTCTTATCGCTTGTGGTGGCGCTGGCGCTCAGATTCAATCTTACATTGCCGACGATATAACTCATCCGGCCTTGCAGATAAACGGTTTTTGTTATTTCGACTGGTACAAGCCAGATAACATGCAAAAATCCCAAAATACTCTTAAACAAGGGGGTACTATACAGCTACAAGCTAGATTTCAGTGGCAGCCCCCAGGATACAATTCCAGCGCGCTGACTGAGCATAGCATTCTTGCATTCACGCAAGGGGAATTTTCTGGAGCAACTGCAGTTTGCCCTTTCCAGAGAAATTCAGTCCAAGAACTTCTAAATTCACCTGAGCATCCGAGTAGGCAATGGCTTTTTAGATATGGCGCCGGATTAATACTTACACCCAAAGGCCTGGGCTTTGAGTTGTGGAACGGAGATCAAACCGCATACACTTGGGACCAAACCAATAACCGCTGCATGCAAAGCACATTAATCGGAAATACCTCCATCAACTGCTTACCAAACGACCCTATATCGGCGTCCTATATTACCGAATCCGATTTCACTCTTACCCATGGAATGTACTACTGGGTTCGTTTGACAATGCAAGGACATTTAATCTCAGGACAGCACTGGACCAAAATGCGTGGAGAACTAGTACAAGAAACACCCTCTGGCGCTACAGTCGTGCAACATGGAAGCATAAGTTTTTTAACTGATTCATACTTCCCACTCGACGACTCAATATTTGGAACAATGGCCAGATCTAGCCCCGGCGGCAACTTCTACAGTCCAACCAAAGTAAAAGTATGGATGTTTGATGGCGGATTTTAAACCAAGGGATGATTGAATTAAGTTAGCAAGTTCAGGATTAAGTTACAGCATTGCGGGCCTCAAACAACGAGATTCAGGCGCTGCTAACTATTAATCAAAAAATCAAAGTGCATAGCATTCATTCTGGAATTTCTCTCGACACCACACCTGTGCAGTGCTATTGCAAAAATCCAAGGAAGTTAGTTCTTCCGCATACTAGATTCTATTTTCGGAGCTAATGAAGCGTGAATAGCTTGAGCAATGACAGCATTGCCCTTATCCCCAAAATGAAACTGGTCCAGGAACATGTCGTCCTCTGCCCCGTAGCGGTCGAAGACGCCAGACAGATCGATAAATTTGAAATTCTTCAAGCTGACGCCCGACAGACTGGCTGCAATTGCCTGATAGCAATGCACATAATATTCTTTAGAATTGGAGAGGAAATCCTTTTCACGTGAACTCAAAGACTTTTTAGACACAGAAAGAGTAGGCTGCAGGAAAAATACCCAATCTACACCCTGAAGAGCATATGCTCCTAATCGAACATTCTTTTCAAGTCGATAGGCAACGGTCTGCACAGGTACAGGCTGAGGCAGAGGACGGGCCTGCGGCAAGTCCTGCAGTTCCTTTCTGCCAGCCGTCTTCAAACCCGTATTTGCCAGAGTTTTAAAATAGTCATCCGAAAATGCACTGAACCACAGGACATTTCGACCCGCATCCGCCCAAAAAACATCATTATTTCCAGACAGTGAAATCACCAGATCCGGCTGAAGCTCAGAAAGATAGTTTTCAATGGCAATACGCTCTTGTGTGGACGCCCAAGCTGGATTGGCAAAAGTAAACACCTCATAACGCAGGCCAGGTTTTGACAGGTTCTTGTTGAGCAGATCATTCAGCAGGCTGCCAATCGTCTGCTCCTGACTCGGAGCACCAGATCCATATGCGGTGGAGCCACCGGTGAGAAAAATGCGATAGACCCCCTCCGGCTTCGGCATCTGGAGCTCCTCGCTGTTGCGCATCTGCCAAGAGTTGATATGTGCATTTTGGTGTTGCCCTGGTGATGGGGCAGTACCTACAAAAGGAGTTGGCTGATTAGGGACAGACCAACTAATGGAGCCGATATCCAACGCAGAACTGGTGTAAGCGCGTGCGTAATGATTGCGCTGCTCATCCTTCAAAGGAGTCACTGCCAGCACTCCAGCCAAAGTTTCCCCTTGCTCCACCCATCGGATGACTTTATCGAACCGGCCAGCCACCGTATACAGCCCAGCCCAGTACCCCAAAGCCACAAGTGCGCACAGTACTAGTGAAGGAAGAAGAATGTAAATGAGCTTCTTCATCGATCTAGAACAGCGTATAGATAAAGGGTGCAAACACCGAGCCATGCCCAAACACAATGAGGGCTCCCAGCAGCAGCAAGACCAGGAGCACAGGAATCAGTGCGTAGCGTTTATGCTCCTGGAAGAAAAGAATAAGCTCTTTGATCAGCTCCAACATCAGAATTGCCGCTCCATGTGATTATTTTTTCTAGATACCTTGTTGACTCTGTAGGTAGCCACCTGCTTATCCCATTTTTTTTGCAGCGTATCCCTTCCAAGCAGCCGCATGATCATTCCCAACGGCATAAAAACCAGAAAGAAGACAACACCCAGAACAATCCGGACATTGACCCATTCAAGCACTCGACCCAGTCGCATCCAGCATTTGTAAACAATACCTAAAGCCAAGGGCTTCAAAAGGGCCAACGCAAGAAAGACCACAGCGACGCCCCATGGCCAATAAGCCCATTTTAGAGACCACCACCAAGGCACAAAAAGGCCAAAAACCAGGGCAAAAAACCCTGCCATGACATAGCCGAATTTACGCAGTTCACGTGCATCGACTACGGCTTCAGTGTTATTTTTCATCATTTTCGTCAGTCCAGTGCCAGGGCACCTTTGCGATGGGCGATATTGACGTTCTTTTGTGCGTCCTTCGACAGCAGTACGTTACCCAATACCAAGCAATCCATATCCGTTCCCATGAAACAACGGAATGCGTCTTCCGGCGTACAGACAATAGGCTCGCCGCGCACATTGAACGATGTATTCACCAGTACCGAACAGCCGGTTTTTCGTTCGAAGGCACTCAATAGCTGATAAAACTCTGGGTTACTTTGTTCACTCACGGTTTGTACGCGCGCAGAATAATCCACATGTGTCACGGCAGGGATCGACGAACGCACCTGATGCAACTGCGCCAAACCGTGCAAGGACTCATCCGGCTGGGTCTGAATGTCCTCGTGGACCTGTGCCACCAAGAGCATATAGGGGCTGGGCCTATCCAAGTGGAAGTACCGAGCAGCGGCCTCTTCTTTGACGGCCGGGGCAAAAGGCCTGAACGACTCGCGGAATTTTATTTTCAAGTTCAGCTGGGACTGCATGGCACTCGAACGCGGATCCGCAATGATCGACCGCGCACCCAGCGCCCGGGGACCGAACTCCATCCGATTTTGAAACCAGCCTACAACCTTTTCATTGGCCAACAGATCTGCAACGGTATCAGACAGCCTACTAGGCTCAACCACTGTGTAGTGCGCCCCCAGTTGATCAAGCTTCTCAACGATATCAGCTTGTTCATAGCGCGGCCCCAGCAAGGAGCCTTGCATCTGGTCAACGCCCGGCACATACACCCTAGGTTGCTTGCGATAGGTATGGTAGGCAGCGTAAGCGGCCCCCAATGCACCACCTGCATCTCCAGCGGCGGGTTGAATCCAGATGTCTTTGAAAATTCCCTCTCGCAAAAGGCGCCCATTCGCTACACAATTCAGAGCCACCCCCCCGGCCAGACACAAATAATCGGCTCCGGTATCTTTTTTGAGCTGCCGAGCCAATTTTATAATTATTTCTTCCGTCACCACCTGGATGGACGCTGCCAGATCCATATCGCGCTGGGTCGGTACGCTCTCTGGATCTCGGGGCGCCCCCCCGAATAGATCGGAGAACTTCTGGTTGGTCATCCGCAATCCAGCGCAATAATCAAAATAATCCAGATTCAGGCGAAAACTCCCGTCCTCCTTGACGTCGATAAGATGATCCCAGATCAATTGGGTATGAACAGGCTTTCCATAGGGCGCAAGGCCCATGAGCTTGTACTCTCCCGAGTTCACCTTGAAACCTAGATAATAGGTAAACGCCGAATACAACAACCCCAGTGAGTGCGGAAAATCGATTTGCCACAAAGGGGTCAATTCTGAACCCTGCCCCAGCCATGCCGATGTGGTTGCCCACTCTCCTACGCCATCCAGACATAAAACGGCGGCAGTTTCATAGGGACTCGGATAGAAGGCAGACGCCGCATGCGACTCATGATGCTCGGCAAACAAAATTGGAGGAAGTTCCGACTCCTTGCAGGAAAGCAAGCTGGCAAGCTCTTGCCTGAGTGTCCTCTTCAGATACAGCTTCTCCTTGAGCCAGACGGGTACAGCCATGACAAAAGAATGAAAGCCGCGGGGCGCATAGCTCAAATAGGTATCGAGCAAGCGCTCGAACTTGAGAATGGGCTTGTCATAAAAAACAATCGAGTCCAGTTCATGGACACGAACATTTGCCTCCGCCAGGCAGTAATGGATTGCATTTCTTGGGAATCGTTCATCATGCTTTTTCCGCGTGAAACGCTCTTCCTGTGCCGCAGCGATGATCCTGCCTGATCGCAATAGCGCCGCCGCGCTGTCATGATAGTACGCAGATATTCCCAATATATTCATTGCAATCCACAAAGATAATCTTATTTAATCGTAAAAACGAAAATATCGCTCACATCCGAAGCTTCTCGAATTTTCCGTTTTGCTCAAAGTTTTACAAAAGAGGAAAAAAGGCTTGATAAACCCTCTTACCCAACTGGGCCTGACCATACTCGTTGAAGTGCAAACCACTCTTATCAAGCCATCCCGACAGATCATCCGTATTCACAATACTGACATGCGGGACGTCGCGAGCTACCTTTTGCTGAGCAAGTCGCACGATTTTTGCGTGCACCCACGCAGAATTATTTTGAATTCTTCCAAGGACGACTGGGACATTTTTTGCCTCTGCACATGTCATGCTTTGAACGTCCTCTCGGAAGCGTTGTACAAATTCCTTGAGGTTTTTTTCGTAATTTCTTGCCCATTCTTTATGCATTGCGTCGGTTTCGCCCTGCATAAAAAAAATGCCAGCCACCTTCAAATTCACTTCTGTTCGCTTGGAATTGTGAGCTTCAGCAATCATTTTCATAAGCTCTTTATACAATCGTCCCCCAGGGGACCAGCTATCCGCATTGGTCGTGGGATTCAGCGAAGTATTTGAAACAGCCAGTTTTACAATGTAGTGGTCTTTCGGCGGCCGATCATTCAAGTAGCGGGCAAAGTACAGTTCAGGTCCAAACATGTCTTGTGCGCCCGAGCCCTGTGGGAAATACTGCGGGTAATGGGTCACATTTTTGTAGCCGAAACCAGGCCGTGCCACCTGCCATGATGCAAAACGACTCCAGCTTACTGTGCTGGAATGTGTTGCATCATCCTTTCCGGCAATTTCAGGTCCAGCGTTGAAGACGCCATAGATCTTCACGTTCGGAAAAACGGTATCTTCCTCAACATAATTATTGGGACCACTGGTAATGTCCCTGACGGACGCCAAGCCCACCGCGTTGGATTGTCCTGCGATGACAAAAAGCTTGCGAACTGGAGCCGATGGGTTGGCATCTACCGCCAGACAGTGCTGAGCGAAGCTGCTGCCGCTCGCACATGCCAGCCCCCACAAGCAGACTATGCTGCACAGCAGGCGGAGAGTGGGTTGCCGGAATGCCACACCAACTTTTCGCATCCGCCTTCTTCAGGCCGTGCCACCCACCGTCAACCCCTCTATACGCAGCGTAGGCTGGCCCACGCCCACGGGTACGCTCTGGCCTTCCTTGCCGCAGGTGCCTACGCCGCTGTCAAGGCGCATGTCGTTGCCGATCATGGTGACCTTCTTGAGCGACTCGGGGCCGCTGCCGATGATGGTCGCGCCTTTCACGGGGAATTGGATCTTGCCGTTTTCCACCCAGTAGGCTTCGCTGGCAGAGAACACGAATTTTCCCGAGGTAATGTCCACCTGTCCGCCGCCGAAGTTGCTGGCGTACAGGCCCTTCTTGATGCTGGCGATGATTTCCTGCGGGTCCTTGTCGCCGCCCAGCATGTACGTGTTGGTCATGCGCGGCATGGGAATGTGGGCATAGCTCTCACGCCGACCGTTGCCGGTGGGTGCCACACCCATCAGGCGCGCGTTGAGCGAATCCTGGATGTAGCCCTTCAAGATGCCGTCCTCGATCAGCACATTGCGCTGGCTGGCGTGGCCCTCATCGTCCACGTTGAGCGATCCACGGCGGTCGGCGATGGTGCCGTCGTCCAGCACCGTCACGCCCTTGGCCGCCACGCGCTGGCCGATGCGGCCGCTGAATGCGCTCGAGCCCTTGCGGTTGAAGTCGCCTTCCAGCCCGTGGCCAATGGCTTCGTGCAGCAGGATGCCGGGCCAGCCCGACCCCAGCACCACCGTCATCTCGCCCGCAGGGGCGGGGCGCGATTCGAGGTTGACCAGGGCCGCATTCACGGCCTCGTCCACGTACTTGCCCATCTGCTCGTCGTCAAAATAGGCCAGGCCGAAACGACCACCGCCGCCCGCCGAACCCATTTCGCGGCGGCCATTCTGCTCGGCGATCACCGTGACCGACAGGCGCACCAGCGGGCGCACATCGGCCGCCAGGGTGCCGTCGGCACGGGCCACCAGCACCACGTCGTATTCGCTCGCCAGCCCGGCCATGACCTGCGCCACGCGCGGGTCCTTGGCGCGGGCGCGCTGCTCCAGCTTTTCCAGCAAGGCCACCTTGGCGGTGCTGTCGAGCGAGGCAATGGGGTCCACGCCGGGGTACAGGCTGCGGCCTGCCGCTACTTTTTTAGGAGCTACTCGCGCTTTACTCGCCTGCGCTGCGGCCGAAATAGACCTTACAGTTCGGGCTGCGTCCAACAAGGACGCCTCGGAGATGTCGTCCGAATAGGCAAACGCCGTCTTCTCGCCGCTCACCGCGCGCACACCCACACCCTGGTCGATGCTGAAGGAACCAGTCTTGACGATGCCCTCTTCGAGGCTCCAGCCCTCGCTGCGGGTGTACTGGAAGTACAGGTCGGCATCGTCCACCTTGTGGGTGCGAATCTCGGCCAGTGCCCGTGCCAGATGGCTTTCGTCAAGCCCGAAAGGGGTCAGCAACAATTCGCGAGCGACATCGATGCGCTGGCTGGTGGCCGCACGCTGGGGCGCGGCAATGGTGGAGCGGAAAGTCATCGGGGCATTTTAGGCGCGCAGCCCCACCCTGCCGGACAAGGGGGCACATGGCCCTATGCCACAACGCGCCCACGCAACGCCGCAGACCGCCCGGCAAGGCACTTGCCCGAAGGGTTGAAGTGAAATCGGGCCGATGAACTCGGAGCTTTGACGCCTCGGCTGCTTGCCGGGGCATGCGCCCATGCGGCGCATCCGTTGCGTCCACTCATTCCAATCGCACTCCAATGCGGTCTCCAAAAAGACTTTGAACAGGCTCTCAGGCCGTCGTCTGGTCGTCCAGCGCGGCCTGGGGTGCATGGGTCTGCACCGACTCGATACCGGCATCGCGCGCCTTGGCACCGGAATACATCTGGCTTTGGCCGATCACCTGGCCATTACCCGCCTTGAGCGTGAAATAGGGCGATCCATCCTTGGCACTCAGGCGACCGAAGCGGCCATCGTCGGGAGCGTTCTTGCGCACGGATTCGATGCCGTTCAGTGCACTGGCCCGTGATTCGTACATCTCGCTGGTGAGGATGATCTGGCCATTGGAGGCCAACAGGTTGAAGACAAATTTATCGTTCTTCGACTTCTTCAGCTCGAACTTCGCCGCCATAGGGAATCCCTCCGGTTGCATGGGCCAAGGCACAGTTGGCCTGCCGGTTTGTACCCTCTTGTCGCCATGCACGCAACGCCTGGGTAAAGACCCTGGAAGGTGTTCCTGATCTCCCAGCGAAGCCTATGGCTATAGGGCAGGCCGAGCGTCCTTGGGGTCCTGCTTCTGGGCCCGGGCCACCGACATCAGGATGCCCAGCGCCAGGCCCAGGGTGACCATGGCGGTGCCGCCATAGCTGATGAAAGGCAGCGGCACGCCCACCACGGGCAGGATGCCGCTGACCATACCCATGTTCACAAACGCATAGGTGAAAAAAATCATCGAGACCGCCCCGGCCATCAGGCGCCCGAACAGGCTGGTGGCCCCTGCGGCGATGGCCAGGCCGCGCCAGACCAGCATCAAAAAGCAGACCAGCAGAAACAGGTTGCCTGCCAGCCCGAACTCCTCGGAAAACGCGGCAAAGATGAAGTCGGTGGTGCGCTCGGGGATGAACTCCAGATGCGTCTGCGTACCCGCCATGAAACCCTTGCCCCACATGCCCCCCGAGCCGATGGCGATCATGCCCTGGATGATGTGGAACCCCTTGCCCAGCGGGTCGCGTGTGGGGTCGAGCAGGGTGCAGATGCGCTGCTGCTGGTAGTCGTGCAGCACCGACCAGCGCACGCCGTCCGCGCACAACTGGTCCCCCAGCAACACCAGCGCCAGGATGCCCACGCCCCCCAGCACCACCGGAGGCAGCACCAGCTTCCAGGAGAGCCCGGCAAAGAAGATGACGGACAGACCAGCTGCCAGAACCAGTAGCGACGTACCCAGATCGGGCTGCTTCATGATCAGCCCCACCGGAACGGCCAGCAGCAGCCCTGCCGCCGCAAAGTCGAGCGGGCGCAAGGTGCCCTCGCGTTTCTGGAACCACCAGGCCAGCATCAGGGGCATGGCAATTTTCAGGATCTCGCTGGGCTGGATGACGATGCCCACATTGATCCAGCGCGTCGCCCCTTTTTTGGTGATGCCAAACAGCGCCACCGCCAATAGCAGCGCCACGCCAGCCGCATACAGCGGCACAGCGAACAGCATGATTTTCTGGGGCGGCACCTGGGCCACCATGAACAAAATGGCACCCGCAATGAGCATGTTGCGCCCATGGTCCGAAAACCGTGTGCCGTGGTCGTAGCCCGATGAATACATGGCCACCAGCCCGGCGCAGGCGAGCAACGCCACCACCAGCATGAGCGGCAGGTCAAACCCGCGAAACAGGGGAAGAAAACGCTGGGCGAGCGAGGGCTTTTCAAAAACAACGGCCATCGCGGGATTATCGCGGCCCTTGGGGCCGCGCCACCGTCACCCCGCCTGGCGGAAGGCCATCACCGCCTGGTTGCGCAGGGTGCGCAGCAGGCCCAGGGCCTTGTCGTCCACCACGATGCCCCCTGCCGTGGACTGGTCGGCATAGATAAGCGCAAACGTCTGCCCCTTGATCTGCAGCGGAAGCAGCAGGAACGAGGGGGCATTGAGCCCCGCGCGGTACCACTCGGGCAGGCGGGCCTGCATCTTGGGCTCCGTCGCGTCGTTGATGAGCGTATCGGCACCGCGCAGGCAGACGGCGGCAAACAGGTCGCCCGGCGCCTTGAGCGGGACTTTCATGGCACGCACGGCGGCATCGCTGCCCTCGCCCAGGCCAAAGCGGCCGGTCAGCAAATCGGTGCGTGCCTCACGCAGGCAAAACACCATGCGCCGAAACCCCAGCGCGCGGAACATGGTCTCCAGGATCATGCGCAACACGTCGTTGAGCTGAAAACTCTCGACCATGGCATTGGTGATGTCCTGGATGCCCGCTGCCAGCACTTCGTTGACCTGCGCGACCGACACGGCGCCGCTGGCCTGCGACTCCAGCACCGCTGGCAAGGGCTGGGTTTCGCTGGCCCGCAGCTCGTGCGAGCCCAGGGCGTCATCCTGCGCGGGCCCGGCACCGGCCGCCGGGGGCAGCTGCAGCAGCCGCGCCGCAGGCGTGCCGGGGGCTACGCGCAGGTCCAGCGCCTCGGCCAGCGCCACGAGCTTGTGGCGGGCGCGCAAAGTGCCCTCCGAAATCGCTGCGGGAGACAGCGCCAGCGTACGGGAATAGCGGGTGCCGATCTGGCCCAGGCGGGCTTCCAGCGACGCGGCATCGCTCGCCAGCAAGGTGCTGGCCACCTCATTGGCAGCCATCGCCACCCAGCGCAGGCGCTCCACCCCCTGCTCCGGCGCGCGTTGCATGGGCGAGCCCAGGGGCTTGCGCATGCAGCGCTGCAGGCTCTCGGGCAGCCCCCAGACGCGGGCCACGCCCACCCCCAGGTCCTCGAAGCCCAGGCCCAGCACCTGCAGCGCGGCCGACTCTTCGCCCCCCTCCACGCGGCCAGTCTCCATCAGGGCGCGCACCTGGCGCGCCTCTTCCGGAAAATAGAACTCGCACAACATGCGGCCCAGGTTCTGGAACATCGCGCCAATGAAGGCCTCTTCAGCCGCCTGGCCGGGCTCGCACAGCTCCGCCGCCACCGAGCCAGCCATCATGGCGCGCAAAAACTCCTCGCGCATCTGGCTTGCATGGGCCTTGTCCTGCATGTGGTCCAGCAGCACCAGGCTGAGTGCCATGTTGCGCACGGCGTTGAAGCCCACCAGGCTCACGGCCCGCGACACGGTGCTGATGGTGCCCCGGCCCGCATGCGCGAAATGCACGCTGTTGACCAAGCGCAGCAACTTGTTGGTGAGCGCCACATCCTTGAGGATCTCGTGTGTGAGATCGCTGATGCTGTCGTCCTCGGAGTTGGCCACGCGCTGGATGCGCGCCACCGAGTCCGACAGCGCCGGAAAGTCGCTTTTGTGGCGCATGCGCCGCAGCAGGAAGTCGAGCGTGGCATTGCTGGCGGCCGTGGGCGCGCTGGCCGGAGCGGCCCAGGCACGCAAGGCATCGCGAAACTCCGCCGCCGACGGATAGCGCTGGCCCGGCTCGCGCGCCATCGCACGTTGCAAAATGGCCCGCAGGGCGTCGTCCACGCCCGGCCCCAGGTCTTCCGGCAGCACCAGGGTTTCGTTGGCAACGCGGTACAGCGCCTGCCAGGCGTCCTTCTGGTGGATCAGTGGCCGGCCCGTGAGCAGCTCCACCAGCACCAGGGCGGCCGAATACACATCCATGGCCGCTGCAGGGGCCGCCCCGGCCGCCGCCTCGGGCGCGAGGTACGCCGGGGTGCCACTGGCCAGCTGCGAATCCGGCACAGCCTGCACCGGCGCCGCCATGCCGAAGTCCATCACCCGCGCGTGGCGCTGGGTGTCGATCATGATGTTGGAAGGCTTGAGGTCGCGGTGCACGATGCCGGCCTGGTGTGCGGCCTGCAGGCCATCCAGCACATCCACCATCAGCGCCACTGCGTCGTGCGGCGTGCAGCGCCCCTGCTGCGCCAGATGCTCGGCCAGCGTCTTGCCTGGAACGTACTCGAACACGATGTAGGGCTGGCGGCCCTGCACATCGGCCTCAAACACCGGAACGATGAAGGGGTGCGCCAGGCGCCCCACATGCCGGGCTTCGCGCAGCCAGTGCTCCAGCACCGACGGGTCCTGGTCCTCCACGGGGCGCATGAGCTTGATGGCCACCTCGCGCTGCAGACGCGGGTCCAGCGCCAGCCACACGGTGGCCTGGGCGCCCCGGCCCAGCAGCTTTTTCAGTTCAAAGCGGCCCAGCGACGTGGGAGGCTTGTCGGTGGATCCCAAAGCCCAGCGTTTGGCGGTGGAAAGCGGGGCAAAATCAGTCATGGTGGGGATCAAGGCAGCGGGCCCACCGCGTGGTGCCCATGCCATGCATCTTATGTCTCGGCCACCCCTTTCACAGCAGTGATTCCCCTGCCCTGTCGTTTTCCCCCTCCATGACCACCACCCACCTTCTGTACCTTCACGGCTTTCGCTCTTCGCCCCAGTCTGCCAAGGCGCGGCAGATGGCCGCGCATGTGGCGCAGCACCACCCGGGTGTCACCTTCTGGTGCCCCCAGCTGCCGCCCTCCCCCAAAGCGGCGATGGAACTGGTCGCGCAGGGCATTGCCCCGTGGCGCGGAGCAGCAATGGCGGTGATCGGTTCCTCGCTCGGTGGCTTTTACGCCAGCTGGGTGGCGCAGCACAAGGGCTGCCCCAGCGTGATGCTCAATCCGGCCGTGCACCCGGCGCGTGACCTTGCGCGGTACATCGGCGAGCAGACCACCTGGCACGACCCAGCGGAGCGGTTTTACTTCCAGCCTGAATACATTGACGAGCTGCGCGCGCTGGACACCGCAGGCCAGCCGCCGGCAGCGCCCGAGATGGCCATCATTGCCAAGGGCGACGAGGTGCTGGACTGGCGTGAAATGGTGGCGCGCTACCCGCAGGCACGGCTGGTGGTGCAGGAGGGGGGAGAACACGCCCTCGCCAATTTCAGCGACTACCTGCCGCAGGTGACGGAGTTCCTGGCTCTGGCCTGACATCACCCGGGCGCCGGGGGCACCAGCGCATCAGAACCTCTTCAACGTGCCTGAGATGCCCGGGTGCCACCCGCCCCCATCCAGCGGGCATAGTCGTCGGGGTAGGCTGCACGGTAGCGCTTCATGTGGAAAGCCGCTTCGTCGTCCTTGCCCAGCATCACGGCGCTTTCAACCAGCACTTCAATGACGCGGGGCTCGGGGGAGTAATGCAGCAGCTCCTGGGCCAGGGCGTTCATGCGCGCTGCGTTGTCGCGGGTCAGCCCCGTGGTGGTCAGGCGCGCAAAGTCCAGCGGGCCCGAAAACAGCAGCGAATGGGACACCTTGGCCTGCGTGTCCTCACGGTACGCGGCAGCCCGCTGCGCCCCCGGCTTGTAAAGCTGGCTCACGCGGTGGTAGTCCCAGGCGGCAAGGCCGCAGGCACCCAGGACTGCCAGGGCGGCCACCAGCGCTGCAGCCCCCGCAGGCCACGCGCGCCCATCCGATGCTTCGTCGCGCCGGGGCCAGACCAGGATCGCCGCCGAGAGCAAGGCCACCACCTGGAACGGCCCGTACCACAGCGGGTATTCCAGCATGCTGTGCAGTCCGATGATCGCCAGCACGCCCCAGGCCAGTTGGCGCACGGGCTCGGTTTCGCGCCAAGGCCGGGCCCACAGGCACCCTGCCACGACGACCCCGCACAACGCCACGGCAGCGGGCAGGCCCAGCTCTACGGCCAGGTGCAGGGGCAGGTTGTGCGCGTTGTCCAGCAGCACACAAAAGCGCTCGCCCGGGAACAGCGTGATGTAGTGTGCGTAGTCCAATTCGCCCCAGCCCCAGCCCAGCCACGGTTTCTGCGCAATCAGGGTGAGCACGTTGGACCACAGCACCCGCCGACTGGTGCAGCTGTGCGATCCGTCCGTAAAACGGTGGAACAAGGCATCTGCGCGCACGCCCTGGAACTTCCACAGCGCCTCGGGCAACACCCAGGCGGCCACCAGAAAAACCGCAAACCCTGCGATACCCAGACGCAGCGCCTCGCCACGGCCCGCGCCACGCCACACGACCAGAAGCACCAGGACAAGCAGCCACTGCACCACCACGGTCCGCGACGCTGTGGCGGCCCCGCCCACGGCGATCCACATCAGCGCCACGGCGGTCAGCACGCCCCATACGCCGGTGGAAAGTGCGCGGCCTGGGCTGGTGGCCGCCCCGGCCAAGTCCGCGTTGCCTTGTGGCCGGGCATGCAGCGTCCACCACAGCCAGGCCCACGCGCCCAGGCTGAGCAGGGTGGCCTGCTGGTTGCGCTGGCGCAGGTTGCCCACCGCCTGGCCCGGCACCGAGGCATGAATCCAGGGCCCCAGGCCCACATCGCCAGCAACGTACTGCACCAGCCCGATGACGCTGGCCACCAGCGCGGCCAGCCCCAGCCCACCCGCCAGCAGCCAACCCCAGCCCGCAGGCCCCCTGCGCTGCGCGACCCCGGCGCGTGCCCACCCGGCTGCCAGCAGCAAAAGCACCGCCCCACACACCCAGGACGCGATCAGCGGCCAGAAGTTGGCGATTGGGGAGTCAGTGACGGCAAACAGAAACGGCAAAGCCACTGCGAGCATGGCCAGCGGAACGGCAATGGCATCAAAAAACATGTCGAAAGAACCGGGCCATCGTGCAAAGCCCTGGATCATAGGGGCAGGCCCGGGGCCGTCGGACCGGCTCGGCACCCATGGGACAATGCCGCCCATGCACGCATTGTTTGAAGAAGCCGGCAAGTTCATGGCCGGTCGTATCCTGTCCGAAGCCGATACATCCGCCCAGGTTGAGCTCGACTCGGGCAAGCGGGTCAAGGTCAAGGCCGCCAACATCCTCCTGAAATTCGAGAAACCCTCGCCTGCCGACTTGATCGCCCAGGCCCAGGCCGTGGCCGAAACCATTGAGCTGGACCTGGCCTGGGAGTTCGCGCCCGAAGACGAGTTCGGCTTTGCCGACCTGGCGCGGGACTATTTCTCTGAAAACGCCACCCTGGCCCAGCAGGCCGGTGCGCTGTTCCGCCTGTACGACGCGCCCCACTACTTCCGCCGTGCGGGCAAGGGCCGGTTCAAGAAGGCATCGGCCGAGATCCTGCAGCAGGCGCTGGCCGCCATCGAGAAGAAAAAGGCCCTCCTCGCTCAAATCGACGAATGGGCCGCCGCGCTGGGACGGGGCGAATGCCCGCAGCCCATCCGCGACCAGCTTTACAAGATCCTGTTCAAGCCCGACAAGAACGCGCCCGAGTACAAGGCCGTGGTGGACGCCAGCCGCGCCACGCACACCGCGCCGCTCGACCTGCTGCAAAAGGCGGGCGCCATCGATTCGGCCTACCAGTTCCACTGGAAGCGCTTCTTGTTCGAGAACTTCCCCAAGGGCACGGGCTTTCCCGCCGTCACCGCACCCGCCATTGCGGACGAGCTGCCGCTGTCCACCGCGCAGGCGTACTCCATCGACGACTCGCAGACCACCGAAATCGACGATGCGCTGTCGGTGCAGGGCCTGGGCACGGGCACCGTGGTGCTGGGCATCCACATCGCCGCGCCGGGCCTGGCCATCCAGCCCGGCAGCGCCATCGACCAGCTCGGCCGCGCGCGCCTGTCCACGGTGTACATGCCGGGCTACAAGATCACCATGCTGCCGGATGATGTGGTGCAGACCTACACGCTGGACGAAGGCCGAGCCAACCCGGCCGTGTCGCTGTACGTCACCATCGATGAAGCCACGCTGGAATTCAAAAGCTCTGAAACCAGGCTGGAGCGCGTGCATGTGGTTGCCAACCTGCGCCACGACCAGCTCGACAGCGTGGTGACAGAAGAATGGCTCTCCAACCCGGCGTTCGAGCATCAAAACGACTCCCAGCGCTTGTCTGACCTGCGCCACCAGCTATCATTTTTGCACCGCCTTGCCAAGGACCTCAAAGCCCGCCGCGAAGTGGTGCGTGGCAAGCCCGAGAACTTCAACCGGCCGGACTACAACTTCCGCCTGGTCGGCAACAACGGTGCCGAGCCCACGGGCGATGAACAAGTGCAGATCAGCGTGCGCCAGCGCGGCGCGCCGCTCGACCTGATCGTGGCCGAGGCCATGATTGTGGCCAACAGCACCTGGGGCAGCTGGATGGCCGAGCTGGGAGTGCCCGGCATCTACCGCAGCCAGGCCAGCATGGCGCCGGGCGTGAAGGTGCGGATGGGCACCAAGGCGCTGCCGCATGCGGGCATCGGCGTCAAAGCGTATTCGTGGGCCACGTCGCCCCTGCGCCGCTACACCGACCTGGTCAACCAGTGGCAAATCATTGCCTGCGCCCGCCACGGCAAGACCGCTGCGCTGGCCGCGCCTTTCAAGCCCAAGGACGCCGACCTGTTCTCCATCATCAGCAGCTTTGACGGCGCCTACAGCGCCTACAACGGCTACCAGGCGGGCATGGAACGGTTCTGGACGCTCAAATATGTGGAGCAGAACGGCATCACTGAGCTCAACGTCACCGTCTTCAAGGAAGGCCCGGGCGGCAGCTTCCTCGTTCGTGCAGACGATATTCCGCTGGTCTTCCCCGTGCTGGGCGCGCAGAACCTGCCGCGCGGCGCGCGCCTGAAGGTCAAGCTGGGCGAGGTGGACGAGATCACCCTCGATATCCATGGCACCGTGATCGAGCGCCTGGATGACCCGGCCGACACCAGCGACGACGGCCCGGTGGACGATGCCGAGGACGACGATACCGTGGCCGGACCGATTGCCATTGCAGTGGACGTGAACGAGGCACCCGCCGAAGCCGCTGCGGCAGCACCGGCCGCCTGATTCCCCCTGACAGCCCCTGATAATTGCTGGCGATGAAACTCCCTGCCTTCCTCCGCACCTTCAGCACGCTGCAGCTCGCGTTGGGCATCTCGGTGGCCGTGCATGCCGCGCTCATCTCGGTGCGTTTCATCGACCCCGAGGGCTTCAACCGCGTGTTCCAGGACACGCCGCTCGAAGTCATCCTGGTCAACGCCAAGTCCAACGAGCGCCCCGACAAAGCCCAGGCGATTGCCCAGGCCAATCTGGCCGGCGGCGGCGATGCCGAGAAGGGCCGCGCCACCAGCCCCCTGCCCTACACCGCGCTGACCACGGTGGGCGACGACTACGAAGAAGCCCAGCGTAAGATGGATGCAATGCAGGAGCAGCAGGCGCAATTGCTGGCCCAGTTGCGCAAGCAGCTGGCCACCATGCCCGAGCCCGATCCGCGCCAGGCCAGCCAGAGCGCCGAGCAGGCCAACGAGCAGGAAAAGCGCCGCCAGCTCGTCAAGCTGCTCGCCGAGATCGAAAAGCGCATCAACGAAGAAAACTCGCGCCCCAAGAAGCGCTACATCAGCCCCGCCACGCGCGAAGAGGCCTACGCCATCTATTACGACGGCCTGCGCCGCAAGGTGGAAGACAAGGGCACCGAAAACTTCCCCGAACAGGGCGGCAAGAAGCTGTATGGCGAGCTGACCATGATCGTCACCGTCAACCACGACGGCCGCGTGCTCGACACCGAGGTGGTGCAAGGCTCAGGCAACCCCACGCTGGACCGGCGCGCCGAGGCGATTGCCCGGGCTGCCGGCCCGTTTGGCGCGTTTGGCGCCGACATGCGCAAGAAGGCCGACCAGATCGCCATGGTGGCGCGCTTCAAGTTCACGCGCGATCAGACGCTGGAGACCAGCGTCCGCTAGTCGCCACCAGGCCCTGCCCGCGGCGGCCCTGCCAACCCGCCTTTTTTCATACCGCACGATTTTTTACCCATGAGCCAAGCCGCCGACCTGTACTGCGTGATGGGCAATCCGGTGGCGCACAGCCGCTCGCCCGCCATCCACGCCCGCTTTGCCGAACTGACGGGGGAGCACATCGCCTACGAACGCCGCCTGGTGCACATGGATGGTTTTGCCCAGGGCGTGCGGGACTTTGTGGCCCAGGGCGGGCGCGGTTGCAACGTGACGGTTCCGTTCAAAACCGACGCACCACTTCTCGCCACCGAATGCAGCGAGCGCGTGCAGCTGGCCGGTGCGGCCAACACCCTCACCTTCCGCACCGACGGCAGCATCTATGCCGACAACACCGACGGCCTGGGCCTGGTGGCCGACATCACGCGCAACGCGGGTGTGTCGCTGGCGGGACGCGATGTGCTGCTGGTAGGCGCCGGTGGCGCCGCTGCGGGCGTGCTGGGCCCGTTGTTGCTGGCAGGAGCCCGCCACATCACGGTGGCCAACCGCACGCTGGCCAGGGCGCAGGCCCTGGTGCAGTCGCACAGTGCGCTTGCATTGCTACAAAAATCAGAGCTTATTGCGCTTACTCCACAAGCGCTAGAGGCCAATTTTGATGTCATTATCAATGCCACGGCCAGCAGCCTGGCCGGTGCCGAAGTGCCGGTGTCCGCCAGCGTGCTGCGCCCCGGCTGCCTGGCCTACGACATGATGTATGGCCCCGCCGCGCAGGGTTTTCTGGATTGGGCCCGCCAGCACGGCGCCGTTCCGCGTGACGGCCTGGGCATGCTGGTCGAGCAAGCCGCCGAAGCCTTCTTGCTGTGGCGCGGCGTGCGCCCGCCGTCGGCCCAGGTGCTGCAGGAAATGCAGCAGGCCAACTCATCCAAATAACAACACCCCACACGAGGAGACACACCGCGATGAAAGCCGTGCTGCGCTGGCTGGGACTGGTGGTGCTCGCCTTCGTGGCGCTGCAGCTGTTCTTTGTGGTCCGTATCGCGGCCATGGTGGTCATCGACCCCGAATCCACCAGCTTTCAGCGCTCCGAGGCCTGGACGCTGCTCACCACCAAAGGCAACGTCCCCTGGCGCCAGCAGTGGATGCCCTACGCCAGCATCTCCGACCAGCTCAAGCGCGCCGTGATCGCCTCGGAAGACGATGGCTTTGTGAGCCACGACGGCGTGGACTGGAATGCCATCGAAAAAGCCTGGGAGCGCAACGCCAAGGCCGAGGCCCTGGCCAACAAAGCCCAGGCCCGTGCCCCCGACCGCCCCGTGCGCGCCCCCAAGATCCGGGGTGGCTCCACCATCACGCAGCAACTGGCCAAGAACCTGCTGCTATCCGGCGAACGCACGCTGCTGCGCAAGGGGCAGGAATTTGTACTCACGCTGCTGCTGGAGCAGTTGCTGAGCAAGCAGCGCATCCTGGAGATTTATCTGAACAGCGTGGAATGGGGCGAAGGCGTGTTCGGTGCCGAGGCGGCCGCGCAGCACTACTTCCGCAAAAGCGCCTCGCGCCTGAGCGCCACGGAAGCCGCGCGGCTGGCGGTGATGCTGCCCGCACCCAAGCGGTTTGAGAAGACGCCGGGGTCGGCGTATCTGGCGGGAAGGACGCGGACGATTTTGGGGCGGATGGGGAGTGCGGAACTGCCGTGAAAAGAACGACTTGAAGTGCAGACAGCGTTATTACAAAGTCATTAACAGGACCGGGAAATGCCCATATGCCGCCTCTGTAACAACGAAAGAGTTCTACGCAATTCCCACATCGTCCCTGAATCCCTGTACTCCAATCTCTACAACGAGAAGGGACACATGATGGGAATAAATGGGTTCGGTAGCAAGGGCTGGAAGCCGCTTCAACAAGGAATCCGAGAGCATCTTTTTTGCGAAGCATGCGAACAGCACTTCAATGAGCACTTCGAGAAACCGTTTAGAAAACAATGGGTAGTTGTCACATCCCGGACGATTGCATAGACTTCAAACGCTATCCACTCTTCATGGCGCGAGCGGTTCTAAAGGAGTTGATAGAGTCCTTGCAATCCACCCAGGGAGTGAAGCCATGTTGATAGCCCTGCA
>NZ_JAMXAX010000113.1 GCF_023913775.1 Acidovorax facilis
TGCTGCGGGTGGCGCTGGCCGCTGCGTGGCCACCACGGCAGGGGCCGTTGCCGGGGCTGCGGCGGCGGGGCGGCCTGGCTTGCCGGCGGCTTCTGGCGCGAACAGCTCGCGGATCAGTGCCAGCTTGGGCTTGACGGAATTGGCGTTGGTGGCGTCCAGCTGCAGCGCCTTGTTGTAGGCCTGGCTGGCCAGCTTGGCGTAGATGTCGCCCAGATTTTCGTGGGCAGTGGCGTAGCTGGGGTTGGTGCGGATTGCCATCTCCAGCGCCGTGCGTGCCTTGTCCAGCTGATTCTGGTTGGCGTAGAGCACCGCCAGATTGTTGTAGGGCTCGGGCAGCTCTGGGTATTCTTCCGTCAGCTTGGTGAAGGTGGTGATGGCATCGGCAGGCTTGCCCGAATCTGCCTGTGCAACGCCACGCAGGAAGCGCAGCTGCGGGTCGCGTGGGTTGGCGGCCAGGCGCTGATCGGCCTTGGCGAGCGCGTCGGCGGGCTTGCCTGCTTTGATCAGCTGGGTGATTTCTGTGTAGTCGTCGGCCTGGGCCGCGCCAGTGCCCAGCAGCGCGGTCAGTGCCAGCAGGCGCAGGAGGCGTGGAAGTGTGCGGCGGACTTGCTTCATGGGGGCTTCAAAGGTGTGGGGCAGCGTCTGTCCCGGGCGGGGGCTTATACTGCGGCGGATTGTAGCTGAGGGGGTTGTCATGACGGAACGCTGTTGCCGCGGGTGATTTCGCTGTAGGCCCCTCGCTGGGCCAACCCTTCGCCAGGGGCCTTTGCCCCCAGCTGCCGGGTGGATTTTCATTCACCCACCACCCCATCCCCCGTTACTGAAATCCCATGAGTTTGCGCATCTACAACACGCTGTCGCGTGCATTGGAAGACTTTTCCCCGCTCGAACCTGGCCATGTGCGCATGTATGTGTGCGGCATGACCATTTATGACCTGTGCCATATCGGCCACGCCCGGATGATGATGGCGTTCGACGTCGTGCAGCGCTGGCTCAAGGCCAGCGGCCTGCGCGTGACCTACGTGCGCAACATCACCGACATCGACGACAAGATCATCAAGCGTGCGCTGGAGCGTGGCATCACAATCCGCCAGCTCACTGACGAGATGATTGCCGCCATGCACCAGGACATCGGCCTGCTGGGCATCGAGCCGCCCTCGGCCGAGCCCCGCGCCACCGAATACGTGCCCCAGATGCTGTCGCTGATCGGCCAGCTTGAGGGCAAAGGCCTGGCCTACCGTGCCAGCAATGGCGATGTGAATTACTCCGTGCGCAAGTTCGACGGCTACGGCAAGCTCTCGGGCAAGTCGCTCGATGAACTGCGTGCGGGTGAACGTGTGGCCGTGCTCGATGGCAAGGAAGACCCGCTCGACTTTGTGCTGTGGAAGTCCGCCAAGGCCGAGGAGCCACCTGAGGCCAAGTGGGAAAGCGCTTTTGGCGCCGGCCGCCCCGGCTGGCACATCGAATGCTCGGCCATGAGCTGCGCCACGCTGGGCGAGACGTTTGACATCCACGGCGGCGGAGCCGATTTGCAGTTCCCCCACCACGAAAACGAAATCGCCCAGAGCGAAGGCGCCACGGGCAAGCCGCTGGCCAAGTTCTGGGTGCACAACGGTTTTGTGCGCGTGGACAACGAGAAGATGTCCAAGAGTCTGGGCAATTTCTTCACCATCCGCGACGTGCTCCAGCAGTACGACGCCGAGACGGTGCGTTTCTTCATCGTGCGTGCCCACTACCGCAGCGCGCTGAACTACAGCGATGCCCATCTGGACGACGCGCGCCAGGCGCTCAAGCGCCTGTACACGGCGCTGAGCCTGGTGGCGCCCTCCGATGTGGCGACCATCAACTGGGCCGATCCCTACGCCGCGCGTTTCAAGGCGGCCATGGACGAGGACTTTGGCACGCCCGAGGCCGTGGCCGTGCTGTTTGATCTGGCCGGTGAAGTCAACAAGACGCGATCGGCCGCGCTGGCGGGGCTGCTCAAGGCGCTGGGGGGATGCCTGGGCATTCTGCAGGGTGACCCAAACGCATTCCTTCAGTGGATGCCCCCTAGAGTTATCGAGGTGCCCGGTGCTGGCCTGATGCGGCCTGGCATTCCTTCGATTGCTGCAGGTCCACCTTCTAAGGCGTTCATTGACGAACAAATCGCTGCCCGCGCCGCCGCCAAGGCTGCCAAGAACTTCGCCGAGGCCGACCGCATCCGCCAGGCGCTGCTTGCCCAGGGCATCGTGCTCAAGGATTCCGCCGCAGGCACGACCTGGGAAGCTGCGCAGTGAAGCTGGTTTTTATGTCAAATATGCCTCTGGCGCAGGTGGGGTAAGCGGTGGCAGCTCTTAAAAAGATAGCGATCGATGTCGCAACGCCGCCGCTGGTGCTGGCCACGCCCGACTATTGGGCGGAGGCCTGCAAGCACCTGGTGAAGAAGGACCGGGTGATGAAGCGCCTGATCCCGCAGTTGGGCGATGCCGCGCTGCGTACGCGGGGTGATGCGTTCGTCACGCTGGCGCGCAGCATCGTGGGCCAGCAGGTGTCCGTCGCGGCGGCGCAGGCCGTGTGGGAGCGCTTCGTCGCGCTGCTGCCGCGCGGCATGAAGCCCGCCAGCGTGCTCAAGCTTAAGATCGACGACATGCGGGCCGCAGGCCTGTCGGCGCGCAAGGTGGATTACCTGGTGGATCTGGCCATCCACTTTGAGCAAGGCAAGCTGCACGTGAAGGACTGGGCGGCGATGGACGACGAAGCCATCATTGCCGAGCTGGTGGCCATCCGGGGCATTGGCCGCTGGACGGCCGAGATGTTTCTGATCTTCTACCTGATGCGCCCCAACGTATTGCCCCTGGATGACCCAGGGTTGATCGCAGGAATCAGTCACAACTATTTCTCGGGCGATCCCGTCAGCCGCAGCGATGCGCGCGAGGTGGCCGAGGCCTGGAAGCCATGGTGCAGCGTGGCAACTTGGTATATTTGGCGATCGCTCGACCCCCTGCCGGTGGCTTACTGAAAACGGCTGACCCAGCCTGACGCGCTTTACAAAACTCGTTAACCGTCGGTTACAGTGCGTGCCATTCGTATTCGTGGCAGCCGCAACCGGCGCGATCCCCTAGGAGAAAAACGTTGGCGAAAAAGACCTTTCTGGATTTCGAGCAGCCCATCGCCGAACTCGAATCCAAAATTGAAGAACTGCGCTACGTGCAGACCGAGAGTGCCGTCGATATCTCGGAAGAAATCGACCAGCTGAGCAAGAAGAGCCAGCAACTCACCAAAGACATCTACAGCGAACTGTCGCCCTGGCAGATCACCAAGATTGCCCGGCATCCCGAGCGCCCTTACACGCTCGATTACGTGCGCGACATCTTCACCGACTTCGTGGAACTGCACGGCGATCGCCATTACGCGGACGACCTGTCCATCGTGGGCGGCCTGGCGCGTTTCAACGGCCACGCCTGCATGGTGCTGGGCCACCAGAAGGGGCGCGACACCAAGGAGCGCGCCATGCGCAACTTCGGCATGAGCAAGCCCGAGGGCTATCGCAAGGCCCTTCGCCTCATGAAAACGGCCGAGAAGTTCAAGCTGCCCGTGTTCACCTTTGTGGACACGCCCGGCGCATACCCCGGCATCGACGCCGAAGAACGCGGCCAGTCTGAAGCCATCGGCCGCAACATCTTCGAGATGGCGCAGCTCGAAGTGCCCATCATCACCACCATCATTGGTGAAGGCGGCTCTGGCGGCGCACTGGCCATCAGCGTGGGTGACCAGGTCGTCATGCTGCAATACGCCATCTACTCCGTGATCAGCCCTGAGGGCTGCGCTTCCATCCTCTGGAAGACCAGCGACAAGGCCCAGGAGGCGGCCGATGCCCTGGGCATCACCGCCCACCGCCTGAAGGCCCTGGGCCTGGTGGACAAGATCGTGAGCGAGCCCGTGGGCGGCGCCCACCGCGACCACAAGCAGATGGCGGCCTTCTTGAAGCGTGCCCTGGGCGATGCCTTCCGCCAGGTGGCCGACCTCAAGACCAAAGACCTGCTGGACCGCCGCTACGAACGTCTGCAGAGCTACGGCCGCTTCAGCGACACCAAGGCCGATAGCCGCTGAGCGGTTGACTGCCCATCGCGCATTGCGCCCACGGCCCTTCGGGGCCGTTGTTGTTTTTGTGGTCAGAACCTAGGAGTGTGGGCAGCAGAAGGAGCACCGGCTGCAACGCGCGATAAACCGGTCTCGCGCGGTACTACCTCCTGCGCCCAGGGGCCCACCCTGGGCTTGTCGGTAGCACCACGCAATCCTCGGTTTTCGCACGTTTCGCTTCGATGCCTTCTGCCGCCCACACTCCTAGCGCTCTGCGGGCTAACCACCACTGGCGCACAGGCTGATACCGGATGTAACATGGCTCAATCCGACCGCACGTGCGGGTGGATCAAGAAGGGGTGCCCCATGTCGCTTCTGAAGACGCTCAAAGGCCAGATTCTGGTGTTGTCCGCCCTGTGTATGGTGGCCGCCTTGCTGGTACTGACCCTGGTCAACTACTTTTCAGCGCGCGGGCAGGCGCAAGTGTCGCTGGCGGAAGAGGGGCTGGCCACGGCCAAAAGCCACGCCGAGACCATTGAGGAATGGGCACGGGGCAAGTCGGCGATCATTGCGGCGTCCGTCACCGCCTTTGAAGAGCCCGAGCCCGCCAAGCCGCTGGCCATGCTGCGGGATGCTGGCAAGTTCAGTACCGCCTACTTTGGCTATGCCGACAAAAAATACGTGTTCTCTGAAACGCGCAATTTGCCGGCAGATTACGACCCCACTGCGCGGCCCTGGTACAAGCAGGCGGCGCAGGCGGGCACGTCGGTCGTCACGCCGCCCTACATTTCAGCGTCGGACCAGAAGCTCGTTGTGACGTTTGCCACCCCGGTGGGCGCAGGCGCCGCCCTCAAGGGGGTGGCGGCGGGCGATGTGTATATGGAGTCGGTGGTGGCCAATGTGGCCTCCATCCGGCCCACGCCCCAGAGCTTTGGGTTCCTGGTGTCAGCCGACGGAAAGATCATTGCCCACCGCGATCCGGCGCTCACCCTCAAGCCCATTGCGGAGCTGTCCAAAGACCTTGCGGTGGACAAATTGGTCGCAGCCGCCAAGGACAGCACCAGCCTGTTGCAAGCCGACATTGGGGGGCGCAACCGCCTGCTGAGTGTGGTTCCCATCGCTGGCACCTCGTGGATGCTGGTGGTGGCCCTGGATGAGAGCGAAGCGATGGCGCCCATCCGCTCCATGCTGGCCACATCCCTGGTCTCTAGCGTGTTGGTGTTGTTGGTAGCCGTCGGGTTGCTGGGCGTGATCTTGACCCGGCGCCTGCGCCAGTTGAGCCTGGTGCGCGACGCCATGCACGAAATCGGCACAGGCGACGGTGATCTGTCGCGCCGCATCGACGCGCAGGGCGAGGATGAACTGGCGCAAATTGCTGCCAGCTTCAACAGCTTTGCGGGCAAGCTCTCGGGTGTGCTGGCGCAGATCCGTGATGCCAGCAGCTCGGTGCGCGTGGCGGCCGAAGAGATTGCCACCGGCAACCAGGACCTGAGCGGGCGCACCGAACTCACGGCCTCCAGCCTGGAGGAGACATCCGCCTCCATGCAGCAGCTGACCGAAACCGTGCGCCACAACGCGGATTCAGCTCGCCAGGCCAACCAGCTGGTGGCCCAGGCATCCAGCGTGGCGCAGCACGGTGGCCAGGTGGTGGGCAATGTGGTGACCACCATGGAGCAGATCAATGCCGCGTCGCGCAAGATCAACGACATCATCGGAGTCATTGACGGCATCGCCTTCCAGACCAACATCCTCGCACTGAATGCGGCGGTAGAGGCAGCGCGCGCTGGCGAGCAGGGCCGGGGCTTTGCGGTGGTGGCCAGCGAAGTGCGCAGCCTGGCCGGGCGCAGTGCGGAGGCTGCCAAGGAAATCAAGCAGCTCATCAGCGCGTCGGTGGAGCAGGTGGAAAACGGCTCGCGCCTGGTGCATGACGCGGGCACCACGATGAAAGACATCGTGACCTCGGTGCAGCGCGTCACAGACATCATGGCCGAGATCACGGCCTCGACCAACGAGCAAAGCACCAGCATCAACGAGGTCGGGCAGGCGGTATCGCACCTGGACCAGATGACCCAGCAGAACGCTGCGCTGGTGGAACAAAGCGCCGCCGCCGCGCAGAGCCTCAAGGACCAGTCAGTGCGGCTGTCGGAGGTGGTGGGCACGTTCCGCCTGTCCGCCGATGCCTCACGCGCCGGGCCGCGTTTGTCCGCGCCAGCCGGTTGATGGGATGGATGGGGCAGGCAAGGGGAGGGCGCCCGCGATAATCGGCGCCCATGCATTCCCGCTCCGTCCAACGCTTTTGCGCGCTTGATGCGCCACCACCGCTCCGTGGCGCAGGCCGGGTGCTGCAATGACCCAGTCTTTCGACGCTGCCATGCAGGCCTTTGCGCCCGCACTGCCACTGGCTGTGGGGCTGAGTGGCGGAGCCGACTCCACGGCGCTGCTGCTGGCTTGTGCGCGCCGGTGGCCTGGGCAGGTGCAGGCCATCCATGTGCACCACGGCCTGCAGGCGGCGGCCGATGGGTTTGAGCGGCATTGCACCGCCTTGTGCCAGGGCCTTGGCGTGCCGCTGTGGGTGGAACGGTTGGATGCCCGCCATGCCCCGGGCCAGAGCCCCGAAGATGCCGCCCGGCAGGCAAGATACAAGGCTTTTGAGGCTGTAGCGCTTGCCAGTCAATCGCAAATAGCTATCAAATCAATAGCAATTGCGCAACATGCGGACGACCAGGTCGAGACGCTGTTGCTGGCGCTGTCGCGTGGTGCAGGCGTTGCCGGGCTGGCCGCCATGCCTGCCCGCTGGGAACGCGCTGGCGTGGTGTGGCACCGCCCGTTGCTGCCAGTGGCCGCCGGAGACATTCGCAGCTGGCTGCGAGCGCAAGAACAGGGCTGGGTGGAAGACCCCACCAACACCGACGAGCGCTACACCCGCAACCGCATCCGCGCGCAGCTGCTGCCTGCGCTGGAGGCCGCCTTTCCGGCGTTTCGCGACACGTTCGCCCGCTCGGCCTCCAACGCCGCGCAGGCCGCTGAGCTGCTGGAAGAACTGGCGCAGCAGGACTTGGCGCGCGTCGGTGCACCGCCGCAAATCGCTGCACTGCAGGGCTTGAGCCGCTCGCGCCAGGCCAACGTGCTGCGCCACTGGTTGCGCCAGTTCCACCACACCACACCCGCGGCGGCGCAACTGGGCGAGCTGTTGGACCAGATTGCGGCCTGCACCACGCGCGGCCACCGCATCCACATCAAGGTGGGGTGTGGCTTTGTGGTGCGGACCGGGCCAGCCCTTGACTGGTGCGACCCCCACGTTGGGGGGCTCTAGTTGCCCGAACATCGCAAGGCACCCTGCGAGGAAGACAAAAAATGGAACAAGCCGTCGTACCCGGCATCGTGGTCAACCGCGACGAGGCCAAGATCTCCGTGCTGGGCGTGCCCGGCAGGCGCGGCCTCGCCCGCGAGATCCTGGGCGCGGTGGGCGATGCCAACATCGAAGTCGGCGTGATCATCCAGAACGTGAACAAGGACGGAAAAACCGACTTCAGCTTCACCGTGCACTGCAATGACTATGCCCGCACCATGGACCTGCTCCAGGAGAAGGTGGTACCCACACTGGGGGTGCAGGAACTGGTGGGGGACACCACCATCTGCGCGGTGAGCATCGCCGGTATCGGCATGCACAGCACTGTGGGGATGGCCAGCAAGATGTTTAGTACCCTGAGAGAAGAGGGCATCAACATCCAGATGATCTCCACGTCCGCAATCAAGACCTCGGTGGTGATCGACGAAAAGTACGCCGAGTTGGCCGCGCAAAGCCTGTCCAGAGCATTTGAGTGTGACCAGCAAGGAGCCGTACCAGACTGCCAGAAGCGGCTCAGAAATGGGGCATAATAGTGGGATTGGAAACGTGACCGAGTGGCCGAAGGTGCTCCCCTGCTAAGGGAGTATGGGGTGTAGAGCCTCATCGAGGGTTCGAATCCCTCCGTTTCCGCCAACCATCAGGAAAAGCTGCAAGCATGGCCTTAAAGCCATCTGCAGCTTTTTTTTCGTCCTGATTTTCTGACTGCTCTAGGTCTTCGGCCATCGCGGCCATGAAGGCATGCGCCGGGTCTTCGCCCAGGATGGCGCGCATTTTTCCCCTCACGCGCCAGCCGCAGGCGCGCTTCCCTTGTTTCATCTCTACCAAGTTCGACGGGTTCAGACCGAGTAGCTCGGCTAGCTTTCGTTGGCTACCGGCAACCTCTGCTGCCCGCTGGATAAGTGTTTCCAGTGTTAGGTGTGTGACAAGTGGTTCCATTTTGAGAATGATTCCTTTAGTATTGCGTTACCAAATTGGCAATGGTTGCAATTTGGTAATTCTCACACAGGAGCCGCCATGTCCCCAACACCTCAGGTTTGCACACCCCCTGCCACCAAACGGCCCGGCGAAAGCTTGGCGGCTCCAGCCGCTGCCGGGCAGGGGGTGTGCACCACCTACCGACGTGAGCGCGCATCGCGTGCGGCCTCTCTCCCAGGTCGCCGCATTTCCTCACGCTCTGCTTTTCTGAGCGCCTTTTCCTTCCTCCTGCTTGCGATGCTGATAGCAATCAGCAGTCCAGCGATGGCCACGATCAGCGCAGCAATCCCCCACACCACGGGGGCTGTGACTTGTTCCATTTTTGTTTCTCCCTCTGTAACGACCGCCTTCATTGTCGGCTGCTGCCTTCTGGCCCTTGTGGTTTTCCACCTCGCGATGGTTCCTGCAATGAATTGGATCGTGCGGAGGTTCTCATGAAGTTCAACGGTCAATCCGGCGCAGGCATGGTGCCCATGTTCATGGGCCGCGCCCCCCACCAATGGCAGCACGTCCTTGCCTTCATCGACTCGCTGCCCAAGCAAGACGACGCGGGCGCGACCGGCAAGCGAAGCGCGGGCGCGCCTGCGGCGGCGGATGTTGAATCCTCTGCTATCAATTTTGGGGGGTGCGTAGCGTCGGCAACAGCCGTCCCCGATGGTAATCACGGGGACAACTTCGAAGAGGGCAGAGCGTGACCATCGCCACCCCTCTCGTCCTCGATGGCAATGAGGTTCTGTTGCGTCTGCACGAAGAGCGCACCGTTACCGGCTCGCCCGTTCATATCGACTGGCTGCGCTTCACCCTCAATCTGCGCCATGCCCCCGTCCCCACGGTGGACACCCTCTTCCCCCCACGCGACGAAACCCAGGATTGGGAAAAGTCCCTCCACCAGATCAGCGAAGAAGACCGGCGCCGCCACGATCTAGCCCGCATCCTTCGCGGCCTGGATGACCCTGATTTCTCGGCCACCACGCAAGCGCTGGAGCTCGCGCAAAACGTCTGTGAACTGCTCGGTGCTGGTTTCACGGTGGACCCCGAATTGAAGAAGGGTCACGACTTCTACCGTTACCGCTGGTCGATCATGCGCGCAGGCTCTGAATGCGGCTGGGTGGGGTGCCTGTCAAGCGGCGACAGCCCGCGCCAATCGGCCCAGGCCAAGACCCTGCATTGCAACCTCTACGGTGCAGCGTGCACGTTTGCACGCCCTGGTTGGCACTACCAGATGGCCGACTATCTGGACGAACACCGCGCAGTCGTCACGCGGTGCGATCTGGCCTTGGACTTCTTCGAGGGCATTTCAGGTGGCATGGACCGCATCGGCTCCGACTACGACGCTGGCCTGATGGATCACCTGGGACACCGCCCAAAGCACAACTGTGTGGGCGCGTGGCGCTCAGGTGGTGTAGGCCGGTCCTTCTACTTCGGCAGCAAGGCCGCAGGCAAGCAAACCAACGTGTACGACAAGGGCGTTCAGCTCTATGGCGAGCAGGACGCCACCGGCTGGCAACGCATCGAAGTGCGCTATGGAAATCAAAAGCGCCTGTTGCCCGTGGATCTGCTGCGCAGGCCCGCCAACTTCTTCGCAGGCACCAGCGAATGGCACGCACTGATGCTCTCCGAGCACGGCGAAATTGCCCAGGCCGAGCCCATCAAAACAGAGCCACGCCTGCCCCTTGAAACCTTGATGGCGGAGTGCACGCGCAACGCCCGTTGGTTCTTCTCCACCGCTGGCAAATCTGCTGCGCTGGCCTTCCTCTACATGGACCGCGAAACCCTCGCGGGCTTCATCGAGAACTGCGCAGAGCTTCCTGGTCGCCTCTCCAAGTTCAAGCGGCAAGAGGTCGAGCGCGTCTATCAGGCCATGTTCAAAAAAGTCTCTGGCACCAGCGCTGGCCCCGCTGCGTTCGCCGCATAACCCGGCCAAAAGGAAAACATCAAATGCGTATGCAAAGCCAAGCCGTGTTGCACGGCATCAAGTCCAGCAAGGGCGACTATGAAGGCCGCGCCTTCGACTCCACCACGTTCCACCTCTCGGTGGACATGGGTCAAAGCTCCAGCGGGGAAAGCATCGGCGTAGTCACGCGCCCATTCAAGTTTGGCGACTCGTCCGAGTTCCAGAAGTGGGCACACCTCAAGAACAAATGGCCCATCACTGGCGTGATGTGCGATTGCGAATTCGATGTGGTGGCAGGTGCTGACAACTCCACCAAGCTGACACTCCTGGGCATCCGTCCCGCAGCCACAGCCAAAGCCGCAGCCTAACCATGCGCCTCGTCATCCAGTCGCGCACCACGGGCTGCTTTCTCGCGCCCAACGTTGAGGACGGACAGCCCGAATGGGTCATGTTGCTGTCTGAGGCTGCAACGCTGGATGACGTGGAAACCTGCGTCCAGCTAATCGAGGATCACGCGGAGCCTTTCCACCGGCCCGCTGTCGTTGATCTTGATGACCTCTATGGAAAGGCCCTAAATGCCTGAAATCGACCTCGGCCACGTAGCGCAACAACTCGCCATCCTCGGCATCTGCGCAGGCTTCATCGGTGCCGCCCTGTGGCATCTGCTGGTCGGCTCCATGCACGTGCTGGCCCACCGCCTGCACGCCCGCGCAGCCCGCCGTGAACGCATCGCCCAAGCGCGTGCACGAGCCCTCGGAAATGCCTGAGCAAACCATTCAATGCACCTCGGCCTGCACGGTCACGGTGCAGCACGAAATCACCCTCCCTGTGCTCGAACTGAGCCCGCAGGAAGGGGCAGTAATCAGCAGCGCCATCCTGCTGGTGTGGGCTGTGGCGTGGGCCTTCCGGGTCCTCATCCAGGCCATTAAATCTTCCGATGGAAACCAAACCAATGAGGACTGAAACATGAACCGCATCAATGCACAAATCCGCCGCTTTGCCACTGCTGCCGCAGTCGGTGCCCTGGCCCTCGCCAACAACGCACACGCCGCCATCGACGTGACTGGCGTGGTCTCCGAGATCAACGGCACCATCGCGCCCATCGGCCTGATCGGCGCTGCTGTGCTGCTGGTCGTGGTGGCCGTCGCGGCCTTCAAGTGGGTGCGCCGCGCTATCAGCTAAGCGCTAGCTGCATGTGCTCCCTGACCGGCCGGCAGGGGCCTTGCAAAAGTCCACACGGTGGGCTTCTTCAAGGTGAAAACAAATGGGCCTTCTCGTCATCGTCGCATCACTGGGGGCCGCATGGCTAATCTTCTCCGCCTGATCGCGCTGTCTCTCCCCCTTGCGCTGTTCTTGGGCTTTACCGGTCCCGCATCAGCCGTGATCAACGCAGGCCAGAGCGTTTGGTATTGCACTGGTCCTGGCGGTGAAAAGCCCGGGCGCTGTGGCGCCTGCGGTCTGGAACAAGCTGACAAGATCGCGACCAATCACTACTACTGCAAGGACCCCACCACCGCCGCGCTCATTGGTCAGGAATACCTTGTGCCAAAGCCGGACTACTGCCCGCCCAATTCCACCATCAGCGGCACCACCTGCACATGCAATACCGGCTTTGAAGAGAAAGATGGCCAGTGCAAGCCCAAAAATCCATGCCCCGAAGGCCAGCACGAGGAAGGCGGCGCCTGTGTTCCTGACAAGTGCAAAGCCGACGAGGTGCGCGTAAATGGTTTTTGTGTCAAGGAGCCACCGTGTGAGCCGGGCTACACCCGTATAAACGGGGTTTGTAAGAAGAACGGTTGCCAGCCTGGGAAGGAAGTTGGTGAAAGATTCACCAATGGCAACACCACCACCTATAGCTGTGAAGACGGCTGCACGGTGAAGGCCAATCCATCTATCTGCGTAACCTGGGAAGGCCAAACACAATGCACCGGCACTGGGCGCCAAACGGGCTCCACCTGCACCCCATCCGATAGTGGCGGCGGTGGGCCTAATGACGGCCCTGGTGGTCCCGACACTGGTCCCGGAACCGGCCCCGGTACAGGCCCCGGCACGGGTCCTGGCACCGGCCCCGGTGGTGGCGGCACCGGCCCTGGTGGTGGTGGTACAGGTCCTGGCACTGGCCCCGGTGGCGGCGGTACAGGTCCTGGCACTGGCCCCGGTGGCGGTGGTACAGGCCCCGGCACTGGCCCCGGTGGCGGTGGTACAGGTCCTGGCACTGGCCCCGGTGGCGGCGGTACAGGTCCTGGCTCTGGCTCTGGTGGTGGCGGCCTTCCACCGCCAAAGCCTGTCCCTCCTGAAGATGATGATGATGGCGATGGCGAGTTTGAATGCCCTTCCGGTTTCTCGCCCGCCCCCAGTGGCCCCGCATGCATCAAGGACCCTGAGCCGCCAGACGATGGCAAGTGCCCTGATGGCACCGTACTAATCAACGGTCAATGTTGGGGCACTTACACGCCCAGCCCTCCTGGTGGTGGCAACGGTAACGGTCCTGGTGGCGGCAACGGTGACGGCGATGGTGATGGTGATTCCGGTTTCGGTGGCTCTTGTATGCAAGGTTTTGGCTGTGAAGGCGATGCCATCTTTTGCGCGATCGCCAAAGAACAGCACCGCCGCGCCTGCAAGCTCTTTGACGACAAAAGCGCGGAGTCTGACCTCTACGACAAAGAAAAAGGCAAGGAGGGTGAGCAGACCAAAGACCTGCCCGGCAACAAAGAAGAAAGCATGGCCAATCGCATCAGTACGGCCAATGCCTTCGGTGGTGGTCAGTGCATCCGAGACTTGAATATCGTCGTTGTCGGCAAATCGGTAACCCTGCCAATGAGCAAGATTTGCCCGAGCCTCGAAATCATCGGAAACATCATGGTTGCAGTGTCCTTGCTGCTCGCCATTCGCATCGTTGGGAGGGGCTAAGCAATGCCAATATTCATCGCTGCCATCGGCGGCATGCTGCTAAATCTGGTCGGATCCATCGTGGGCCGCGTCCTGGTTGCTCTCGGCATGGCCGTCATCACCTACACCGGCGTGAACGCCAGTCTTGAGGCCCTCAAAACCCAAGCAATCCAAAGCTTCACCAGCCTGCCCCCCGAAGTCTTCGGCATGCTCTCCATCATGAAAGTGGGCGTGGCAATCAGCGTCGTGACAAGCGCCATCGCGGCCCGCTTGCTGCTCGATGGCCTGACCTCCGACACCTTTAAACGCTTCGTGCTCAAGTAGCCATGCTGTACCTCATCAGCGGCGCCAATGGCGCAGGCAAGACCCTGAACACCCTCAAGTGGGTACGCGAACGCCAGCTCAAAGAAAACCGCCCCGTGTGCCATAACGGGCGCTTCGAACCCGTGCCCGGTGGCGAGTTGGACGGCTGGAAAAAAATTGACTTCAAGGACTGGCAAGCAGAGCCAGACGGCACGATCTTTCTGATTGACGAAGCCCATAACGATCTGCCCAACAGGCCCGCAGGCTCCACCGTGCCCGAATCCGTCAAGATGCTGGCAGAACACCGCAGGCGCGGCTTTGACTTCTACATGGTCACCCAGCACCCGCAGAACATCGATAGCTTCGTGCGCCGCCTGATCGGCCCGCCTGGATGGCACCGCCACCTCAAACGCTCCTTCGGTGTCGATATGGTCAGCGTGCTGGAGTGGTCCGCAGTCAATCCCAATTGCGAAAAAGACGGCAGCGGCAAGACCGGCACAGTCACCATGCAAGCCTTCCCCAAGGAGGTTTATGGCTGGTACAAAAGCGCAAGCCTGCACACCGGCAAAAAGAAGCTGCCCGCAAAGCTTTGGGTCTTCCTCGCCTGCGTTCTGCTCATTCCGCTGTTGATCTGGCTCGCCGGTTCCAAGCTCTTGACCAAGACCGAAGCGAAGGCCGCCACCAAGCCCGCCAGTCAGGTCGAAACCATCGCCACAGCACCGCAGGCAGTAGCCGCGAAGCTCACCCCAGAGCAGTACATTGAACAGCGCTCTCCACGCCTGCCAGACTTCCTGCACACGGCCCCGGCCTATGACGAGGTGACTAAGCCCACTGTGGCCCCGTATCCAGCCGCGTGCATCACCATGGGCA
The DNA here is from genome assembly GCF_023913775.1 of Acidovorax facilis. Taxonomy (GTDB): domain Bacteria; phylum Pseudomonadota; class Gammaproteobacteria; order Burkholderiales; family Burkholderiaceae_C; genus Acidovorax; species Acidovorax facilis. Next base: position 14,340 of record NZ_JAMXAX010000113.1, read on the forward strand.
AGACCTGCAAGTGCTACACCCAGCAGGCAACGCTTATGCAAGTCAGTGGCCCTGTGTGCCTCCAGATCGTGGCGCAAGGCTTCTTTGTGGACTGGCAGCAGCAAAGCCAGCAGGCAGCGCAGCAGGGCCCCCAAATGCTCCCGCAGCAGGTCCGCATGCAGCCTATGCAAGCAATGCAGCCACCGCCCCAGCAGGTGCGCAGCGTGCCCACTCCCAAGCTAGAGCCGAACCTTCCCGGCCAGATCACGCAGTCCGACATACCGCAGGCCCTGGGCATCAGAAACCCGGCCTTCAACGTCTACCCACACAACAGCGGCAGCCAAGGCGGGTAACGCTCCAATCATCCCTTCTGAGAGACAAACAGGGCCCCGAGAACGGAGCCCTTGTGGCGCAGTGGTGGGGTCGGGGTATGGGGTGACAAACCCCATGTCAGGCCGTTGATTAACCCTTGCCCGGTTTCTCCCTGAGCGCCAGCACACCGCACTGACAAGCCACTGAAAACCTATGGATTTCGGGGCCGCCATTTTGGGCTTTTACTAGTTGGTAAAAAAGCCAAGATTTCCCAAAAAGGAGGGAAAGAAGATGGCATTGATTGGATATGCGCGAGTTTCAACGCAGGACCAAGATACGGCTTTACAGCTGGACGCATTGTCCAAAGCTGGCTGCACAGTTGTTTTTCAGGAGAAGGCAAGCGGCGCGTCACGCAGGGGGCGGCATGAATTGACGCGGTGTCTCGCATCGCTCCAAAAGGGTGATGTACTGGTCGTGTACAAGATTGACCGCATCGCCCGCAGTCTTTTTGATCTGCTGGCTATGTTGCGCCAGCTTGAGGGTGTAGGAGCCACCATCAAAAGTGTCACTGAACCGCTTGACACAACAAACAGTATGGGCGTTTTCGTCGTTCAGATACTCGGCGCTGTGGCCCAGCTTGAACGTTCAATGATTCGGGAGCGCTCGATAGCGGGACAGATTGCCGCTAGGGCACGGGGGAGAATGCCGGGCAGACTGCGTGCTCTGAGTGCCACCGATGAGGCGGCTTTGGTCGCTGAGTATCAGCAAGGGGGCATTACGCAGGCCGGACTAGCCCTGAAGTATGAGGTTTCTACTTCGGTGGTTAAGCGGGCGTTGTATCGCGTCAGACAGCCACGTTAGGGTCAGAAACATCCGTTTCCGCCAGCATAGAACCCCAAGTGATTGATTCACTTGGGGTTTTTTGTTTTCTTAATCAATCGGTATGCCATTTGGTATGCCATGGCATGTTGGCTTTCGTTGAACGTCGCTGGATAAGCGTGTAGCTAGACTGAGCGCTTTCGCGTCAAGTAGTCTCAAATTTCCAGGCGGGCTGTGTGGACGATTGTGAACAGGCGCTGCGCGTTGCGGGTGCATAGCTGGCTCGTAGCTCTTGAAGGCCTTGTAGGCCACCGCAGGTTCCTGGGGTTTGAGTACGTTGAGGTTGCCCGCTCCATGGCGGCGCAGGCACGGGTCCAGTCACGAGCGTGAGACATGAGGCGAATGAACTCGCGCGTAACAGCCAACAGGTCATTCAAGGGCAGTAGCAAGGTACGCCTCAGGTGAGCCACCACGGTCTCTTGCGCAGGCGTGAGTACCGTTTGCAGGTGGTAGGCCGTGTGCGAGCGGCCCCCAAAGACAGAGCGCTTTTTCCACTTGTAGACCGTCTGCTTGGTGGCGCCAAAGCGCTGGGCCAAGACCCTGACTGTCTCTTCGCTGGCCGTGATCTCTCCACACACGGCAGGCGTGGTGCGGGCGTTTTTGTGCAGGACAATCAACATGGCTTCGCTCCCTGGGCGGATTGCAAGGACTCTGTCAATTTCTTGCGGAACCGCTCTGGCCATGAAGAGTTGATAGCATTTTGGATCGATGCAATCATCCGGGATGCGACACTTAAAGGAGGAGCGGGGATGGTTTGTGGCAAGCTCAGAACCAAAAAGAGCGGGTGTGGAACCATAAGGAAATTCGCTACGCTCGCAGCTATGGTCAGCTACTTTATTGAAGAGTACCGACCTGGAGAGCTGGGTGAACTTCGAAGTTTCCAGACTGATGAAAAGGGGTTGACAAAGGCACTTCTTGAGCGTGCCGCATTGGCGCGGGACTCGCATGGAAAGCGCTATGCGCATCAACGACGACTGACGCGCGACAGCCTGATTAGTGCGCACGAAGCTCTGCGGGCGAAGCTGGGGCGCCTCCAGAAGGCGGGGTCTTTCGACGAAGTGTGGGATTTGGTGCGGGACGCTACGTCGGAGGTTGCCGGCATCGGTGAGCTGTACCACTACGACACCGCATTGCGGATAGCTGCTGCATGTCGTCATGCTCCCGAGGATGTTTGTCTTCATGCGGGAACAAGGATTGGGGCAAAGCGGCTGGGCATCCGCACGGATCGTGAACGTGTGCTGATGTCTGAGTTACCCACTGAACTGCACAGATTGCAGGCGCATGAGGTGGAGAGCTTCTTATGCATCTTCAAGAATCAGCTGGGGGCAGCTACCCAACGTCGAGCCTGACATTCCCCTTGGTTGCCAGACAGGTACAGATTGACCCTCAGTCACTTGCCTGTCAGCGAAGATTTCTCGACGGAGTAGGTCGCGGCATCCAGGGTTGCGGATGCGCAACCTACGAGGCCTCTTGGATCAGGTGAGAAGAATTTCTGCCGATTGAAGGTCAATTAATTTTGAAAATCAACAAAAATCTGTTGATTTTTTCATTTTATGATCTAATTTCGCATGCTTCATCACTACTCGTTCGCCAATTTTCAGTCTTACCGGGAATGGACCGAGGTGTCCATGCTGGTGGATGGCAAAGTGCCACAGTCGGTCTGGGCCCGGAACGTTCCTACTGGCGAGCGTGTCAGCAGTGTGATGTCGGTCATCGGTGCCAATGCCAGTGGCAAGACGGCGTTGCTCAAGCCGCTTTTGTTTGTAGACTGGTTCATCAGCCAGTCCTTCGCGATGGACCCTCAGGCTGCCATTCCCGTGCAACCTCATCTGTCATCGCCCAATGAACCGTCACAGTTTGAGGTAGAAGCCGACTTCGAAGGTCGCCTGTGGCGCTACTCTTTGCGATGCACCCCGGAGCGCGTGCTGCATGAGTCACTCTATGTCAAACACGACCGCATGCGTTACGTGTTCACGAGAGACTGGAATGAAGACGATCAGGTGTATGTGGTCAAGCAGAAGGATTTTGGCTTGTTGCCTGCGGAGGCGAAGAAGGTCCGGCCAAACGCCTCGCTGATTGCGACCGCCGCACAGTACGGAGTGCCGTTGGCCCAACGACTAGCGATAAGTACTGTGCGGACAAACATCCATCAGTATGGTCGGCAGCCCTATGACCCGAATCAGTTGCTAACGGCTGCCGCCCACTTTGTCCAAAGTGACACCCAGCGGTTGCAGTTGGTCTCGATGCTGCGTCGATGGGATCTCGGCCTCAAAGACGTGGATATCCGGCAGATGGACAGCGTTCAGCCCGACGGCAGCAAACAGCCATTTTGGGTGCCCTTTGGCATACATTCGACGAGCGAAACAGCGGGCTTTGAGTTGCCCTTCATGCTCGAGTCCAACGGCACGCAGAGCTTGTTCGTGCTGCTGTCTCGCCTTCTTCCTGCTTTGGAAAGAGGTGGGGTGGTGGTGATCGATGAACTGGAAAACGATCTTCATCCGCACATGCTTGAACCGATCCTGGAGTTGTTTGCCAGTTCCAAGACCAACCCGGGAGGCGCCCAGCTGCTCTTTACCTGCCACGCAGTGGAGGTCCTCAATGTTCTTCATAAGTCGCAGGTCATGCTTGTCGAAAAAGATGAGCAGAACCAAAGTACCGCCTGGCGACTGGACAGCGTGGGCGGTGTGCGCAATGACGACAATTTATACGCCAAGTACATGGCCGGTGCGTATGGAGCGGTACCACAGCTATGAACCGCAGAAGATTGCCTCGGGTTGCTGCTCGCACTGTCCTGATCGTTGGCGAAGGTGACGCCGAGGAGGTGTTCTTGCGCTATCTAAAAGGGTTGTATGTGGAGCGGGGCTCAGGGGTGGCTGTCACGATCAAGAATGCCCGGGGCAAAGGTGCGGGCCATGTGGTGGACTATGCACGCCGCCAGGCAATGAATGCGCAATACGATGTGGTGGCTGCGCTCCTTGATACTGATACCGGCTGGACAGACGCTGCAAGAAAAATGGCTAAACAAGCAAGCATTCAGGTTTTGCCTTGTGATCCCTGTCTAGAAGCACTTCTGCTTGCTGTGAAGGACGAAGCCATTGATGGAAAGACCACTGACCAATTGAAGAGGGCGTTTGAGCGGCGCTTCGGATGCAGTGCCTCTGAAATGGATTGGACTCGGCACTTGGACATAGCGCTTGTAGACCGTAAGGCTGGCGAACACCCTGTGCTTGGGCAACTGATTCAGACGTTCATTCGCGTGGATGTCGCTCGCTAGATGTGGCTGCATTGCACGAGAGTGCAGGAGGTACACCCGAGACACCTTGCTCAGACAATCTTGCGTATGCGTCTTGACGTGCCCCTCGGGTGAAGGTAACTAGAGTTCGTTTTCAGCGGGTGAGCGGGGCGCGGCGGTCTGACTTGACTTTCAAGACCATAGGCGAATTTTGTGGGAGGGGAGGCTTGTGAAGATTGGAATCTGTCGACTTTGCCACCGAGAGGCCCAGCTTTCGAGGAGCCACATTGTTCCGAAGGCGGTGGTCAACCCTTTGAAAGCCGAAAAAGGGTTTTTGCTTCAGGTAAATGGTCGAGTGTTGATTTCCACGCAAACCTAACCCACCGGGGATGCGGACAAAAACTTGGACTACCAGGAGGTAGTTCATGTATTCCTACGAAGATCGAATCCGAGCCGTTGAGCTCTACATCAAGCTGGGCAAGCGCGTCAGGCCCACCATACGGCAGCTGGG
>NZ_JAMXAX010000114.1 GCF_023913775.1 Acidovorax facilis
GCCCGTGTACTACGCGCCTCCCCCCGCGTATTACGCACCGCCCCCGGTCGTGTACTACGGTGATCGCGGCTACCGCCACCATCGGCACCACCGCCACCACGGATATGGCCATGGGTATGGCCACGGCCGCTGGGATCGTTGATCCCTGGTCTGATCCGCTGGCAGCCTGACCGGGTTGCCGCGTTGTGTAACCAACCTCTTGGGCGCCAGTCGCTCACAGGCAGCGTCTTTGCACAGGCTGCCTTTTATAGCGGCCCTTCGGGGCCGCTTTTCTTTGGGCGCGTGCGCTACGGGTTGGGCATAGGGCGCCGCATAATCGCGCACTCTGGCCTGCCAGTGTGGCAGGCGCAACGCCCCCGGAGTGCCGCATGTCTGTGAAGAAAAAAACCGTTTTTGTCCTGAATGGCCCCAACCTGAACCTGCTGGGCACGCGCGAGCCCGCTGTGTATGGCGCGGCCACGCTGGCCGATGTCGAAAAGCTGTGCGCCGACGCGTGCGAGCGCCATGGTTTTGCACTGCGCTTTCACCAAAGCAACCACGAAGGCGCTTTGGTGGACTGGATTCACGAGGCGGGCCGCCTGCACGCAGCGGGCGAGCTGGCAGGCGTGGTGATCAACGCCGGGGCCTACACCCACACCAGCATCGCGTTGCACGATGCCACCAAGGGCACAGGCATTACGCTGATTGAGCTGCATATCAGCAATGTGCATGCGCGCGAGGCGTTCCGCCACCATTCGTACATGGCGGCGGCTGCCAAGGCAGTGATGTGCGGCTTTGGCGTGCTGGGCTATGGCCTGGCGATTGACGGCCTGGCGCAGTTGCTGGCCCAGCAACCTGCGGCCTGACGCGGGGCGGGCAAGGGGACCCATAGATTTGTAGATGTATGGCCCCGCCATTGCCCCTGCAGGTGTCTGAGGACGAGGTGGAGATCACCGCCATGCGCGCCCAGGGCGCGGGCGGGCAGAACGTCAACAAGGTATCAAGCGCCGTCCACCTGCGCTTTGACGTGGCAGCATCGTCGCTGCCCGAGGACGTGAAAGAGCGCCTGCTGGCCCTGCGCGACACGCGCATCACGCAAGAGGGTGTGGTGGTCATCAAGGCCCAGCAGTACCGCAGCCAGGAGCAAAACCGCACCGATGCGCTCGCGCGGCTGAACGCGCTGATCAACACTGTGGCCGTGCCGCCCCGGGTGCGCCGCGCCACCAAACCCACCTACGGGTCGAAACAGCGGCGGCTGGAGGGCAAGACCCAGCGCAGCGAGACCAAGGCACTGCGGGGCCGTGTGCGCGACGGGTCTTGAACCGCGGCTCCCTGTGTGGTGGGTATCTCCACGGCCATCGTCCATGGCGCATTGGTATCACTTGTAGAACAATCTGTCCGGCCAGCAGGGCTTGGTATCAGGTGCTATCAGTCCTACATTCATTGCATTCACGGATGGAATTGCCATGACTGCCTTTGCCCAAGCCCCCCTCACTGCGCCCGCTGTGGTTCCTGCATTGTTCGTATCGCACGGCGCGCCGCTGTTTGCCATCGATGCTGGCACCACCGGCCCCGCGCTCACGCAGTGGGGTGAAAACCTCAAGGCGCAGTACCCTGGCCTGCGGGGTGTAGTCATCATGTCGCCGCACTGGATGGCGCGTTCTGCCCAGGTCATGACCGGCCCGCAGCCCGCCACGTGGCACGACTTTGGCGGTTTCCCGCCCGCGCTGTACCAGCTGCAATACCCCGCCTCAGGCTCGCCTGCGCTGGCGCAAGAGGTGCTGGGCTTGCTGCAGGCCGCCGGTGTGGCCGCACAGGGCGATGCCGCGCGCCCGTTCGACCATGGCGCCTGGGTGCCGCTGATGCATTTGTTCCCGCAGGCCGATGTGCCCGTGGTGCAGGTGGCTATGCCCGTGGGCGCAGGCCCGGCCGATGTGTATGCACTGGGTGCCGCGCTACGCAGCCTGCGCAGCCAGGGCGTGCTGGTGGTGGGGTCCGGCAGCATGACGCACAACCTGGCCGAATTCTTTGGCGGCGAACGTGCGCCCGCGCCCTATGTGCTGGAATTCAGCCGCTGGATCGAGGACGCACTGGCACGTGGCGACATGGCCGCGCTGCTCAACTACCGTACCCAGGCCCCCCATGCCAGCCGCGCCCACCCGACCGAAGACCATTTCTTGCCCATCTTCTTCGCGCTGGGCGCGGCGGGCGACGATCTGCACGCAAACTACTTGAGCCGCGAGGTGATGTACAGCATGCTGTCGATGGATGCTTTTGCCCTGGAGCCTGTCGCAGGACGGGCGGTTTAAGTAAGTTTTTTAGCTAAAAATGCCGCTGGCGCTTGTCTATGCTCAATCTACCGCTCACATTTTTGCAGCGACCCGCTGCTTCCACCACCCCCCGCCCCTGGCTGCTGGTGCTGATGCACGGCGTGGGCAGCAACGAGCAGGACCTGTTCAGCCTGGCGCCGCAGATCCCGGATCGGTTCCACGTGCTCAGCCTGCGCGCACCGTTTCGCATGGGGCCGGGCGCGCACGCGTGGTTTGATTTTTCGATCGAGCCCGGTGGCGAGCGCACCATCAATGAAGAGCAAGAGGCGCAAAGCCGCGCCCTGGTGGCCCAGGCGGTCGAATCTGCCGCCGAGCAACTGGGCATTCCGCCCGAGCGCGTGGTGGTGGGCGGCTTCAGCCAGGGCGGCATCATGGCGCTGTCGCTGCTGCTGACCCGGCCCGCGCTGATGCAGGCCGCGCTGGTGTGGCACAGCCGGCTGCTGCAGCAGGTGGTGCCTTTGAGTGCGCCCGCCGACGCGCTGCGGGGCAAACGGCTGTGGCTGAGCCACGGCACGCACGACAACGTGATCCCCCTGGCCCACGCGCAGGCCATCGCGCACCACATGGCGCCGCTGCCGGTGACGGTGACGTACCACGAGTTCCCCAGCGCGCACGAGATCCGACCTTCTGAGCTGGCGGCCACGGTGGCGTGGCTGGAGTCATTGTCGACAACGCCAACGGCGTTTTAGTCGCGGGCTTCCGGGGCGCGGTCTACATCGCGTTACCGGCGCCTCATCCAGCAGGTTTCCAATCAAGCAGATCCCCAGGGGGATTGATAGGGAACGCCCTGCGCCGCAGCCGCTCGGACAAGGGTTGTTCCCGTCTTGAAGGAGATCCGATGCCTGAAAACGAAACCGCCGAGTTCCGCCCCGCGCCACCGCGCGCATCCTCCACACCGTGGATCATTGCCGCCGTGCTTGCCTGTGCGGTCGGCGCCGGAGCCGCCTGGTGGTTCTGGCTGCGCCCGGTGGAGGCCCCGGTGGCGCCGCCCCCTGTGGCCAGCGCACCCGAAGCGCCCGTGGCCCCACCGCCTATGCCCGAGGCATCGGGTCCCCAGAACCCTGTGGATGCGCTGGCCCCGGCAGACACCGCCTTGCCTGCAGTGGCTGAATCCGACAAGCGAGTGGCGGAGTTGCTGGCCGAATTGCTGGGTAGCGACAAGGTCGCGTCGTTCTTGTTGACCGAAGGTTTTGTCCGCCGCGTGGTGGCCACGGTAGACAACCTGGGCCGCGCCCAGGCCCCGTCGCGCATGTGGCCGGTACAGCCCATGCCGCAGCGCTTTGTGGTAGATGGCGACGGCGAGGGCGATGCCCCCACCACGATTGCCACTACCAATGCCGCCCGCTACAGCGCCTTTTTGACCTTTGCCGAAGCCGTGCCCCTGGAGCCTGCCGTGGCCTTGTATGCGCGGCTGTACCCGCTGTTCCAGCAGGCGTATGAAGAGCTGGGCTACCCCAAGCGCTACTTCAACGACCGCCTGGTGGCCGTGCTGGACCACTTGCTGCTGGCGCCCGAACCCAAAAGCCCGCTGCGCGTGAAGCTCACGCCCGTCAACACCGATGTGCCCAACCTGCGCCCGTGGGTGCGCTATGAGTTTGTGGACCCGGCGCTGGAATCGCTCTCCAGCGGGCAGAAGATTCTGGTGCGCATGGGGCCAGCGAACCAGGCGCGGGCGAAAGCGCTGGTCCGTGATCTGCGCAAGCGCGTGGCAACCAGCGAGTTGCAGCTCCCCCAGCGGTAAAGGATGTGAGGGGCTGCTGCGCGCTGGCTACAGCGGCAGTGCCATGGTGCGCTTGACCTCCTTGAGCGAGAAGCTCGTGGAAATCTCACGCACGCCGGGCAGGCTGCGCACATGGGTGCGCACATAGTCGGCAAACGATGCGAGGTCGGCCGCCACCACCTCCAGCTGGTAGTCGTAGCGGCCCGAAAGGTTGTGGCACGACAACACCTGGGGCATCGCCATGACCTCGCGCTCCAGGGCCGATGTGGTGTCAGCCGTGTGGTCGTGCAGCGCCAGCTGCACAAAGCCCAGTACGCCCCAGCCCACACGCTGGCGGTGCAGATGGGCGTGGTAGCCCGCAATCACGCCCGCATCCTCCAGCGCGCGCACGCGCCTCCAGCACGGGGAGGTGGACAGCGAAACCGCTTCGGCCAGATCGCCCACGGTGGCACGGCCGTCGCGTTGCAGGGCGTTGAGGATTGTGCGGTCCACGGGGTCTAGCGGATGAGGGTGCATGGCAGTCGGTGTGCAGCGCAGATTTGAAGGATTGGGGCAAATTTTGCCCTCTGCTGGCAAATACAGGGTGAAAAAGGCGAATATTTGCCTGCTGGTGGGTTGAAGAATCTCTATATCTCCAGGAGACAAACATGACCCGCACACTCGCCACCGGTTTCAGCACCCGCGCCATCCATCACGGCTACAACCCGGCCGACCACCAGGGCGCACTGGTGCCGCCTATTCACACCTCCGCTACCTTTGCGTTCCCTGATGTGGCGTATGGCGCGCGCTGCTTTGCGGGCGAGGAGCCCGGCTACTTTTACACCCGCATCGCCAACCCCACACTGGCGTTGCTGGAGGGGCGCCTGGCCAGCTTGGAGCAAGGCGCAGGCGCCGTGGTGTTCGGTTCGGGCATGGGCTCCATCACGGCCACGCTGTGGTCCATGCTGGAGCCGGGCGATGAAATCCTGGCCGACCTTACGCTGTATGGCTGCACCTTCTCGTTTTTGCACAACGGGCTGGGCCGCTTTGGCGTGAGCGTGCGCCATGTGGACATGACCGACCCGGCCCACGTGGCCGCCGCGCTGAGCCAGAAGACGCGCGTGGTCTACCTGGAAACCCCGGCCAACCCCAACATGCGGCTGGTGGACATTGCCGCCGTTTCGGCCCTGGCCCACGCCCAGGGCGCCAAGGTGGTGGTGGACAACACCTACTGCACGCCTTACCTGCAGCAGCCCCTGCTGTTGGGTGCCGATGTGAGCGTGCATTCCATGACGAAGTACCTCGGTGGCCATGGTGACCTGACCGCAGGCGCGGCCGTGTTTGCCGATGCAGAACTGGCCCAGCGCGTGCGCTTGTATGGTCTCAAAGACATGACGGGTGCTGTGATGTCGGCGCAGGACGCGCACCTTGTGATGCGCGGCCTCAAGACGCTGGCGCTGCGCATGGACCGCCACTGCCAGAGCGCTCAGAACGTGGCCGAGTTCATCGCCGCCCACCCGGCTGCGGCGGCCGTGCACTACCCCGGCCTGCCCAGCTTTGCCCAGCACGCGCTGGCAAAGCAGCAGATGCGCCAGATGGGCGGGATGATCGCTTTTGAGCTGCGTGGTGGCCTGCAGGCGGGCGTGCGCTTCATGGACGCGTTGCAGCTCGTCACCCGCGCCGTGAGCCTGGGCGATGCCGAGACGCTGGCCCAGCACCCGGCCAGCATGACGCATTCCACCTACACGCCCGAGCAGCGTGCCGCCCACGGCATTGCCGAAGGGCTGGTGCGCCTGTCGGTCGGCCTGGAGGACCTGGATGACCTGCTGGCCGATATTGGTCAGGCACTGGACCTGGTGCAGGCGCTGGATTTCAAGGCCGATTCCACTACGGGGAAGACTGCGGCAGCGGCAGCGCCGTCTTGTAACGCACCTGCTTGAGCGCGAAGCTGGAGCGGATCTTCTCCAGCCCTGGAATGGGGGAAAGCTGTTCGACGATGAAGCGCTCCAGCGCCGCAATGTCGGGCAGTGCCACGCGGATGAGGTAGTCCGAGTCGCCACTCATCAGGTAGCACTCCATCACCTCATCGTGCTCGGCAATGCGCTGTTCAAAGTCGGCCAGCGCTTCCTTGCTCTGGCTTTTCAGGCTGATGCTGATGAACACGTTCAGTCCCAGCCCCAGTGCGGCGGCGTTGGCCAGCGCTACATAACGGGCGATGACACCCTCGGTCTCCAGTGCCTTCACGCGTGCCAGGCAGGGAGACGGCGAGAGATGCACACGCCGGGCCAGCTCCACGTTGGAGAGCGAGCCATCGGCCTGCAGTTCGGCCAGTATGCGCAGATCGGTGGTGTCAAGCTTCATGTGCTGCAATATTGGTTTTTGGTGGAATATTGTGCTGCTATAGATGGCTAATTTTCGCGATTCGGCATCACATTTTTTGCAAATCCTTCTAGAGTGTGCTCCTATGAATGCCCCCTTGCCTTCCCATCTGCTCCACACCCAGGATGCCCTGGCCGACACTGACCCCCAGGAGACCGCCGAATGGCGCGACGCCTTTCTGGCCCTTGTGGCCACCGAAGGCCCCGAGCGGGCGCGGCACATGCTGCAGGAGCTGGTGCGGGTGGCGCGTGCGCAGCGGATTGGCTGGCAGCCCGACCTGAACACGCCGTACGTGAACACCGTGGCGGTACAGGACCAGCCCGTGTTCCCCGGCGACTTGGCCATCGAGGAGCGCGTGGCTTCCATCGTGCGCTGGAACGCGCTGGCCATGGTGGTGCGCGCGAACCAGGCGTATGGCGAACTGGGTGGCCACATCGCCAGTTATGCGAGCGCGGCCGACTTGTTCGAGAGCGGCTTTAACCATTTCTTCCATGCACGTGAGGGTGTGGGTGAAGGCCAGCACCGGGGCGACCTGGTGTTCTTCCAGCCCCACAGCGCGCCGGGCGTGTATGCACGTGCATTTCTCGAAGGGCGTTTGTCCGAAAAAGATCTCATGCATTACCGCCAGGAGCTGACCGCTCCGGCTGCGGGCGCACAAGGCCTTTCGAGCTACCCACACCCGTGGCTGATGCCGGACTTCTGGCAGTTTCCCACCGGCTCGATGGGCATCGGCCCCATCAGCAGCATCTACCACGCGCGCTTCATGCGCTACCTCACGCACCGCAATCTGCTCGACTGCAGCCAACGCAAGGTGTGGGGCGTGTTTGGCGATGGCGAGATGGACGAGCCCGAATCCATGAGTGCCCTGACCCTGGCCGCGCGCGAGGGCTTGGACAACCTGGTCTGGGTGGTCAACTGCAACCTGCAGCGCCTGGATGGCCCGGTGCGCGGCAACGGCCGCATCATCGACGAGCTGGAGCGCCTGTTCGCGGGTGCTGGCTGGAACGTGGTCAAGCTGGTGTGGGGCAGCGACTGGGACGGCCTGTTCGCCCGCGATCTGACCGGCGCCCTGGTGCGAACGCTGGAAGGTACGGTGGACGGCCAGATGCAGACCTTTGCCGCCAAGGATGGACGCTTCAACCGCGACAACTTCTTCGGCCAGAACCCCGAGCTGGCGGCCCTGGCCCAGGGCATGACGGACGAGCAGATTGACCGCCTGAAGCGCGGCGGGCACGACCTGGTGAAGATCCACGCCGCGTATGCCGCAGCCAGCGCCCACAAAGGCCAGCCCACGGTGATCCTGGCGCACACCAAGAAGGGCTACGGCATGGGCACGGCCGGGCAGGGCAAGATGACCACGCACAGCCAGAAGAAGCTGGACGAGACCGACCTCATCGAGTTCCGCAACCGCTTCAACCTGCCTTTGAGCGACGAGCAGGCCACGAGCCTCGCCTTCTTCAAGCCCGCTGAAGACAGTCCCGAGATGCGCTACCTGCGCAGCCATCGCCAGAACCTGGGCGGCTACCTGCCGCGCCGCGAGACGGCCTGCGAGGCGCTGCCCGTGCCGGCGATCGAAAGCTACGCCCAGTTCGCGCTACAAGCCGATGGCAAGGAGATGAGCACCACCATGGCCTTCGTGCGCATGCTGGGTACCTTGCTCAAGGACGCCACGCTGGGCCCGCGCATCGTGCCCATCGTGGCCGACGAGGCGCGCACCTTTGGCATGGCCAATCTGTTCAAGCAGGTCGGCATCTACAGCAGCGTGGGCCAACGCTACGCGCCCGAGGACATCGGCTCGGTGCTGAGCTACCGCGAGGCGCTGGACGGCCAGATTCTGGAAGAAGGCATCAGCGAAGCCGGCGCCATTGCGAGCTGGACGGCAGCCGCCACCAGCTACAGCGTGCACGGCCTGGCCATGCTGCCGTTTTACATTTACTACTCAATGTTCGGCTTCCAGCGCGTGGGCGATGCCATCTGGGCCGCGGCCGACCAGCGTGCGCGCGGCTTCTTGCTGGGCGCCACGTCGGGCCGCACCACGCTGGGCGGAGAGGGGCTGCAGCACCAGGATGGATCGAGCCACTTGGTGGCGGCCACCATCCCCAACTGCAAGGCCTACGACCCAGCCTACGCAGGCGAGATGGCCGTGATCATCGATGCTGGCATGCGCGAGATGGTGACCGAGCAGCGCGACGTTTTCTACTACGTGACACTGATGAACGAGAACTACGCCCAGCCCGACCTGCCCGCCGGTGCGGCAGAAGGTGTGTTGCGTGGTTGCTATGTTTTTAAGAGCTACTCGCGCTTGATAGATAAGCGCGAGAGCACGATTTCATCCAAATCCGTCACCCTGATGGGCTCTGGCGCCATCCTGACCGAGGTGGTCAAGGCCGCCGAACTGCTGGCCGCAGAAGGCGTGGAAGTGACAGTGCTCAGCGTGACCAGCTGGAGCGAGCTGGCGCGCGATGGTGTGGCGTGCGAGCAGCGTTGGCTGGCGGGCGAATCCGCGCCTGCATCCGCATGGCTGACGCAGCAGCTGGCCCCAACACGCGGGCCTGTGATTGCAGCCACCGACTACGTGCGCGCCGTGCCCGAGACGGTGCGGGCACTTGTCCCCGAGGGCCGCAAGTATGTGACCCTGGGCACGGACGGATTTGGACGCAGCGACACGCGCGCTGCACTGCGCCAATTTTTTGGCGTAGACGCTTCCAGCGTGGCCCAAGCTGCACGACGCGCGATGGCCGCTGGCTGACGAACACGGGCGCCATGTGGGCGCCTGCTGTCGTTCCGCGACTTCGCAATTCCGCCGCCGGGGTGGGGTGGGTGAATGCCGTTGCCCAATTCGGCGCAGGCTTCCTACAATGGCCCAGCAACCGCGAGAGGGCGCCATGACACACGTCACCTGGGACCACAACCCGCCGACCACCTGGACAGCCATGATGGATGGGCAAGCACTTTGCTCCATCAAGCGCAAGGACATTGGCGGCTGGACGGCGGTCTGGATGGACGAGCGCCTGTGGCCAGCGCCACCCCATCTGCCCAAGGCCATGCCCCAGCCCACACGGTTTTTCAGCAGTCTGGAAGAAGCCAAACTGGCGGTCGAGCAGGCGCTGTCGGCGTGAACCGTTGTCGGGCCTGAATCCGTCAGGCATCCAGCAGCTGGCTGGATTCCAGCAGGTGTTGAAGTGCCTTGTTTTTTATAGCGGCCAACGCAATACCAACGGGCGCCAGGGCCGACACTGATTCGTGGAACTGCTTTTTTGCAGCGCCCACCCGCCATGCCGACTGCAAGGCGCCAAAGGCGCCTTGCACCTTGGCCCTTTCGGTGCGCCAGGGGCCGCAGCCACATGGTCAGGGCAGTTTGACAGCCGCCACCGCGTTGGACGTGGAGAGGTACAGCGTAGCGCCATTCACGGCGATGCCCGTGGGTTCGTCGATCAGGCCCGGCAGCGGACCGGCCGCGAACCCCTTGTTCCAGCGCTGGCCCACCAGCGTGCTCACCTGGCCATCGGCTCCGATCTTGCGCACCACGCGGTTGCGCGGATCGGTCACGTAGACGTTGCCGCTGGCATCGGCGGCCAGCCAGGCGTGCGAGTCCGAAATGGGCGCGCCCGTGTCGACCGTCAACTGCGCCGAGGCCGCCGGGCCGTCCACGAGCCCCGGCGGCAGGTCGGGGCGCCCCGCGATCGTGCTCACCACCCCGGCGGGTGTGATCTTGCGGACGGTGGGGCCCACACCCGTCGCGTTGTGGTAGCGGCCGTCCACCACATACAGGTTGCCGGCGGGGTCCATGGTCATGTGGCCCATGGCGGAGAACTGCGCTGAGGCGGCCGGGCCGTCGGCGTGCCCGCGCGCGTTGGGGTTTCCCGCAAACACGCTGACAGCGCCGGCCGGGGTGATCTTGAAGATTACGCTGCGCAGGGACACCGCATACACGGTACCGCCGCTGTCGACGACCATGCCGGTCAGCCCCTCGAGCAGGAAGCCCGGTATCGCGTCGAATGCGGCGGTGAGGTCGGCATGCACCGTGACGTTGCCGGTAGGGCTGGTCTTCAGGATGCGCTTGAAGTCATACGAATAAATGTTGCCGGCACCGTCGATGGACAGCGGCGCCGAGCCGCAGAAGGCCACGTCGTTGATCGGCCCGGTGACTTGCGCGCACGGGTTCTTGGCCCGGCCGAGCGTGGCCACCGTGCCATCGGACGTGACGGTGCGCAGTGCGGCGTTGTTGCGGTCGCGCACGTACAGCGTGCCTGCCTTGTCCACCGCCAGCGCGCCGGGGCTGTCAAAGCGCGCGGCGCTGCCGCGGCCGTCGGCATGTCCCGGCAACGGGGCGGTGCCTACCTGCAGGTCGGGCGCACCATTGCGCGGCATGCGGTAGATGACCGCGTACGTTTGAAAGGTGTCGGAGGGACCGCTTTCCGTGATGAGAAAGCGACCTTCGGCGTCCACCGCCAGGCGTTTGCCCGCGCAGAAGGCAGGCGGCAGGCCGTCGGCGCCGTAGTTGCAGTCTGCTGCGCGTCGCACGGTGGTCACGGAGCCATCGGCCGCAATCTCGCGTACGGGGGTGCCCTCATGCCGGTCCAGAACGAAAACTCGGTTGGAGCGGTCTATCGCGATGGCCTGCAGCGCACCAAATTTGGCCGCGCTAGCCGCTCCATCCAAGTGGCCCGCGTTATTGAGGGCCACGGTGCCCGACAGCACCGTCGCCTGGCCGTTGGGCGCGTACTTGCGCACTACGTGGTCGTTGGGGTCTGCAGCGTACAGGGCTCCTGTGGAGTCGGTCGCTAGGTTGACGGGGTACAGGCGGCTAGGGTTGTTGCGCCCGAAGCCCGGGGTGGCGTTCTGGCTGGCCCTGAAGATGACCGTTGTGACTGCCCCTGCGGGCGTGATTTTGCGAATGGGATTGCCTGTCGGCGTTTGGGAGAAGTCTTGCAAGGTTGGCGCCCATTCGGACACAAACACGTTGCCCTCCCGGTCCACCGCAATGCTGGTCGGGCTGCACAGCGTGGCCGCCGTTCCCGTGCCATCGGCATTGCCGCACACGCCCACCTGGCCGGCCAGCGTGGTGACGTTGCCCGCGGTATCGATCTTGCGCACCAGGTGGTTGCCGGCGTCTGCCACATAGGCGTTGCCAGCCGCATCCACCGCCACGGCCAGGGGGACATTGAAGCGGGCGGCGGTGCCCGCGGCATCCAAATAGCGCGGCCCCTCGCTGCTGGCATCGCTGCGGGTGGGGCCTCCGCCCACCCAGGTGCTGAGCTGCCCGGTGGGCGCGAGCCTGCGAATGGTGTGGTTGCCCGGATCGGCGATCAGTACATCGCCGGTGGGTGTCAGTGCCATGCCGCCGCTCTCGGTGCTGAGCTTGGCCGCCGTGCCCATCCCGTCCTGCGTGCCCGGCCCCTCGGTGGTGCCGGCCAGCAGCGCCAAGGGCGTGGCGGGTGGCGGTGGAGGCGGCGGGGGCGGG
Organism: Acidovorax facilis; assembly: GCF_023913775.1. Taxonomy (GTDB): domain Bacteria; phylum Pseudomonadota; class Gammaproteobacteria; order Burkholderiales; family Burkholderiaceae_C; genus Acidovorax; species Acidovorax facilis. The sequence goes on from NZ_JAMXAX010000114.1 coordinate 11,852, forward strand.
GCGTCACCGCCCGAACCTCCACCGCAGGACACCAGCGCGGACACGGCCAGCGAGGCCCAGAGTGTGCGGGACAGCCGACGGCGGCTGGATATGGGTGAACTTGGCATGGGCGTGTACCTCAGTAAAAGTGATGAACGGATGGGGCGCGTCCGCCAGCTGGCATGCTGCAGCAGTGACGCAAAAGGAATGAGGGGGGTGCCGTGGCCGCAGCACGCCCAGCGTGGGCGCCGCGCACCACGGTCAGCCGGGCGCTGACTACGGCAACTGCACCTGCACCACGGCGTTCGGCACCGAGAGGTACATCATGCTGCCGCGCACGGCGATACCTGTCGGGCGGTTGATGATGCCCGGCAGGTCTCCCGCAGCAAAACCGTATTTCCATGCCTGGCCCACCGGAGTACTGACCTGGCCATCGGTGCCGATCTTGCGGACCACGCTGGTGAAGGGATCGGTGACATAGACGTTGCCTCTGTTGTCCACGGCGAGGCTGGCCGTCTGCGCGGGCCAGCCTGCGTACTGCTGCACGGTGAAGCGGGCGGCCGCGGCAGGACCATCCGCGTAGCCAGGGGCCGCGCTGGGGCTGCCCGCCAGCGTGGTGACCGCGCCGGACGGAGTGATCTTGCGAACGGTCGGCCCCACCTTGTTGGTGTCGTAAAACAGGCCGTCGATCACATACAGGTTGCCCGCCGCATCGGTGGTCATCTGACCCAGCGCCGAAAACTGCGCCGCCGCGCCTTGCCCGTCCACATGGCCCACCGTGCCCACGCTGCCGGCAAACAGGGTGACTTCGCCCTTGGTATCGATCTTGAAGATGGCGCCCTTGAGGCTGGCGACGTACACGTTGCCGGCGGTGTCGGCCGCAATGCCGGATGCGACACCGAGGAAAGCCGTTGGCACCTTGTCCAGCCATGGCGCCAGGTCGGCCAGAAGCACGGCCTGGCAGTTGGCGGTTTTAAGGATGCGCGCATCGTCAATGGTGTAGAGGTTGCCCGCGCCATCGGTGGCCAAGGGGGCCGTGGAGTTGGACAGCACGTCCTCGCCCAGGCCGGTGATCGCAGCGCAATGGCCGCCTGGCTTGCCCAGGGTGCGCACGAGGCCGTCGGCCTGCACGGTGCGGATGGTGCGGTTGCCCTCGTCGCGCACGTAGAGCGTGCCGGCAGGGTTCAACGCGATCGAGCCAGGTGTGGCGAACCGCGCGCTGCTGCCCTGTCCATCGTCCGCACCTGCGGCAGCGGGGATGCCGGCCACCACGGTGGAGGTGCCTTGGGGCGTGTAGCTGCGCAGCTGGGCATAGCTGAAAGTATTGAAGCCCGCAGCGGAGCGGGTCATGCCGGTTTCGGCGACGAGGAACCGTCCGTCGGGAGTGACGGTCATCTGGTCCGCAGTGCAGAAGGTGCCTGGCCCGGCCCCAGTGCCGTCCCCTGCGAAGTTGCAGGAGTTGGCACGAACGAGGGTGGTCACGCTTCCGTCGCTGCCAATCTGGCGGATGGCCGGGGTTCCGTACCAGTCCAGTACGAACAGGCGATTCGCTGTGTCGAATGCAATCGCCTTGAGGTAGCTGAACTTTGCCACGGACGCGGCACCATCCGTATTGCCCTCGTTGTTGGCGGCCACGACGCCGGACACCACGGTGGGCTGGCCATCGGCCGCATACCTGCGGATCACGTGGTCGTTCGGGTCTGCCGCGTAGAGAACTCCGGTCGAATCGGTGGCCAGAAGCACCGGACGGTAGATCTCGATGGCAGGGCCGGAGATGAAGACCAAAGTCGGGTTCTGGCTGGCCTTGCTGGTCAGCGTGGTCACTTCACCCGTGGGTGCGATCTTGCGGATGGGGTTGGCAACTGAACTGTGTGTCGTGGATTCCCTGACTTCCGCCACGTACAAGTTCCCGGCCTTGTCCACGGCAATGCTGGCAGGCCTGCATAGGGTTGCCGCGCTACCTGCTCCATCCTGGTTGCCGCAGACGCCGGGCTTGCCAGCGAGGGTGGTCACTGCACCGGCCGCGCTGATCTTGCGCACCAGGTGGTTGTCGGTGTCCGCCACGTAAGTGTTCCCGGCCGCATCGACCGCAACGCCCATGGGGTGGTAGAACCGCGCGGCCGTGCCGGAGCCGTCGGCATGGTTGGAGGGGACGTTGAACACCCCGGCATCGCTGCCACCCGCCAGCGTCGTGACCTGCGTCCTGTCGGCGCTGAGTTTGCGGACCTGGTTGTTGCCACTGTCCACGATGACGACCTCACCCGTGCTGTTCACGGCCATCCCGCCGATGTAGGCACTGAGGCGCGCGGTGGACTGCGCTGCGCCATCCAGGTTACCCGCACCGTCGGTGTTGCCGGCAAGCAGCGACAGGGGCGTCGCGGGAGCAGGTGGGGGCTGCGTGGTTGGCGGGGCGGTAACCGGGTCTGAAGAGCCGCCACCTCCGCATGCGCTGAGTAGCGGGACTACCAATGCAGCAAGAATGCCCACGCGTTGGAACGGAATCCTTGAGACAACACCTGACATGAAGCGCTTTCTGACGAAGAGATTGGGAGCACCACCTTTGCGCCATCTGTGAGCTTGTTGGGCCGCGCGGTGGTCGTGTCTCTCCGAGGCTACCGCAAAGATACGAAACGAATGCACATTGTTTCGATTCGCAACAGATGCAGACGATGGGCATGCCAGAGTCACGGCGACGGTTGCCCTGATCTGCATTGCAAACGCCTGGCGTTGAGGCCGCCTCGCCTTGGTGGCTTCAATTTGTCAGGACGAGCTGCAACCCCCGGCAACGAAGAACGCATCCAGCACCGGCATCAACACCGGGAACTCCTGCGCAAACCTATCGCGGTTCACAAAGTACGCCTCGCAGGCCACCGCAAAAAACTCGGACTGTGATGTGGCTCCGTAGGCGTCCAACCAGGGGCGTTCTGCGCCGAAGCGCTCGGCCAGGATCACGCGCTCGCGGAACTGCTCGTACGCCGGCTCCCAGGCGGCCCACCAGGCCTCGTAGGCGGCGCGTCCGGTGCGTGTTCCCATGAAGCCTGCGGGCAAGGGCGGGCAGCCGTTGGGTTCGCCGCTCTTCATGTCGAGCTTGTGCACGAACTCGTGCACCACCACGTTGTGGCCGCGTGCCGTGTTCTCGGTGGCATTGGCCACGTGCTCCCAGCTGAGCATGATGGGGCCGCGCTCCATGGCCTCGCCCAGCAGCACCTGGGTGTGTTCATGCACCACGCCGGCCTCGTCCACCGTCTGGCGGCGCGCCACGGCTTCGCCAGGGTGCAGCACGATGCCCACGAAATCGTCGTACCAGTCCAGCGCCTTGGCCGGGTTGCCCCAATGCAGCAGGGGCAGGCAGGCTTGCGCTGCAATGTCGATGGCCATGGCGTCGGTCACCACCAGGCCGTGCGCGCCGTGGAACTCCTTGTGGTGCAGGAAGAGGGCGCTCAAGGCGCGCAGCTTGGACTGGTCGTGCAGCGAGAGCGCCGCCAGAAACGGGTAACGCTGCAGGGTCTGGAGCCACAGCGTGGCCGAGATGTCGGGCACGGGGGCCACCGTGGCGCGGACGCGGCTCCAGAGCCGATTGAAAAGAGGGGGCATGGCGATCAGGCAGCGGGTGGTGAAACCCCGCGCAGTTCAGGATCGCGAGTACTTGGGGGTCAGGGACCGCCGTTCCAAGCCCGTGTGCGACAAACGCAGTGTTTCCGCGCGGGGCGGTCGTGCAGCGGCATCCCAGTCGCTGAGCACCACGCGCTGCAGGCCGGGCGCCAGCACATGGTCGGCGGGTCGGTGGGTGTGGCCGTGAATGAGCGTATGCGCCTGGGCCGCCTGCAGCCAGGTGATGGCGGCCGGGCCGTCTATGTCGGCATAGGTGACGCCCGACTGTTTGCGTGCCTCGCTCTCCTGGCGGATGCCACGGGCCTGCGCGCGACGTGTGGCCAGGGGCTGCGCCAGAAACTGCTGCTGCCACTCGGCACTGCGGGCCTGCACGCGAAAGCGCTGGTACTCGACATCGTCCAGGCACAGCAGGTCGCCGTGGCTGAGCACGAAGCGCTGGCCGCCAAACACCAGCACCGTCGGGTCTGCCAGCCCAGTGATGCCACACTGCGCCAGGAACCCCGGGCCCGCCAGAAAGTCGCGGTTGCCGTGCATGAAGTACACGGGCAGGCGCTGCGCGGCGGCCCGCAGGGCGGTGCAGCCTTCGGCCTCGAAACTACCAGGTTCGCCCATGGCGTCATCGCCCACCCACACCTCGAACAGGTCGCCCAGGATGAAGAGGGCATCGGCCGTGGTGGTGGCCAGGTAGTGCTCGAAAGCAGCCACCGTGGCGGGCTCGCTGGCCTGCAGGTGCAGGTCCGAAATGAAATCGACCGTGCGCCAGTGCGACGGAGCGACAAGCTCCTCGAACCGAGGCACGGTCGTGGTCACGGACTTGGAAGTCAGATCAGAGAGCGACTGCCTTCTCGATGATCACGTCTTCCTTCGGCACGTCGTCATGGAAACCCTTGCGGCCCGTCTTCACGGCCTTGATCTTGTCCACCACGTCGGTGCCTGAGACGACCTTGCCGAACACGGCATAGCCCCAGCCCTGGGCCGACGGTGCGGTGTGGTTCAGGAAGCCGTTGTCGGCCACGTTGATGAAGAACTGGGCGGTGGCCGAGTGTGGGTCGCTGGTGCGGGCCATGGCCACGGTGTAGTTGGCGTTCTTGAGGCCGTTGTTGGCTTCGTTTTCGATGGGCGCGTCGGACGCCTTTTGCGTCATACCGGGCTCAAAGCCACCGCCTTGCACCATGAAGCCTGGGATCACACGGTGGAAGATGGTGTTGTTGTAGTGGCCCTTGTTCACATAGGCCAGAAAGTTCTCGGCCGACTTGGGGGCCTTGGCGGCGTCGAGTTCGAGGGTGATGACACCGTAGCCGGTGATGTGCAGTTCGACCTGGGGGTTGCTCATGGCAATGCTTCCTTCAAAAAAATGGCGGGTTCACTTCACCAGGGTGGCGGAGTTGATGGTGACGGGAGTGGTGGGCACGTTTTGGTGCGGGCCCTTGTTGCCGGTGGCCACGGCCTTGATCTTGTCCACCACGGCCGTGCCTTCGACCACCTTGCCGAACACGGCATAGCCATGGCCGTCGGGGCTCGGGGCGTTGAGCATGGCGTTGTCCTTCACGTTGATGAAGAACTGCGATGTGGCCGAGTTGGGGTTGCCCGTGCGCGCCATCGCGATGGTGTAGGTGTCGTTCTTGAGGCCGTTGTTGGCTTCAAGGGGAATAGGGGCCTTGGTGGGCTTGGGAATGAGGTCAGCGGTGTAGCCACCGCCCTGGATCATGAAACCATCGATCACGCGGTGGAACACGGTGCCGTCATAGGTCTTGTCCTTGACGTAGCCCAGGAAGTTTTCCACCGTCTTGGGTGCCTTGGCCGGGTCGAGTTGCACCACGATGTCCCCCATCGAGGTGGACAGCTTCACCTTGGGGGCGTCTTGCGCCTGTGTAGGTGCTACTGAAAAAATAGCTGTCAGCGCAATACCAGCAAGCGCCAGGGTCGAATTTCTTCTGGAAATCATCCAATCACTCCTTCGAAAAATATCTGCCATTGTTGGCCCCGCCGCGCCCAGTACTGGCGTTTGACGGGACCCGTGCGGGCGCCTTCGGCGACTTCGCCGAACGTTACCACCATGGTGTCGGCAGAGTCTGTCCAGCGCAGGTAAGACTTGTCCTTGAGGTGGAGTTCCCGGCCTTTCAGGGCGCGGGTCTCCGCCTGGAGCACCTGGGTCCATTCGTTGAGCGGTTTTTTGCGGTAACTCTGGAAGTCTGGCGCGTAAAAGCCGAGCAACCGGTTCATGTCGCCCTGGGTCTTGGCGTTGCGCCAGGCATTGAGCACCGCGTCGAAAGACTTGCGGTCCGCCTGCACGGCGTGGGGCGCTACCCACTGCAGCTGGCGCGCAATGACCACGGGGGTGGAACGGGGCTCCACCGTGCGCAGAATGCGTTCCAGGTCGGGATTGGCCAGCACCAGGCAGCCATCGGTGGCCAGGGGCGCGCGGGCAAACTGGTCGGGTGGCGTGCCATGCAGCCAGATGCCGCTGCCGGTCTTGCCCCGGCTCTGGTCCAGCGGGTTGGGGTAGTTGATGGGCAGCGCGCCTGCGCCGTAGAAGTCCTTGAGCGTGGCGGGGTCCAGGCGGCTGGTGATGAAGTACACACCAAGCGGTGTGCGCTGGTCGCCCTCCAGGCTTTTCTCGATACCCAGCTTGCCGACCGAGGCGTAGTAGTCGGCCACCAACTGCAGGCCCTTGGGCGTGTTCTCGAAAAGGTACAGGCGCGAGCGCGAAGCGTCCACTGCAATGGCATGGCGCGAGCGGGGCGAGAGTTCCAGGAACTGGGCGGGAATGCTGTGCGCGGGTGGGCGGCTGCGCTGGGCGTCCACGCGCTGGCGCGATTCGTTGCGCAGCTCTTCCAGGGTGGTGGCTACCTGCAGGCTGCGTGCTGTGTCGGGCTCTGGCACATCGCCCATGCGGCGGATGGGCCGCGTGCGCGACATCAGCAGGTCGCCCACGGCCAGTTGCGCCAGCTGGAAGTTGGGATAGTCGCGTGCAAGGGTTTCGGCCTGGGCCAGTGCCTCGCGGCTGCGGCCTTCTGCGATGAGCTTGTACACGGCCAGCAGGCGTGTTTCCGCCTGTCCGTCGCGCAGGTTGGGCGCCTTGGTGTCGGCTGGCTCTGTCGAAGGCTGGGTGGCGGCGCGGCGCACTTTTCCGCTCTGGGCGTGCGCCGGTGCTGCCTGCAGCAGTGCGGCGAGGAACAGGGTGCCTGCCGCAGCCCGGCGGCTTGGTGCGGACAACTCCACAAACATGCGCGGTTTCAGGTTCAGGCCTTCAGGGGCTCGGCAGCAGGCACAGCCCGCGCACGCTGCGCAGGCCCAGGGTCGGGGTTCACAGTCAACCGCCTGTGGATTCGCGGACGATGGACCAGCGGCCGTTGTGGTTCACCAGGTCCAGCGTCTTGCGGCTCGTGACGTTGAGTGCATCAGCGGTATAGGCCTGCCGAAAACGGGCGGTGGCCTTGTCGCCATTGACCGCAACGGTAACGTCGGACAGCTGCACGTTGATCTTGGACTTGCCCACGATGCGCGCCTCGCGCTCCTTTTCCCACGCGGAGCGCGTCTGGCGGCCGGGTGGATCGAACGATTTGTCGTAGGCGCCCAGATAGGCCTGCATGTCTTTGGCCGACCAGGCGGCCGCCCATGCCTGCACGGCCGAGGTCACGGCCTGAACGGCTGCGGCGTCGCTTGCTGCTGCCGGGGTGGCTGCGGGTGCTGGGGTGGGGGCTTGGG
>NZ_JAMXAX010000115.1 GCF_023913775.1 Acidovorax facilis
TACTCCCCGCGCTGCTCCTGCACCATTCTCACTGCGCGCTCACGCACCTCGGGCGAGAACTTGTTCGTTTTCTTCATGGCTCAATCCTCTCAGAGTGTTGAGCCTCCTCAAAACCCGGGGCGATTCAGAACTAGACACCTTCGAGCCTCAAACCTGAGGCCCAATAGGAGGTGCCATGACAAAGCAGCCATATCCCGAAGAATTCAAGATCGAGGCGGTCAAACAGATCACGGAACGAGGCCACCGGGTGGCCGATGTATCCGCCCGGATCGGCGTAAGCCAGCATAGCCTGTACAAGTGGGTCAAGGCCTATGCGGTGCCTGTGCCAGAGAGACAGATGCAGACGTTCCAGACCGAGGAGCTGCGGCGACTGAAGGCTGAACTCAAGCGTGTGACCGAGGAGCGCCCCGCCGCGTACTTTGCAAGGCAGTCCGGGTGAGGTACGCATTCATCCAGCGCCATGCGCCGGAACACAGCGTGCGGCGCATGTGCAAGGTGATGCAGCTGCACCCCAGCGACTACTACGCGTGGAAGGCAGCGCCGCAGAGTCCACGGGCCAAGGACGACCAGAGGCTGCTGGGCTTGCTCAAGCAGGCATGGCTGGAGAGCGGCGGTGTCTATGGCTACCGCAAGCTCACGCTGGACATGCGCGACCAGGGTGAGCGCTGCGGCAAGCATCGCGTGGCGCGGCTGCTCAAGCTCGAAGGTCTGCGCTCGCAGACGGGCTACGGCCGCAGGCCTGGACTGCGAGGTGGCAAGCCCGCAGTGGTCGCGCCAAACCACCTACAGCGTCAGTTCAAGGTGGCCCAGCCCAATCAGTCCTGGGTCACCGACATCACCTGCATCCGAACCCACGAAGGCTGGCTGTACCTGGCGGTTGTGGTCGATCTGTTCTCGCGCCAAGTAGTGGGCTGGTCCATGGGCAGCCGCATTGACACGAGCTTGGTCCTCGATGCACTGCTGATGGCGCTATGGCGCCGCCAGCCGCATGCGCCTGTCATGGTTCATTCAGATCAGGGCTGTCAGTTCACCGGCCACGAGTGGCAGACCTTCCTGCGCGAGCACAACCTGGTCAGCAGCATGAGCCGACGTGGCAACTGCCACGACAACGCTGTGGCCGAGAGCTTCTTCCAACTGCTCAAGCGCGAACGCATCCGCAGGCGGGTCTATGCAACCCGTGACGATGCGCGAGCGGACGTCTTCAACTACATCGAAATGTTCTACAACTCACAGCGCCGTCATTCATCGGCGGCAGGACTGTCCCCTGTAGAGTTCGAACAGCGATATTCCCAACGGCTCAAAAGTGTCTAGGAATGCCGGGGCGATTCAAACTGACCATCTGCACCGCTGGCGAGGAGCAGGCTATGTTCCACAGCATCTGCGAATGAGGGCACCATGACCATCAGCAACATAGCAAGAAGCTACCTCCTCGGGCCGCTCTGCATGATCGCAGTGGTCTGGATGGGGGAGGCCATGGCGGGCACCTCGGAGTGCTACGCAATCAAGGATGCGGACAAGCGGGCGTACTGTCTGGCGCAGGTCAAGCGGGACGCTGGAATTTGCTACCGCATCAAGGATGGTGACAAGCGGAACCAGTGTCTGGCGGACATTAAAGGATCACGGGATCGCTGCTACACCATCAAAGAACACGATGCGCGAAAGACATGTCTTGCCCTGAAGTAACATCCTGCAAAAACTCAGGGGGAAGCTGATGGCGCGAAAAGTCAAAACCGAGAAAGAGCTTGGCGAGGCTCTAAAGTCAGGCGCGGACGAGATTGAAATTGAAGGCGACCTTGCAAAAAAGACAATCAGGATTCGAGCTACAGGCCAAGTAGCGTGGGCAATTGCCTTTGGAGCAATTGGTATCGCAGCGTTCGCCACGTATGCAACGCTGGGTACGGGTGGCACAGCTGGGCCAGTCGCCGCGCCTGCAGCTGGCTTTACAGCGGCTGCTGCAGTGGGAATACTCGGAATCCCCGCAACCACGTCAGCAATTGCCATCGCAATTGCTGCGGGTGGGGTAGGTGCCTTGACGACGCTACGCAAATATAAAGAGATCTCACGCACCGCAAACAGCATCACGCTAAAGAAGCGGTAATCGGGACAAAACAAGCACGCTACGTGTAGAGCACGCCTAACAAATCATCAAACTGAAACCTACCCATAAAAGGCAAGGCGTACAGTAGCACGACGCCTACCGCAATACAGCCTACAAAAGAGCCGCAGTAACCAGGAGTATGGATGTCGAATGGAGCGGCATGCGCACTCAAGCCCCTATATGGCTCTGCACCACGGTAGGTAGGGTAGAAGGTAGAAATGCAAAACGGGCCACTCGGGCCCGTCTGATATCAATACTTGCAGTGGAGGGTGGGATTCGAACCCACGGTAGTGTTGCCACTACGCCTGATTTCGAGTCAGGTACATTCGACCACTCTGCCACCTCTCCTGTGTGTCGAAGCCTGCGATTATAGTAAGGTTTTTGAGATACCACGGTTTGTGTCAGTTACTCCCTGAACTGTCAGTTGCGAAGAGGCAATACCAGCCTGAACTCCGCTCCCCGTCCCACATCGCTGTCCACTTCCAGCGTTCCGCCGTGCCGGTGGATCACGGTGTGCACCAGGGCCAGCCCCAGGCCCACACCGCCGATGGCGGGGTGGCTGCGGTCGTGCAGCCGCTGGAAGGGTGCGAACAGCTGGCCCTGCAGTTCCGGGGCGATGCCGGGGCCTTCGTCGCGCACTGACACGATCCAGTGGGCCCCCCGTTGCACGATGGAGCACTGCACCGTGCCTTCTTCGGGGCTGAACTTGACGGCGTTGTTCAGCACGTTGGCCAGCGCGCGGGACAGCAGGGCGCGGTCGCCCACGGTGGGGGCGGTTTCCGGCGCGGTGGCGATGGTTACCTCCACGCCCCGGTCGCGGGCCAAGGCCCAGATGTCGTCCACGGTTTCGGCCAGCACGGCCACCAGGTCCAGGGGCGCCATGCGGTATTCCTGCGACTCGGCGCTGGCGAGCTTGACGAAATTTTCGGCCATGCCCAGCGACGCGCGTGCATAGCGCTCGATGCGCAGCATCAGCTCGTCATCCGGCATGCGGCCAGGGTAGGCTCGCTGCATCTCCAGCAGCGTGAGGATGGATGCATTGGGTGCACGGATGTCGTGCGAGATGAAGTTCATTGCCTGGTCGCGCTGCAGCTGGGCGCGGCGCATGTCCGTCAGGTCCACCAGGGTCAGCAGCCAGCCGGCCTTGGCCAAGTCGGTGAAGGGCTTGCACAGCACCAGCAGGTTGCGGCCTTGGGCATCGCGGCCTTCGCTCTGTTCGGGCATGTGGTGGTTGTGCAGTTTGTCCTGCGTGACCAGGGGCTGGCCGGTGCCGGTGTGCACCAGGTCGTGCAGCAGTTCGACCACGGACTGGCCCTGCAGCGGCACCTGGGGGTCTCCGCCCACGTGCCGGCGTGCCGCCATGTTGGTGAGCAGGATGCGCCCCTGCGGGTCGCAGACGATGGTGGGGGAGGGCAGCTGCTGCAGGCTTTCGCTTACGAAGTGGTGCAGGTCGCGCAACTGGCGCGATGCGCGTTCCACAGCATTGATGCGTTTTTCCAGAAAGTCACCGGAATCCCCGGGGCGGTGCAGCAGTCGCATCGACAGGCCGTCGCGTTGCAGGCGCTCCATCTCCAGTCGCAGGAAGTGTGCGGCTGCGCTCAGGCGCCGCCAGCTCCACAGCGGATAGGCCAGCACCAGCCCGGTCAGAGCCGCAGCGGGTGCGAACTGCAGGCCTATCCACGAAGGCAGGGCCACGCTGAGCAGCAGGGTGACCACGCCCAGCGCTGCGCTGGTGAGCAAGGCCACGAAGGGGCCCAGCAACAGCAGAGCCAGCAGCGCGCACACCACGGGCGCCAGGTTGAACAGGGTGTTGAGGGCGGTGGCGGCAGGCTCGATCCGCACGCCCGACAGGCGGCCGTCCAGCACCTGGGCCACCACCTCCACGCCGGGCATCAGCCGCGATTGCTCGCTCACGGGTGTGGCAAACATGTCGCCCAGGCCCGAGGCCGCAGCGCCCACGATCACGTACTTGCCGCGAAACGCATCTGCCGGCACCTGGCCGCGCAGCACGTCGATGTAGGAGTACGTGGTGAAGTGGCCCGGGCCGCCGGCATAGGCAATCAGCGTGCGGTCAGCGCGTTGCCAGGGGCCACTGCCTGGAGGCTCTGTGGCTGCAGCGCCGCCGGCCACCGGTGCGGCGCGCGCTGCATTGCACTGGGGCGATTTGTGTGATGCGGATGTGGAAGCGGCCACGCATTGCAGCGCCATGCTGAAGTGCTGCCAGGACGCGGCGGCGGGTCCTTCCTGCAGGTAGAGGCTGCGCACCACGCCGTCGTTGTCGGGGGCCACATGCACATGGCCCAGGCCGGCTGCGGCGTCTGCAAATGCGGGCCAGGGCAGGTCGGCTATGTTGGCTGCCGGGCCATGACCGCGCCGCAGCACCGGAAGCACCACCCGCCCACTGCGCCGCATGGCGTCGGCCAGCAGCACATCGTCCTCGGGGTAGTCCAAGTCTTCTTCGTTGAACAGCACGTCCATGCCGATGGCGCGGGGCTGCTGTGCCGATACGCGCGCGATCAACTCTGCGTGTAGCGCCCGGCGCCAGGGCCAGCGGCCAATGGCCGCGATGCTAGGGTCGTCGATGGCAACGATGACGATGTCGGGGTGCGCGGGGCGCGAAAGCAGGCGCAGGCCAGCGTCCTGCACCAGGTGGTTCATCCGGCTCAGGCTGTCGGCGGTGCTGAGCCAGGCCACCAGCCCCAGCAAGGCGGCGGCCAGAAGGCTCCATTCCAGGCGCCGCTGCTGGCCCCGGGTGCGTCCGGCGGTCATCATGGGCTCAGAACCCTCGGGCCCAGGGCAAACGGCGTGCGCGGCTCAAGGGCGTGCCACGGGCTGGCCGTTCGAGGTGGAGACCGGCAGACCCGAACCCGTGCTGATGCCCGAGCCGACCCGGATCTGGCGCGGCGGCGAAAAGTCGCTCTGCAGCCCCGTGGGATCCAGCACCTGGATGCGCACGAGGTAGTCGCCTGCAGGCAGGTTGCTGGCGGTCCATGCAGGGGTGTCGAGCTGGGTGTCGAGCACGACCTTGTCAAACGCCAGGTCGTTGGCTGGGGCCAGTTGCAGGCGGAACCGCTGGCCAGGCTGCGCGGGCCAGTGCACCCGCACCGTGGTGTCGCCATCCTGCGCTTGCAATGACTGGGGCGACAGCGTGGCGGGGCGGTCTGCCACCGAGAAGGGCTGGGGTGGGGCAAACGGACCTTGGTCGGCCTGACTGCTCGGACTGTTTGGCAGCTGCAGCAGGCTGGCCGCACGCCAGAAATAGTTGCCTACCGGCAGCGTGTTCAGCGGCAGGCGGCATTCGGTGAGGCGTTGCTCGTCCAGCACGGGCTGGGTGAACTGTGCATCGCGGGCCACCTGCAGGCGGTACCAGGCCACACCGGGCACCTGCGTGCACCGCAGCTCGCCCGTGCCGCTGGCCAGCACCGCGCCGGGCGCAGGTTGCTGGTACAGCGGGGCCACGGGGCGCGTCTTGACCACAAAAGGCTGCACGGCAGGCACACCGGGGATGCCCGCGTCGTCCAGGGCGCGCACCGACAGGTAGTAGCGCCCGTCTTCCACGGCTTTCCAGCGCAGCTGGCCGTCGGCAAAACTGCCGTGGCGCAGCACCTGGGTGAAGTCGGCGTCCTGCGCCACCTGGGCCTGGTAGCGCGCGGCGCCCGGCAGTGGTGGCACGTTGATGGCCAGAATGCTCGCATCGCTGAGCATGGCAGGGACGCCCGATGTGTCGGGCGCCACCAGCAGCGGGCGGGGTGCGCCCACGCTGCCATCGGCCGCCACGGCCAGCCCTTGCCCCGGAGCCAGCATCGAGGCGGCTGCCGCAGACGAATTGGATGGGCCAGTGGTTTCTTGTTGGCGGGACTGTACGGCCACCGAGCCGCTGAGCACCGATGCGGTGGTCTGGCCCGATTCACCCATTGCCACGCCAAAGTGGGTGCCGCGCACACTGGTCACGGCCAGGGGCGTGCGCAGTTCAAAGCGGCGAAAAGCCTCGGCATTGGGTGGCACGCTGGATTCCACCGCACCGCTGCGCATCTCCAGCACCGACTGCAGGCTGCCCGCACGCCCCCGGCGGCGCAGCTGCCGCAGCAGCAGCTCGGACTGCGCCTGCACCCGCACCACCGTGCCGTCGGCCAGCTTGACGGAGACAAAAGCATCCGGCCCCACCTGCAGCGCGGTGCCCTCTTCAAGCTTGCCGCCCTGGGTGACGGGCGCCGGGGCGTCGCCCGCGCGGGCTTGGGCGGTGACCGTGCCGTGCACGAACTCCACCGTGGCCGACTCGGCGGGCTGCAGGCGCACCGGAATCCACACCACCGAACCCGGCACCAGGCGCCGGGGGTTGGCCACCTTGTTGCGGGCCTGCAGCAGCGGCCACTGCCGGGGCGCGGCCAGATAGGCCTTGGCCAGGCCTTCGAGCGTGTCACCCTCCTGCACGGTGTGGGCAATTTCATCGCCCTGCGGCGTGGTGGCGGCAGGGGGAGCCGCCTGGGCACTGGTGCCCACCAGGCTACCGAGGAAACCCAGGGTCAATGCCGCGCTGGCGCGCAGGGCCCAGCGGGGGCGGCCGGTGTTCGTTGCCACTTGAAATCTCCTTCGTGCCGCTCGGTGCAGGCGGGCTGGCGATGGCATCCTGTGAGGATGCCGCCGTTGATAGTTGGGGGTCAGGCCCTTCGCTGGGCCTCAACAGCTTCAAAACGGTAACCCACACCGTAGACTGCCGAGACGATGAAGCCGTTGGCGGGCCGCAGGTCCAGCAGGGTGCGCAGGCGCGAGATGTGGGTGTCCAGCGAGCGCGACATGACATCCGCCACCTGGCCCCAGACGATGTCCTTGAGGTGGTCACGCGACAACAGTCGGCCCATGTTCTGAAACAGAAACAGGGCGAGATCGTACTCGCGGTTCTTGAGCTCCACGGGCACGCCGTCAATTTCGATGGACCGGGTTTCGGACAGGAAGCGGTAGCGCCCGAACTCCACCACGCCCCCCACATTGGCTGGGTAGGCCCGCCGCAGCAGGGCCGACACGCGGGCATTGAGCTCGCCAATACGCACCGGCTTGACCATGAAGTCGTCGGCGCCACTGCCCAGGCCTTCGACGATGTCGAGCTCTTCCTGGCGGTGCGTGACGAACAGAATGGGCAACTGGGTGCCCACATTCTTGCGAACCCAGCGCACCACTTCGGGCCCCGTCGTGTCTGGCAGGTGCCAGTCCACGATCAACAGGTCAAAGGTCTCGCGGCGCATCTCGCGCAGGAAGTCGGCACCGTTGAGGTGGGTGTGGCAGACATGGCCCATTGCCTCCGTGGCCTGTTTGATCAGATCCAGCTGGAGCGCATCGTCGTCCAACGCGGCTATGCGCATGGTTTTCTCCCCTGTCGAAAATGCAATTGCGGATTATTCGCGATAACCGCCGTCTGCGCTGCTGCGCACCGGCCTACCGCCCGGCAGTTGACATTTGTTAACGCTCTCTCGTTCGCCGCGACCGGGGAAGGGGCTGGGGAGAGATTTCGCGCACCAGCCGCATGCCGACCAGGGTGTACCGGGTTTGCGGGCTGTTCCAGTTGCGGTAGCCGCAGCGGGCATAAAACGACCAAGTGTGCCACGAGCCCCCCCGGCGCACGCGCACGGTGCCGTCTGCGGGGCCTTGTGGATCATTGCGCGGGGAGTGCGCATAGTAGGTGTCCCCGTGCCAGTCCGACACCCACTCCCAGGCATTGCCCAGCATGTCGTGCAGGCCAAAGGCATTGGGCGCATAGCTGCCCACCGGGGCGGTGAAAACATGGCCGTCGCTGCCCGCCAAGGCGTGCTGCTGCCAGCGGGGCCACAGCGGGGCGACCTCCTGGTCAAAGGTGTTGGCGGTGTGCAGCAGGCCCTGCGGGTCGTCGCCATGCGGATAGCGGGTGCGGGTGCCAGCGCGGCAGGCGTATTCCCATTCGGCCTCGGTGGGCAGGCGGTAGTGGTGGCCTTCGGTGCGGCTCAGCCATTGGGCCAAGGCCTGGGCGTCGTTCCAGGTGACGTTCACGACGGGATGGTCTTGCCCCTGCGCAAAACCCGGGTTGCGCCACGAATAGCGAGGGTCCCGGCCCTCAAAGGCATCGCCGCGCTGGGTGGTGGCGGGGTCGTACTGCGCGTTGTAGCCGTAGCCGCCCGTGCCATCGGCTTCCGATTCGGGCTGGTAGCCCGAGGCCTCCAGAAAGCGCTGGAACTGCCCCACGGTGACCTCGTGCCGACCCAGGTAGAACGCCCGCCGGATGTGCACCGTGTGCGCGGGGCCTTCATCGGTCAACTCGGTAAAGCGCCTGGCCTCCAGCGCCGGGTACGCGCGTGCCAGGGTATCGGGCGGCTCCACGCCCCCCATCGTGAAGCGGCCCGCCGGGACCTGCTGGAAGACCATGCCCAGGCTGTTGGTCCAGGTGGCGGGGGCGGTGTTTTGCGCAGGCCCCGCATGGGCGCAGGCGCAGACCAGCACGGCTGTCAGGGCCACCCCATGCGCCCTGAGGGGGCGCCGCAGAAACCAGGCCATGCCGGGGATCAGGGTTGGCGGTCGGGGGCTTCGCTCACGCATTCAAAAATCAGGCGCGAGCCATCGTTGCGCAGCAGCTTGGGGAACAGCGCCAGCCGCTGGCATTCGCGCGTGGCCGCTGCATAGGCGGGCGACGTGTCGGTGCCGTACACGGGCACGCTGAAGGTGCGGTCACGGCCCGATGCCATGGGCCCCGAGGGGTGGTGGGGGCTGGTAGCGTTGCAGCCCGCCAGCACGGCGAGCACGGAGAGGGTGGCAACTGGCAGTTTCATGGGAGTCTCCAAGAACAGAACGGACAGTTTACGCACAAGGCCCACGCCGACAGCGTAGGCGCATTGCGCACACACCACCATCTTCTGTCGCAGCCAGGCGGGTATTCTGCGGATTCACCCTGGAGATGAATATTTGAATAATTTTGGCCGCTAGCGCTTATTGGTAAAGCGCAAGCAGCTATCAAAAAGTGACCGCTTCCCCCCAGCGCATTCCGACCCCGGATCCCGCGTTGGACAGGGACAGAGCGGTTTACGCGGCGGCTGCAGCCTCTGCCAGCGCCTGCAGCGCGGCTGCCACATCGTCGGCGCTCACGCCCTCCACCGGTGCCAGGCGCTGTGCCAGTGTCTGCAGTGCGTCCGGGTCTTTTTGCAACTGGGCAATGGCCTGGCCTGCTTCCTTGGGCGCGTCAAAACCGGTGCTTTGCAGCAGCAGGCGGCCATCGGCATCCACCAGCTTGAAGTAGAACTTGCCGTCGGCTTCGCGGTATTGCTTGAACGAAGGCAGCGCTGTCTTCGCGGCCTTGACAGGCTTGGGCGCCGCAGTGGCCTGGGCCAGACTGCGCAGGCCCACAGCGGCGCGCAGCTCGCGGATGAACGGCGTGGCCAGCGCACGGGCGCGTTCGGCACCGGCCAGCAGGGTCTGCTCGATGCGGGCGGGGTTGTGGATGAGTTCTTCGTACTGCGCACGCATGGGGGCGATCACCTGGTCCACACGTTCGAACAGGGTGTTCTTGGCATCACCCCAGGCGATGCCGTCGGCGTAGGCCTGGCGCAGGGCGGCGGTTTCGTCGGGCGTGGCAAACGCCTGGTAGATCTGGAACAGCGCCGATCCCTCGGTGTCCTTGGGCTCGCCGGGTGCGCGCGAATCGGTCAGGATGCCACCGATCAGATTCTTGAGCTGTTCGCGCGAACTGAACAGCGGGATGGTGTTGTCGTAGCTCTTGCTCATCTTGCGCCCGTCCAGGCCGGGCAGCGTGGCCACATGGTCGTCAATGGCGGCCTCGGGCAGCACGAAGTGTTCGCCATACAGGTGGTTGAAGCTCGCAGCCATGTCACGCGCCATTTCGATGTGCTGGATCTGGTCGCGGCCCACGGGCACCTTGTGCGCCTTGAACATCAGGATGTCCGCGCCCATCAGCACGGGGTACATGAACAGGCCGGCCGTCACGCCGTCGTCTGCATCGCGGTCGGCGGCAGTGTTCTTGTCCACGCTGGCCTTGTAGGCGTGGGCGCGGTTGAGCACGCCCTTGCCCGTCACGCAGGTCAGCAGCCAGGTCAGTTCGGGGATCTCGGGGATGTCGGACTGGCGGTAGAACGTGACCTTCTCGGGGTTCAGCCCTGCGGCCAGCCAGCTGGCGGCGATCTCCAGCGTGGAGCGCTGGATGCGCACCGGGTCTTCGCACTTGATGAGCGCGTGGTAGTCGGCCAGAAAGTAAAAGCTCTGCACGCCGGGCGTGAGGCTGGCGGCCACCGAGGGGCGGATGGAGCCCACGAAGTTGCCCAGGTGGGGTGTGCCCGTGGTGGTAATGCCGGTGAGAAAACGCGTGATGCTCATGGGAAGGATGTCAGCAAGAAACGGGGGGAGAAGAATTAACGCAACAGTGCTGTGAGCGGGGTGAGCAGAAACTGGATGACGCCGTAGCCCAGCGACATCAGCGGGCGTAGCCACAGCGTGCCCACCACCCCAGCGATCACCAGGCCCATCACAATGAAAAAGCCCCAGGGCTCGATGCGAGAGACCATGTGCGCCTGTTTCCAGGGCAGCAGGCCCACCAGGATGCGCCCGCCATCCAGCGGCGGCAGCGGAAACAGGTTGAACGCCCACATCACGAGGTTGACCAGCACGCCAGCGCGGGCCATCTCGATGAAAAAGCGCTCCTCCACGCCAGAGCCCACCAGTGCCACCAGCAGCACGGCCCAGCCAATGGCCTGGATGAAGTTGGACGCCGGGCCCGCCAGCGCCACCCAGACCATGTGTTTCTTGGGATTGCGCAGGTTGCCGAAATTGACCGGCACCGGCTTGGCATAGCCAAACAGGAAGGCTCCCGAAGTCGCAAAGTACAGCAGCAGTGGCATCAGGATGGTGCCCACCGGGTCGATGTGTTTGATCGGGTTGAGGGTGATCCGGCCCATCATGTACGCGGTGTTGTCGCCAAAGTGGCGCGCGGCGTAGCCGTGGGCTGCCTCGTGCACGGTGATGGCAAACAGCACCGGCAGGGCGTAGATCAGAACGGTTTGGATGAGATTGGAGATGTCCACCCGGTGATTGTCTCAGACGCCCGCCACCCCAGCCGTTGCCGGGACGACCCGCGCGGAGTACACGGCATGCCGGTGGTGGGATGACTGGCGCACAACAGGACTCGGGCAAGTGGCTCACCCCCAGGCAAGGCGGTTGTTGCATCCCGATTCGCGCAAGTTCTATGTGGGATGTACGTATGCCGAGGGCGCCCGCAGCGCCGTGATCATTGCTAGCATCTGCCAGTTGCCCCCGGGGCGACCCAAAAAACCAAAACAACAGCCCTGGAGAGGCATAACATCATGTGGAACAACCTGAAAATTGGAACGCGCCTGGCCCTGGCGTTTGGCGGTATGGCACTGCTGGTGCTGCTGTTAATGGTCATGGCGCTGGCTGGCATCGGGGGGGCCGAGCAGGCACTGCAGGGCGCGCCTGTGACGGCGCCCCAGGCCCAGGCAGCACAGGCGCACCTGCAAAGCGCCCGGGCATGGATCATCGGCTGCAGCTGTGTGGCGTTTGTGCTGGCGCTGCTGGCTGTGTTCAGCCTGCTCATGAGCATCGTGGCGCCGCTCAACCAGGCCATCCTGATTGCAGAAACCGTGGCTTCGGGCGACCTGAGCCAGGAATTCAGCTCCGATCTGCAGGGCGACTTTGGCCGGCTCCTGAACGCCCTGGGCACCATGGAGGACACGCTGACCGACCTGGTGTCGCGCATCAAGCAGGACGCCGATGCCATCAGCGCCTCTGCCGCAGACATCGACCATGGCAACACCGACCTTTCCCGCCATGCGGAAGACCAGGTCTCTTCACTCACCGAAACTGCTGCCAGCATGGAGCAGCTGACCGCCACCGTGCGCCAGAACGCCGAGCGCGCCCATTCCGCCAGCGACCTCGCGGTGAAGGCCTCGGGCATTGCAGAGCAAGGGGGCGCGGTGGTGGGCGATGTGGTGTTGACCATGCAGGCCATCAGCGGCAGCTCGCGCAAGATTGTGGACATCATCCAGGTCATCGAAGGCATTGCCTTCCAGACCAACATCCTGGCGCTCAACGCGGCGGTGGAAGCCGCCCGTGCGGGCGAGCAGGGCCGTGGCTTTGCCGTGGTGGCCAGCGAGGTGCGTAATCTGGCCCAGCGCAGCGCCGTGGCCGCCCGCGAGATCAAGGCGCTGATCAGCGCGTCGGTCGAGCAGGTGGAAAACGGTGCTGGCCAGGTGGGCAAGGCGGGCAAGACCATGCAGGAGATCGTGGCGGCCGTCGGGCAGGTCAGTGCACTGCTTGGCGAAATCTCCCACGCCCTGCGCGAGCAGAGCGATGCCATCAGCCATGTGAACGGCGCCGTGTCGCACATGGACGGCACCACCCAGGAAACGGCTGCGCTGGTTCAGAACGCGGTTTCCACCGCCACCTCGCTCACAGCCCAGGCGCGCGATCTGGAGCAGGCTGTGGGTGCGTTTAAGCTATGAAGACCCCCTGAGACGCTGCGCGTCTTCCCCCTGAAGGGGGACGCCACCAGTGGCCTGGCAAAGCCAGTTCCACGGTGGCACTGGTCTTTGGCAGCGCCAGTTTTGGGCGCTTGAATCCGAAAGGCGCTTTTGCTGGTCCTCAAGACCGGTCTGCGCGGGCGCAGGGCAGACCACGGGATTTCAGTTTTACAACCCCAGCGCCTGCAGGCTGCCCCGGCCTTCACGCACCACTTCGGGCTCGCCACCATTGCCCATGGGGGTCAGGTCCACCACGGTGGTGGGCTCCAGCGGGCAGGCGCCTGCGTCCACGATGGCGTCCACCAGCTTTTCGTAGCGTTCGCGGATTTCCTGCGGGTCGTTCAGGGGCTCGGTCTCGCCGGCCGGGATCAGCGTGGTGGCCAGCAGCGGGGCGCCGTGCAGCTCCAGCAGCAGCTGCAGGCCCTTGCGGTCGGGTACGCGCAGACCGATGGTCTTGCGCGAAGGGTGGCTCACGCGGCGCGGCACTTCCTTGGTCGCTTCGAGGATAAAGGTGTAGGGCCCGGGCGTGCCCAGCTTGAGCAGGCGGTACTGGCGGTTGTCCACGCGGGCATAGTTGGCCAGTTCCGACAGGTCACGGCACAACAGGGTGAGGTGGTGCTTGTCGTCCACCTGGCGGATGCGGCGCATGCGATCAACGGCATCCTTGTCGTCCAGGTGGCAGACCAGCGCATAGCTGGAATCGGTGGGCACGGCCAGAATGCCGCCCTTTTGCAGCAGCATGGCGCCCTGCTTGAGCAAGCGCGGCTGGGGGTTGTCGGGGTGGACTTCGAAATACTGGGCCATGAAATGGTGCGTCTCGTCTCAAACGGCAGCGGGGTGCCGGATGCGTTCAGCCAGCAGTTCCCAGACCGGGGTGAGCTGGCCGGGTAGCAGCGGCAAGGTCCCCAGGTCGGTGTGGGACTCGTCCGGGCTGTGGAAGTCGCTGCCGCGTGAAGCGGCCAGCCCAAACTCCTTCGCCATCGCGGCGTAGGTGACATATTCGGCTGCGCTGTGGCTTCCGGTGACGACTTCCACCCCGCGCCCGCCGTGGGCCTTGAATTCGGAAAACAGCGCAAATTCTTCGTTGGCACTGAACTTGTAGCGCGCCGGGTGGGCAATGATGGCCATGCCGCCTGCCTCGGTGATCCAGCGCACGGCGTTGCCCAGCGACGCCCAACGGTGCGGCACATAACCAGGCTTGCCTTCGATGAGGTATTTGCGAAATACCTCGGAGGTGTCCTTGCAGACCCCGGTCTCCACCAGAAAGCGGGCGAAATGGGTGCGTGAAATCAATGCCGGGTTGCCTACGAACTGCAGCGCGCCCTCGTAAGCGCCCGGAATACCCGCCTGGGCCAGTTGTTCGGCCATGTCCTTGGCGCGTTCGCCGCGCCCACCGCGCGTAGCGGCCAGGCCCTCGGCCAGTCGGGTGTCGTTGGGGTCGAAACCCAGGCCGACGATGTGGACGGTGGTGTCGGCAAAGGTGACCGAGATTTCGACGCCCGTGAGGTAGGCCATGCCCTGCGCATGGGCAGCGGCGGCGGCGCGGTGCTGGCCGCCGATTTCGTCATGGTCGGTGAGCGCCCACAGCTCGACACCGTTGGCTTTCGCGCGGGCGGCCAGATCCTCCGGGGTCAGGGTTCCGTCGGATACCACGGAATGGCAATGCAGGTCGGCGTTCAATATGGATGTCACCGTGCCATTTTAGGGCTTGTACCGATATCGCGCGCCACCGCGCGACCCCTGTGCCGTCGTGGACGGGTTCCCCGGAGTCCTGCCAGGTGCCGCTGACCCCCGGGTGGGCCGTCCTGTCACCTTCAGCACCCTGGGTGCGGGTTTTTCCCGGGAAAAAGAGGGCAGGGCAGTGCCTGGGCTGGCGTAGGCTTGTGGCCTGCTGTTGACGCAATCGGATGTTGCGTGCCGCGCGTTGGCCGCACACTTACATTTCCAGGTCCACGAGGAAAAAGAACCATGCAAATCGACAATATCCGCGTTTCGCGCAAGCTGTGGGGAGCATTCATCCTGCTGATGCTGGCCATGCTGTTGATCTCCGGCTTCCAGCAGTACCGGGCCAACAGCTCCATGTCGGCTGCGATGGACCAGGTGGTCGAGATCGAAGAGCGCATCTCGGCGGCCATACGCTGGCGGGGTGCCACAGAAACCGCCGTCAATATGGTGATGGGAGGAGCCGTCACCACCGACGCGGTGCTGGCCCAGCAGTACGACGCCAAGGTCAAGGAAATCATTGGCGGCATCAACAAGATTCAAGAGGGGATCGTTGCCGGTGCCACGGCGCCCGAGGAAAAAGCGGCGCTCGACAAGGTGCTGGCCGAACGCAAGCTGGTGCTGGCCGCCACCGCCAAGACCTGGGAGCTCAAGGGCGCGGGCGATGGCGTGGCCACCCAGCAGTTTGCCGACAATGAACTCACCCCCATGGTGGCGCGCTACCTCAAGGCGCAGGATGATTTTGTTGCTGTCCTGCAAAAGCGCCGCGAGGAGATCCGGGCCGAGACCACGCAACGGCGGGTTGCCTACGCCATCCAGGGCCTGGTGGTGTCGGCCGTGCTGGTTGTGGTGGTGCTGCTGCTGGCCTGGAAGCTGGTGCGCTCCATCACCGTGCCATTGGACGAGGCGGTGGAAACCATTGACGCCATCGCCGCTGGCGACCTCACGCGCGAGCTGCAATCCACCCGCAAGGACGAGTTCGGCCACATGCTGAGGTCCCTGTCGGCCATGTCCACCCGCTTGCGGGGGGTGGTGAGCGAGGTGCGGGTGGGTGTGGATTCCGTCTCGTCGGCCTCGATCCAGATCGCCAACGGCAACCACGACCTGTCGGCCCGCACCGAGCAGACTGCCTCGAACCTGGAAGAAACCGCCGCCAGCATGGAAGAACTTACGGCCACGGTGAGCCAGTCGGCCGACACCGCGCGCCAGGCCAACCAGCTCGCGGGCACGGCGGCCCAGGCGGCGGCGCGCGGCGGCGAAGTGGTGGGCCAGGTGGTCACCAGCATGCAGCAGATCACCGACAGCAGCCGCAAGATCAGCGACATCATCGGCGTGATCGACGGTATTGCCTTCCAGACCAACATCCTGGCGCTCAACGCTGCTGTGGAAGCCGCCCGCGCGGGCGAGCAGGGCCGGGGCTTTGCGGTGGTGGCCAGCGAAGTGCGCAGCCTGGCTGGGCGCAGCGCCGAGGCCGCCAAGGAGATCAAGAACCTGATCAGTGCCTCGGTGGAAAACGTCGAGTCGGGCTCTGCCCAGGTGGCCCAGGCGGGCCAGACCATGGGCGAGATCGTGGCCAGCGTGCAGCGCGTGAGCGACCTGATCGGAGAAATCACGGCATCTTCCTCCGAGCAGCGCGACGGGATTGCCCAGGTCAACCAGGCCGTGACGCACCTCGACCAGATGACGCAACAAAACGCGGCGCTGGTGGAGGAGTCCACCGCCGCCGCAGCCTCGATGCGCGACCAGGCCCAGCGCCTGGCCGAGGTGGTGGCGGTGTTCAATGTGGGCGCGATGGCGGTTCGCGCACCGGCAGCGCCCCGCCCGGCTCCGTCTGCGGCGCCCCGGCCAGCGCCAGCGGCCAGAACCGCCCTCGGCAACCAACCCGCAGCACCCAAGGCAACCAAGCCGACAAAGGCCCCCGCCGCCGCTCGCTTGGCACCACCGGCCCCCGCCGCTGCACGCCCCGCTGCCACCCCTGGCCCATCGGCCGCGCCCGCTGCACCTGCGCCCCGGGCTGCAGCCAAAGGCGGAGATGACGACTGGGAAAGCTTCTAAAGGCCGCTGGGTGTAGTGGTTTTTGCTATTCAAATGATAGCTATCTGCGCTTTTCTATCAAGCGCTGGCGGCCAAAAAGGCCCTTAAGTTTTTGCACCGCACCCCCGAGGCAGCCCCGGCTGCCTTTGTCTTTGTTTTTTTGCGATGGACGAAAGGATCTGCCCATGCCCCTGGTCAACATCCGTCTCGCGCGGCGCGAACTGCCCACCACCGCAGCCCAAAAGGCAGCCCTGATCGCCGGTGTCACCCAGCTCATGCAGCAGGTGCTGGACAAGCGCCCTGACAGTGTCACCGTCATCATCGACGAGGTGGACCCTGAAAACTGGGGCCAGGGCGGCGAGCCGGTGACGGTGATCCGCCAGCGCAGCAAGGGCCCTGCGCAGGCCTGAGCGGGGTGGGGCCTTGCCCTAGGGATGACCTGCACAACTCCCTGCGGTCTGTGATAGCGCGGTCTCGGGTGGTCCACTGCGTTGCTTTTCTTGCCAATAGCGCGGCTATTGACTGCAAAAAGATGCCTTGTGCCCCATCCCGATCCGCACTACCACCGCCTCGCGAGGGTTATGCAGGTCATCCCTAGGAGTCTGTCGGACTTGGAAATCGTCGGCTGCAAATTGACCTCGGCGGTCCATTTTCCACCGTCTTTTTGCCCCATAGCTCGGCTATGGGGCTGCAAATCAGGCAAAAACTGTCCTCGCTGGCGCCAATTTTCGCTTCGACGCTCCAAGTCCGACAGACTCCTAGATCTGAGCCCCCTCGACCAAAAACTGCACCTTCCGCTCGCCTTTCCACTCGTTCACATCGAGGCGAAAGGCCAGCAGCACGCGCGCAGGCAGTTGCTCGGTGTGGCCGAACCAGATGGCGTCCACCGGGTTGCCCTGGTGCATGAGCTTGATCGACAGGTGATTTTTGGCCTCGCCCACCAGGCGCTGGCTCACGATCTGCACTTCCTCGCTGAAGGTGGGGGGCGCAAAGCCCTGGCCCCAGACCTCGTGGTGCAGGGTGTCCACCATGTCGGCGCGGCAGTATTCGGGCGATAGAGGTCCGTCGGTCTCGATGCGGCGGGTGAGGGTGGCGGCGTCCAGCCATTCCTGCGCGACCTGGGCCAGGGCTTGCTCGAAGGTATCGAACGAGTCAGCGTCCACCGTGCAGCCGGCCGCCATGGCGTGGCCGCCAAATTTCAGCAACACGCCCGGGTGGCGTTTGGCCACCAGGTCGAGCGCGTCGCGCAGGTGAAAGCCGGGGATGGAGCGGCCGGAGCCCTTCAGCTCGTGCTCCTTGCCCGGCGCGCTGCTGGCCGCAAAGACAAAGGTGGGGCGGTGCAGCTTGTCCTTGATGCGGCTGGCCACGATGCCCACCACGCCTTCGTGGAAGTCGGGGTCGAACACGCTGATGGCCGGGGGCGGTTCTTCGTCTTCCTGGAACAGGCTTTCGGCCATCAGCATGGCCTGGTCGCGCATGCCGCCTTCGATCTCGCGGCGCTCGCGGTTGATGCCGTCGAGCGTGCCCGCCAGCTCGGCGGCGCGGCCTGCGTCGTCGGTGAGCAGGCATTCAATGCCCAGCGTCATGTCGGCCAGGCGCCCTGCGGCGTTGATGCGCGGTCCTAAGGCGAAGCCAAAGTCGAAGGTGGTGGCCACGGGCGCCTTGCGGCCGGCAGCGGTGAACAGCGCGGCTACCCCGGCGGGCATCTGGCCTGCGCGGATGCGCTTCAGGCCCTGGGCGACCAGGCGGCGGTTGTTGGCGTCGAGCTTGACCACGTCGGCCACCGTGCCCAGCGCCACCAGGGTGAGCAGCGGGTCGAGCTTGGGTTGGGTGGCCGCGTTAAAAATGCCGCGCGCCCGCAGCTCGGCGCGCAGGGCCAGCAGCACGTAGAACATCACGCCCACACCGGCCATGGACTTGCTCTCGAACGTGCAGCCGGGCTGGTTGGGGTTGACGATGGCATCGGCCGCGGGCAGCTCGGGGCCGGGCAGGTGGTGGTCGGTGACGACGACCGTGAGGCCCAGCGCCTTGGCCTCGGCCACGCCGTCCACGCTGGCGATGCCGTTGTCCACGGTGATGAGTACGTCGGCGCCGCGCTCGGCCACGCGGCGGGCGATGGATGCGGTGAGGCCATAACCGTCCGTCACGCGGTCGGGCACGAGGTAATCCACCTGTTGAGCGCCCAGCAGCCGCAGCCCGCGCACGCCCACGGCGCAGGCGGTGGCGCCGTCGCAGTCGTAGTCGGCCACGATGACGAGGCGCTTGTTCTGCGCCATGGCGTCGGCCAGCAGGCGCGCGGCGGTGTCAATGCCTTTGAGGCCCGCGGGGGGCAACAACCTGCCCAGGCCGTCGTCCAGCTCGTCCTTGGCACGCACACCGCGCGCGGCATACAGGCGCGCCAGCAGCGGGTGCACACCGGCCTGTTCCAGCGCCCAGGCGGCACGGGGGGGAATGTCTCTTGCTACTATTTTCATAGCTTATCGCACATGTCTGTAAAGCGCTGGGGCCTGAAAAGGCTTTGAAAACGCTGGGCCAGGGTGCGGGGGGCGGTGTGGAAGGCCAGCGTGTTGCGCTCGCCGCACAGGGTCAGTTGCACCGGCTCGCCGCCTTCGGACTTGCGCAGCAGATCGGCCACCGGGCCTGCGTCCAATGCGGTCCACGCGGCGGCCCAGGCGCGCCAGTCCTCGTTCAGTGCCGCATCGCGCAAGGTGGTGGGCACCGTCGGCGT
>NZ_JAMXAX010000116.1 GCF_023913775.1 Acidovorax facilis
CAACCCCGCCATCGCCGACATATCGCACAGCAAACCCAAGCGCATTGCCTCGGTGTCTTAAACACCATATTAGGGTAGACGGTGCGCTATCTGCATTACCAGACTGGCCAGCGTTGCAGCCTCAAAAAAGCGCGTCGTGTAGGCGATTGGGCGACTGCTTTGCGATGTCAGCTGCGTGGCCCAGGCCACACCGAAAAAAGCAGCCAAAACACCTGCGCTGAGGGCGGTGGGCGCAACCTGCATATACGGAATAAGGGCGCTGCCAAGCATGCTCGGCAGGCCACAGCTGCACTTTCCATAGCAGTCATAAAAGACTGCTGAGGAAATACCGGGAAAACCCGGATTGCTTGCGTCTGAATCACAGGAGCGTTGATTCGACAGAATTTTCGCTAAACCACATAATTATGCCGCCAGCCTGAGTATGCCCCCTACGTCTTTCATCAGCCCATACGCTGTAGTTTCGGTCATACCGCTAGCCAAGGTTCTAGCACTACCTCCAAATTCGACGTCCAGTTTGTAGCCAATAGCGATATTCCGGTTTTGATCGGCGATTGCTGCCTGTCCAAGGCCTACTGACATGGCGCCCACCGCGCCGGTTCCGCCGACCACTAGCGGAATATTCACATTCGAAAAACTGTTTCTCAATATGAGACGGTGTATGCGTTCAACGGGAATTTCCTCCCCAGTGCTCAGCACGACGCCTCGGGAAGATGCCTTAAATCCGCCTCCTTGACCCCGGTGTTTTTTGTCCGCCGCGACAATGAACTTACCTATGCCGAAATAAAGCCCAACAAATAATGCACAGCCTACAATAAACCCCAGATCACCCTTAAAATTCAGCGCATACCCAAGAAGCGCGGCAATAACAAAAGCCAAAAAAATTCTTCTAATAACTGGAACCCTATTTTCCGCCGCAACAACCTTAAATAAAAACTCATCTCCCGACTGTTCGAACGTGTAGGAACTAGTAATCCTTCCCATGGCAATTCCTCCTGCTAATTAAACAAAATTTATTAAATAAAATTTAGCTGCCACACCGCCCAATCAAATGACATATGACAAATCCGGCAGTGAAATTTCTTGATCAAAGGATGTTTATGATAGATTGTTTTAATGCAATTGAACACAATCAGTTACTGAAGTGTGATTTTTTTCACACATAGTACGATCACCACCATTCGGCGTAGCGATATCAAACACTGAGGGAACCTGCCGCACTGTCCATGGAGGTTGCCGACAATGAAACTACTCCAGCCAGTCCTCGGAATCATCCATACACCCAAGTCATGCCTTGGGCTCTATTGATCAGCTGCGACGGAGGTTGTCGACCGTATCGTGCAGGTGCTGAGTCCAGATGCGGCGGTCGCGATCACCCGCCAGCTCGGGCGGGCCGTAGTGCACC
Source organism: Acidovorax facilis (assembly GCF_023913775.1). GTDB lineage: Bacteria > Pseudomonadota > Gammaproteobacteria > Burkholderiales > Burkholderiaceae_C > Acidovorax > Acidovorax facilis. The sequence goes on from NZ_JAMXAX010000116.1 coordinate 1,403, forward strand.
ACGGCCTCGATGGGCGGAGCGCACAGCGTGCGCCAGATGGAGCCCACCAGGGTTTCGTCGCCGATGTAGCTGGGCGCAAAACTGGTGGCACCCGTGGCCTTGTCGGCAAAACGCAGGCCCACGGGCTGCACCGGCGCCTGCGCCACCACAGCGGCTTGCAGCAAATTGGCGTGAAAAGGCAGCATCTCGCGCCCATCGCCCGTGGTGCCCTCAGGGAACACGGCCAGCACCTCGCCCCGCTCCAGCGCCTCCTGCATCGACCGGACCATGCGCAGCGCATCACGGCGCGAGCTGCGCTCGATGTAGAGCGTGCCTGCGGCAGTTGCCAGGGTACCGATCAGCGGCCAGCCCTGTACGTCGGACTTGGAGACAAAGCGGCAATGCCGCGCCGCGTGCATCACCGGGATATCAAGCCACGAGATGTGGTTGGCCACCAGCATCACCGGGCCGGTGAGCGGGGGCTGACCCAATATGCGCAGGCTGATGCCAAGGTGCGCCAGCAGCTGCAGCGACCACACCTGCACCCGGGCATGCTGCTGGTCCGGCGAGAGCGCTGGAAAACGCAACGCCACGATGGCGAGCCCTTTGACAATGTGGCCCAGCAGGCGCAGCAGGCGCCAGCAGGCACGCAAAGACTTCACCGCAGGGCCTCGCAGCGTCGCACTACCTCAACCCCGGTCAAAAGCCACCTGGCCACCGACGAGGGTCATGCGCACACAGCCAGGCAGTTCGTAGCCCGAGAACGGGGTGTGTTTGCCCTGGCTGCGCAATGCGTCGTCCTGCACCGTCCACGCCGCCTGCGGGTCAAAGATGCACAGGTCGCCCACGCCACCTTCCACGATCTGGCCGACGCTGGCCTGCAGTGTGCCCAGGGCGCTGCCGAGCACGCGCGCGGGTTCGGACGTGACGGTGGCGAGCGCACGCTGCAGGGGCACACCGCTGTCCTGCGACCACTTGAGCGCGAGCGACAGCAGCAGCTCCAGCCCCGTGGCGCCGGGCTCGGCTTCGGCGAATGGCAAGGTCTTGGCGTCTTCATCGACCGGCGTGTGGTCAGACACCAGGGCGTCGATGGTGCCGTCGGCCAGCGCAGCGTTCAGCGCATCGCGGTCGCGCTGCTGGCGCAGCGGGGGCGACAGGCGGGCGCGGCTGTCGAAGAAGCCGATGTCCACGTCGGTGAGGTGCAGCGAGTTGATGCTGACATCGGCCGTCACCTTCAGGCCCTCTGCCTTGGCGCGGCGCAGCAACTCGACACCGGCAGCGCTGCTGATGCGGCACAGGTGCACACGGGCGCCGGTGGTCTTGAGCAGTTCAAAAATGGTGTGCAGCGCAATGGTCTCGGCCGCCACGGGCACGCCCGACAGGCCAAGGCGCGTGGCCAGCGGGCCGCTGGCAGCCACGCCCTTGCCCAGGTGCATCTCTTGCGGGCGCAGCCACACGGTGTAGCCAAAGGTGGCGGCGTATTGCAGCGCGCGCTGCAGCACCTGGGTGCTGGCCAGCGGCACCTCGGCCTGGCCAAAGCCCACGCAGCCGGATTCGGTCAGCTCGGCCATCTCGGTCAGCACCTCGCCTGCAAGATTGCGCGTGAGGGCCCCCAGAGGGAACAGGTGCGCCTGGTGCAGCTTCTCGGCGCGGAACTTGAGCATCTCGACCAGGCCGGGCTCGTCAAGCACGGGGTCGGTGTCGGGCGGGCAGACCAGGCTGGTCACGCCACCGGCCACGGCGGCGGCCATTTCGGATTCGAGCATGCCTTCGTGTTCGTGGCCGGGCTCGCGCAGGCGCGCCGCCAGGTCCACCAGGCCGGGCAACACGATGCAGCCAGCAGCATTGATGGTGCGGTTGGGCGCAAAGTCGGGGGGCACGCGGTTGACGCTCACGATGCGGCCTGCCGCCAGCGCGATGTCGCAGGTCTGGTCAAGCCCCGAAGCGGGATCGATCACACGGCCGTTCTGGATCAGTATCTTCATGATTTCAAGCCAAATTGGCTGCTAGCGCTTATTGGATATGCGCTAGCAGCTATGAAAACAGGAGTATTCATTCCAAGCGTCATGCTTCGTTACCAGCAACGATGGACATGACAGCCATACGGACCGCAATACCGAAAGTCACCTGCGGCAGGATCACGCTCTGCTTGCCATCGACCACGGCGGAGTCGATCTCCACGCCCCGGTTGATGGGGCCGGGGTGCATGACGATGGCGTCGGGCTTGGCCAGTTGCAGCTTCTCCTGCGTGAGGCCGAAGCTCTTGAAATACTCCTGGCTCGACGGCAGCAGGGCACCGCTCATGCGCTCGTTCTGCAAGCGCAGCATGATGACCACGTCGGCGTCCTTGATGCCTTCTTCGAGCGTGTGGCACACGCGCACACCCATCTGCGCCATGTCGGACGGCACCAGCGTGCGCGGGCCCACCACGCGCACTTCGGCGCAGCCCAGCGTGGTGAGGCCGTGGATGTCAGAACGCGCCACGCGCGAGTGCAGCACGTCGCCCACGATGGCCACAGTAAGGTTGCTGAAGTCCTTCTTATAGTGGCGGATGGTGTACATGTCCAACAGCCCCTGCGTGGGGTGGGCATGCCGGCCGTCGCCCGCATTGATCACATGCACATGGGGCGCCACATGCTGCGCGATGAGGTAGGGCGCGCCCGACTCGCTGTGCCGCACCACGAACAGGTCGGCCGCCATGGCCGAGAGGTTGGCGATGGTGTCGAGCAGCGACTCGCCCTTGCTGGCCGAGCTGCGCGCGATGTCGAGGTTGAGCACGTCGGCCGACAGGCGCTTGGCCGCGATCTCGAAGGTGGTGCGGGTGCGCGTGCTGTTCTCGAAAAACAGGTTGAACACGCTCTTGCCGCGCAGGAGGGGCACCTTCTTCACTTCGCGGTCGTTCACGCTCACGAAGTTGGCCGCCGTGTCGAGGATGTGCGTGACGATGTCGCGCGGCAGGCCTTCGATGGACAGCAGGTGGATGAGTTCGCCGTTGCCGTTGAGTTGGGGGTTGCGCTTGTGCAGCACGGTCAGGCCTCTTTGACTTGGAATTGGAAGATGCCGCTGTCGTCACGCGCCAGGGCCAGCGACTGGGCGGCAGGCAGGGCCACACGCGCGGCGGCAAAGTCGGCCTGCACGGGCAGCTCGCGCCCGCCCCGGTCCACCAGCACGGCCAGGCGCACGCTGGCGGGGCGGCCGTAGTCGAACAGCTCGTTGAGCACGGCGCGGATGGTGCGGCCGGTGTAGAGCACGTCGTCGAGCACCAGCACATCGGCACCGTTCACATCAAACGGCAGCGCCGTCTGCGCGCTGGCCGACAGGCCGCGCTGGGCGAAGTCGTCGCGGTGCATCACCGACGACAGCACGCCTGCGGGCCCTTCGAGGCCCAGGTCTTTTTGCAGGCGCTCGGCCAGCCAGGCGCCGCCCGAGGCAATGCCCGCCAGGCGCGTGGTGGGGGTCAGCATGCTGCGCACTCCGCGCAGCAGTTCGCGGTACAGCGCCTCGGCATCAAGCACCAGGCTGCCGGACACTCCGGGGGAGGGGGTGGTCATGGGAGATTCCTCAAAAACTGTTCCAGGATGATGCAGGCCGAAGCGGCGTCGGCATCCTTGGCGCCACCTGCGATGGCTTCGGTGGTGCTGTAACGCTCGTCCACCTCGAACACCTGCAAACCAAAGCGGCCGCGCAGCTGGCGGCCGAACTTGAGCGCGCGTTCAGTGTTCTCATGGCTCGCGCCATCAGGGTGGTAGGGCACGCCGATCACGATGGCGTCGGGCTGCCACTCCTTGATGCGCTGCGCCACCTGCACAAAACGGGCGTCGCCCTCGGCCTTGATGGTGGCCTGCGGCGTGGCGCTGCGCAACATGCGGTTGCCCGTGGCGACCCCCGTGCGCTTGAGGCCAAAATCGAAAGCAAGAAAGGTCTGGAAATGCGCAGGAACGGCGGGCTGAACGGGCAGGCCGGTCATGCGTGCCCCGCCTCGGGCGACAACATCCAGGCCTTGAGGCCCAGCAGCGAAAGGGCCCGGTCGTAGCGCTCGGGCACAGGGGTGTCGAAGATCACGGACAGATCGGCCGCCACGGTGAGCCAGGCGTTCTCGGCCAGCTCCGATTCAAGCTGGCCCTCACCCCAGGACGAATACCCCAGCGTGATGAGCACGCGGCGCGGGCCTGCGCCCGTGGACAGCGCTTCGAGCACGTCCTTGGAGGTGGTCATCTCCAGCCCGCCGGGGATGGTCATGGTGGAGGCATATGCCGATTCATCGGTTTCTGCCTTGTCCATGAGCATGGGCTCATGCAACACAAAACCGCGCTCGGTCTGCACCGGGCCGCCTTGGAAAACAGGTTCCTGGGTGAGATCTTCGCGCCGCAGGGACAGGTCTACCTTGTCAAAAAGGCCTTTGAGGGTGATGTCAGAAGGCTTGTTGATGATGAGGCCGAGTGCACCGCGTTCGCTGTGCTCGCACAGGTAAACGACGCTGCGCGAGAAAGACTCATCTTCCAGACCGGGCATCGCAATCAGGAAGTGATGCGTCAGGTTGATGGGCGCAGAATCGAAAGACATTCGGCAATTTTAACGGTGAACATGGCCCCCTCCTCCGAGCCCTCGTACCCCAGCGGTCTGGTCTGGTTCCGCCGCGACCTGCGGGCGAACGATCAGGCCGCTCTTTACCGCGCACTGACTCAATGCCAGGAGGTGCACTGCGCCTTTGTTTTTGACCGCGAGATCATCGACGCCCTGCCCCGGGCTGACCGGCGGGTGGAGTTCATCCGCGAGTCGCTGGTGGAGCTGGATGAAACGCTGCGCACGCTTTCCAGGCATGAACAGGGTGGCCTCATCGTGCTGCATGCAGTGGCCAGTGATGCCATTCCAGAACTGGCCAACGCCCTGGGCGTGCAGGCCGTGTTTGCCAACCACGATGACGAGCCCCAGGCCCTGGAACGCGACCGCCTGGTGCGCACACGGTTGGCCGCTGCCGGAAGGGCATTTCACACCTTCAAGGACCACACCATTCTGGAACGCAGCGAGGTGCTGACGCAGACCGGCAATCCGTACAGCGTGTTCACACCGTACAAGAACGCCTGGCTCAAGAAGGTGGATGCGTTTCAACTCACCGGCTACCCCGTGGAGCGCCATGCACACCGGTTGGCACCGCGCCCGCAGGCGCACTGCCAGGCGGTGCCCACCCTGGCACGCCTGGGTTTTGAGGCCACGGCCCTATCGCAGCTCAATCTGCCCACGGGCGCCAGCGGCGCGCAGCGGCTGTTCAACGACTTCCTGGGCCGCATCGAGCGGTACGAGGACACGCGCAACTTTCCAGCTGTCAAAGGGCCCAGCTACCTCAGCGTGCACCTGCGTTTTGGCACCATCTCGCCGCGCCTGCTGGCCCGCACCGCGCATGGGCTGATGCTGCAAGGCAACCGGGGCGCCGCCACCTGGCTCAGCGAGCTGATCTGGCGGGACTTCTACTTTCAGATCCTGCACCACCATCCCCATGTGGTGGGCCACAGTTTCAAGCCCGCGTATGACGCGATCCAGTGGGAATCAGGCCCCGAGGCCAACACCCTGTTTGCCGCCTGGTGTGAGGGGCGCACGGGCTACCCGCTGGTGGATGCGGCCATGGCGCAGATCAACCAGACGGGCTACATGCACAACCGCTTGCGCATGGTGGTGGCGAGCTTCCTGGTCAAGGATCTGGGCATCGACTGGCGCTGGGGCGAAGCCTACTTCGCCACGCACCTCAATGACTTCGATCTGGCCGCCAACAACGGTGGCTGGCAATGGGCCAGCTCCAGCGGGTGCGATGCCCAGCCCTATTTCCGCATCTTCAACCCCGTGAGCCAGAGTGAAAAGTTCGACCCCGAGGGCAAGTTCATCCGCCGCTATCTGCCGCAGCTGGCGAGTTTGCCTACCAAGGCGTTGCACGCGCCCTGGCTGGCGCGCCCGCTGGAGTTGCAGGATGCGGGAGTGCGGCTGGGGGATACCTACCCGCTGCCGGTGGCGGAGCACGACGCGGCGCGGCACCGCACCCTGGAGCGGTATGCGGTCGTAAAGTCTGCTGCGGTCTGATCCCCGCACTCACCGGCGGGTGGCAGGCGGTGGAACGCTGTCGGGCCCAGCGGGCTCATCCGGGCTCATCTGCATGCCCTCGCCCCCCAGCGGCGCCCCCGCCGCCAGCCGAAGGCGCAGCCGCACATCGGTGCGGTTATCGGCATTGGCAATCGCTTCTTCGGGCGATATGGCACCGGACTCGACCATGGCCAGCAAGGATTGGTCGAAGCTCCACATGCCTTGCTCTGCGCTGCGGGTAATGGCGGTCTTGAGTTCGTCGATCTGCCCCTTCTGGATCAGCTCGGCCACATAGGGCGTGAGCAGCATGATTTCGGTGGCAGGCACTAGGCCACCCGCCAGCCCCGCCACCAGGCGCTGCGCTACGACAGCGCGCAGGTTGAGGGACAGGTCCATGAGCAATTGGCGGTGGGCGTCTTCGGGGAAGAAATTCACAATGCGCTGCACCGCCTGGTTCGCATTGTTGGCATGCAGTGTGGAAACACACAGGTGGCCGGACTCGGCATAGTGCAGCGCGTGCTGCATGGTGGCCCGGTCGCGGATTTCACCAATCATGATCACGTTCGGCGCTTCCCGCATCGCGCGGCGCAGGGCCTCGTCATAGGACAGCGTATCGAGCCCCACCTCGCGCTGTGTCACGAGTGACTTCTTGTGGGTGTGAAGGTATTCGATGGGGTCTTCCACCGTCAGAATATGCCCGCCCGTGTGGGCATTGCGGTGGTCCAGCAGCGCGGCCAATGTGGTGGTCTTGCCAGAACCCGCCGACCCTACCGTGAGCACCAGCCCCCCTTTGAGAAACGCCAGTTGCTGGAGCACGGGCGGAAGGCCGAGCGCCGCCAGGCTGGGGATCTGGGCAATAACATGGCGGATCACCATGCCTACCTGCCCACGCTGCCGGTGCACATTCACACGAAACCGCTCGCCCTCCGGGGTCTGCAAGGACAGGTCGCACTCCATGGTGGCATCGAACTCCTGCCGCTGCGTTTCGCGGAGGATGGAATACGCCATCTGCCTGACATCGTCGGCGGACAGCTGCTGCTGCCCCATGGCCACAAACACGCCCTGCCGCTTGAGCGTGGGTGGCGCACCCGCCATGATGAATAGATCAGACGCCCTTTCCCGCACCACCACAGCCAGACAAGCCAGGAGGCGAGGGTCCGGAGAAGGAACAGTTGCCGTCGGCTCCATCAGGACAGCCTCCAAAGGGAAGCTGCCGTGGCCGTGGCCCGCACCAACAGGAATATTGGCAGGCCACAGGCCCGCCGGTTCAAGGCAGACCTGTGGTGCACATGCATGCTGGCTAGGCCTCTGCGGTTGCCGCGATGCGGGCGTAGTGCTGAATGAGGCTCAGCAGTTCTTCGTCGGAGTAAGGCTTGCCCAGGTAATGGTTAACGCCCAGCTCCATCGCATGCTCGCGGTGCTTTTCAGCGATGCGCGACGTGATCATGATGATGGGCAGATCGCGCAGCGCACCGTCTGCACGGATGTTCCGCGCCAAGTCGAACCCGTCCATGCGTGGCATTTCGATGTCGGACAGCACAACGGTGGGGCGCTCTTCCTGCAGACGCTCCAGCGCTTGCAAGCCATCGGCCGCGAGCGCCACACGATAGCCTTCGCGCTGCAGCAAACGCTGCGTAACCCGACGCACCGTGATCGAATCGTCCACCACCAGAACCAGGGGCACCTGGCTGGGGCCCGCCAACTGGGGCGAGACGACCGACTTGCCCGTACCCGAAGAGCCATCGGCCTCCAGCACTGAAGGCAGACCGGCACTGGCGGCACGCACCTGGTCGCCATACACCGTCGCCAGCGCCACGGGGTTGTAGATCAGCACCACAGCACCCGACGCCAGCACCGACATGCCAGCCAAGCCGGGCAAACGGGACAGCTGCGGACCCAGGTTCTTCACCACGACTTCCTGGTTGCCCAGAACTTCGTCCACGTGCATGGCGATGCGCTGTGATGCGCTGCGGAAGATCACCACAGGGCGCGTCTTTCCAGCAGGCTCGTTGCTGCGGGAAGAAGCCTGCAGGAGCGCTCCAGCCCAGAAGAAAGGCAGTTGCTCCATGCCGTCATCAAAATGGCCCGTGCGGTATGCGACCTCCAGGTCTGCCGCAGACGTGCGCCGAACGATCTCGACCACGTTGGCCGGCACGCCGATCGCGAGGTCACCCGCGCGCAGCATCACCACCTGCGTCACCGCCGTGGTCAAGGGAAGGACCATGCGGAAGGCCGCGCCCTTGCCAGCTTCTGTCGAGGTCTCGATCCGACCGCCCAGCGCATTGATCTCGGCACGCACCACGTCCATGCCAATACCACGCCCTGCCAAGCCGGTCACCTCGGAAGCCGTGGAGAACCCGGGCATGAAAATCAGGTTGGCAGCTTCGGCATCGCTCAACTCGGTATCGGGCGCCACAATGCCCTGCGCCAACGCCTTTTCACGGATGCGGGGCAAGTTCAGTCCGGCACCGTCATCCCGGAACTCCACCGACACGTCGTTGCCTTCGTGGTGCAACTCCACGGTGATCGTGCCCGATGCAGGCTTGCCTGCAGCCGTGCGCACCTGCGGATCTTCAATGCCATGGGCCACGCAGTTGCGCAACAGATGCTCGAACGCGGGGGTCATGCGGTCCAGCACACCACGGTCCATCTCAATGGAGCCGCCGGTGATGTCGAGCTTGATCTGTTTGTTGGTTTCCTTGGAGGCCTGGCGCACCACGGCATACAGACGTTCCGCAATGCCTTCGAACTCCACCATGCGGGTGCGCAGCAAGTCGCGCTGCAGCTCCCGTGCCTGGCGGCCTTGGGCAATCAGGTCGTCTTCCGCACCTTCCATGGCACGCTGCAGGTTGCGCTGCACGGTGGCCACGTCGTTCACCGACTCGGCCATCATGCGTGTGAGCTCCTGCACACGGGTAAAGCGGTCAAACTCCAGCGGATCAAAGCCCGCCGCCGAGTCCTTCGACAAGGCCAGGCGCGACTGCATCTGCGATTCAGCTTGCAGCTCGATGTCCCGCAATTGCTGGCGCAGACGGTCCAAATTGCCCGACAGGTCAGTCAGCGAGCTGCGGAACTGACCCAGCCGCACATCCAGGCGCGAGCGGCTGATCATCACCTCACCCGCCTGATTGACCAACCGGTCCAGCAACTGGGCACGCACCCGCACCGACTGGTTAGCAGCAACACGCAAAGGCGCGAGCTGCGAAGGACCAGGCAGGCGCACCGCCGGAGCAGAGGACGCGGCAGACGCGGGTGCTGCTGCTGGCACTGGAGCTGATGGGGCCTCGGAGGCTTCAGGCTGGCTGCGCGGTGTTTCAACGGGCAGAGAAACCACCGTATCGGCGGGCCCCTGGCCAATCGCACGCAGCGCATCAAAGTTCGCCTGGATGCCGTCAAAACTACCCTGCAAAGGCTCGATTTGATCGGATGTCACCGTCTCAGCGTCAAGCTGCTCGATGGCGGATTCCAGCCGGTGGGCCATCTCACCCAGGCGCATGGCACCTGCCAGGCGCGAACTTCCCTTGAGGGTGTGCAACGCACGCAGCACTTCACTGCGGGCACCAAGGTTGTCGGGACGCGAGGCCCATTGGCGCAGCGCACCACCAAGCTGTGGCAACAGCTCGGCAGCCTCTTCCTCAAAGATCGGGAACAGATCCGGGTCGATAACGTCAATCGCATCGATATCGTCGTCCACATCCGAGCCAAGCGCCACAGCATGGGCGATCGCATCATCAATACGCTGATCGTGGTCGTGGATGACGGCCGACAAAGCAGGGGCCACATGCCCTTTGGGGCCCACAACAGCCGCAGGCTCCGGCATGGCTTGCAGGTCCGGCTCGGGTTCGGCAGGTGGCAGTGGCTGCACCACTTCTGCTTCCACCGGAGCAGTCTGGTCCTGCACCGACAACAACTCGTCTGCAGCCTCCTCTTCAGGCGGTGACAAGGTGTTGTCCACCTCGGTTTGCAGGATCTGGCGCAGCTGCTCCAGCACCTCCTGACTTGGTTCCTTGAGGAAACCTGCCGCAAACTGGTGCAGCAAACGACGGATGTCTTCCGCCGCTGCCATGAAGGCCTGGGCCTGCTCCTGTGTGCCGCCAGACTGCAGCGTCACGTGTTGAAGCGCGTGTTCGAGCACCCTGGCCATCTCTGACAGGGCATTGAACCCCACCGTGGCCGAGCTGCCCGCCAACGAGTGCGCCAATGCCACGGCCATATCGGGCAGAGGTTCGTGCAGCTCCAGCGACCATTCCTGCAGGCAGGTCACCAATCGGCGCGACCACTCGTCGGCCTCGTTCAGATAAACGTTATAGAGCGGGATGCCAATGCGCAGGGTGTCAATGACCTTCACCGCTTCATCGCTGGCGCTGTCTTCCGGCTCCTGCGGCACGGCTTCGATGGCCTGCGGCACTTCAGAGGCAGCCTCAAAGGCCACAGCCTCTGCGGCTTCTATGACTTCGGCGGGTACATCCTGACCCACAGATTCCGACCCATCGGCACCCGACAGCTGATGCTCGGGCTCTGTCTCGCTCGGCACTTCATGGGATTCGATGTCATCGAGCGACTCGACAGGCAGAACAAAGGCCTCATCCACTGCAGGTTCGTCGGGCACCACGGGTGCCTGCGAAAGAGCCTCCACCTCGGGAGCGGTCGCGACAGGTTCCAGGTCTGGGAGTTCGAGATCCAGAACAAAGTCGACACTGGAGGGGGCGATAGCTTCAGGAGCAGCAGGCGCCTCATTGAGCGCAGCGGCGAACACGGAGAAATCGATCTCCTCGGCCACCTCGGGGGCTGGAGCGATCGCCTCTGCCGGCAGTTCGGGCACATGGTCGAAAATTTCGGTGGCTTCGAAGTCCGGCATCGCCAGCTCTTCTTCCACGACCTTCGGAACTTCTGCAACCGTTGGCGCGGGCACCTCAGGAGGCAGGTCATCCAGCACAGCCACCTCAGGCTCAAGTGCCACTTCAGCCAGGACCGGGGCTTCTCCGTCGGCAGACGGCACCACCAGCGGCAACAGGGTTCCATCCAGGCGCATGGCATCCGCAGATTGCCGGAACGCGTCCGGTTGCCAGCCAGAGGCTTGGCCCGCCGCAATGTCGTCCGCCCAGCGGCTGAAGGCCCGCAACGCGTCGGAAGAAAGCTGCAGCAAACCAGGGTGCATGGGCTTTTGCTCAGCCAGCCAGGCATTGAGCAACTGCTCCATGGACCAGGCGGCCTCACCAAAATCGTTCAGCCCCACCATCCGCGAACTGCCCTTGAGCGTGTGAAAGGCACGCCGCAGCGTGGTCTGCTCACTCAGGTTGCCCGGATCGTCCTTCAGCACCTCGATCGCAGCCAGACCATTGACTACCACCTCGCGCGCCTCTTCCAGGAAGACCTCCAGCAATTCGTCCTCGACTTCAGGCACCTGCGCAGGGGCTGGTGCGGGCGCTGCCACAGCCAGGGGCAAGGGCGCCGGCTCGCTGCCCGCCACAGCGGGCAGATCGAACGAAATATCAGGGGCCAGCGAATCCGCCTCTACGGGAGCCAATGGCTCAGCGGCGGTCGCTGCGGGCATGTCCGGCAACGAAGGCAGCGAACCGAAATCGGTCGGCTCGCTGAGCGGCTCCTGCACAGGAAAACGCGGCACCACGTCAGGCAGGGGAACGGCCGACCGCTCCTCCAGCTTGGCAGGAGTCTCTTCCAAAGCATCCGAGGCACGCGGCCGACTCTTGCCCGTGAGAATGCGCAACTCGCCCAGTTCCTCGTCATACACAAACAGCTTGCGCGCCATGGTGCGCTGGTAGCTGAGCATGTCGATCAGGAAGCCCAGGGCGCCCAAGCTGTTGCCCAGTTTCTCGAACACGCCCTGGCGGTCCGACTCGGGGACTTCATTGATGAGCAAACGCTCCACCATGTCGCGCATGCGAACCACGGCGAGCGATGCCTGGTCCAGCCCCAGCACCGACAGCACGCCGCGCATTTGGGCAAGATGCCCCGGTACGGTTGCCAGGACTGCAGTGTCCTGCGGGCTGCGGAAGAACTGGTCCAGCGCCTTTTCCGCCTCGCCGAGCGTGGAGCGCAATTCGTCCACCACACTGCCCATGGTCTGGTTGTCGCTGACCCTGCGGTACAGCTCTTCCATCCATTGCTCGAGAGGTTCTGGCTCAGCGCCCGCCCCCACCGCATCCAGGCGCTCTGCCAGTCGGCCCGCGCGGATTTCCATCTGATTGCCGTCCGCATCCAGCTCTTCAAAGGCTGCTTGCAAATACAAGACCGAGGTGGCTACTTCCATGGCCAGCGCGGCCGAAGGAGGTTCACCCGAGCGGGTGGTGGATTCCAGCGCGCGGGTCAGCGCCTGAGCGAGGCTTTCGCTACCGGGGTGCAGCTTGCGCAGCGAGTCGCAGACCAGACTGAATTGGTCCGCCGCTGGCTTGAGCTTGTTGCGGTCGCCGCCCGCCAGGGCAGACCAGGTTTCCGTGGCAGCAGCTATTCGCTTGCGTGCCTGCGCCAGCATGGCAGGATCAAACCTGCCAAAACGGGCTGCTTCATAGTCCACCGGCTTGAACCGATCAAGGGCAAAAGCCTGCCGGACCGCCTGCAAAGACGGAGCAGCACTGTCATTGGATTCGGCTGGCTTGGCCTGCGAACAGAAGAACAGCAGATCCTGAACCAAGCGGTCTGCAATCGTCGTGTCACCCTTGGCAAGGGTGGAGTACTGCATCAGCACGCGGGATGCCACACGCTTGACGTAGACGTCTGCAGGCAAAAGGCCGGAGCCGAAAGCCTCAAAAAAGCCTGCGCATATCTTCCAGAAAGCGCGGGACTGGCGGTCTTGCTGGGATGCCACAAATCCCAGGCAGGTATCCCGCAAACTCAACGAAGCCCTGAGATCGCCGGATTTGACGATTCTTAGAACTGCCGCATCCAGGCGAGCACGCGCCTCAGGCCCGTAGGGCAGCGGCGTGGCTGCAACAGCCCCCTCGGGCTCGCGAAACCGGCGTTCCACGGGCCACAGATCGGCCGGATGGACACGGTCTGCACCTGCCAGGGCCTGGGCATCGCGGTACTGGGGAAACAACGCGACAGGCGACGCGGCCTTGCCAGCCAGAACGGTTTCCAGGTATTCGATGAGCGCAAAGCTCGCACGCTCAATCACTGCGGCAGCATCGTCGCTGCAGGTCTCAGGCCGTTGAACGAACTTCTGGACTGCCGACTCCATGGCGCGCAGGACCAAAGCTGGAGGGCCCATGCCCACCATTTCCAGCGCACCACACGCTTGGTGCAACTGCTGGCGAGCGATGCGCAGTGGGCCTGCGTCCAGCGCTGCAAGATCCGACTCGCGTGCGGCTTCTGCATCTCGCACAAAACGGCGCATGGCCTTGACAGCGCCATCCAGAGATTTGCGCAGTTCGTCAAGCACCCACGCCAAAGGACCCAGGTCCTGATCCCCCTGGGTCCCATCCGCGGCCGGTGCATTGTTGACATCAATAGATGACATGGATTCGTCCCCGGCTGCTATGAGCCAGCTGGTTGATGACTACAGCGTCAGGCAATCTTGAACCGTGCCACCGATTGGCGCAGTTCCTCAGCCATGTGCGACAGCTCGCGCACCTGCTGCGCTGTGGTACGGGTACCTTCACCCGTCTGCTCGGTCACCGCAAAAATGTGCTGGATGTTGTCGGCCACTTCGTTGGCCAAAACGGCTTCCCGCGAAGTTGAAGACGAAATCTGCTCAATCAGTTCGGCGAGGCGACGCGACACGCGGTCAATCTCGGTCAGCGCGGTACCGGCGCTGTCAGACAGGCGGGCCCCTTCCACCACCCCCTGCGTGGAACGCTCCATAGCGGCCACGGCATCCTGGGTGTCGGTCTGAATCGCCTTCACCAGCGCAGAAATCTGGCGCGTCGCATCAGCGGAACGTTCGGCCAGTCGCTGCACTTCTTCCGCCACCACCGAGAAGCCACGACCGGCTTCACCAGCGGATGCGGCCTGAATGGCTGCGTTCAGAGCCAGCACGTTCGTCTGTTCGGTAATGTCAGAGATCAGCTCCGTGATTTCACCGATCTCCTGCGACGATTCGCCCAGTCGCTTGATCCGCTTGGAGGTGTCCTGGATCTGGTCACGGATGGAGTTCATACCGCCGATGGCGTTTTGCACGGCCTGCAGACCGGAGTCAGCCGCTTGCAGCGACTGGCGGGCCACCGTGGCGGATTCTTGCGCCTGTGTGGACACCTCGTTAATGCGGGTCGCCATGTCAAGCACCGAGCGGCCGGTTTCGCGAATTTCGCGCAGTTGCTCGGTCGATGCTGCCAGCAGTTCGGTGGAGGTGTTGTCCACCTGCGCCGTCGTTTGTGCCACGCGGGTCGCCGTGTTCTGCACGCTGCCTACCAGTTGGCGCAACTCTTCCACCGTGTAGTTCACCGAGTCGGCAATGGCGCCCGTGATGTCTTCCGTCACCGTGGCTTCTTGCGTCAAGTCACCCTCAGCGACCGATTGCAGTTCATTCATCAAACGCAAAATGGCAGCCTGGTTGGCGTCGTTGACGCGCTTGGCTTCTTGCTCCTGGCGCTTGGCGTCCTTCTGCTGCATTTCAGCAGCCGCCTGGCGGCCACGGCTGTCGAGCAGCTGAACACGAGAAATGCCCACACCGCAAAAGATCACAAACAAACCAGCAAGCGCAAGAGCTGCCAGTTGGCCGCCACCCACACCCGTCTGGGCCGACAGTTTGGTTTGCAGTCCTTCGAGCTGACGGCGCAGAGGCTCACTGTCAGCAATGATGGCGGACTGCGCTTCACGGGCCGACACCAGACCTTGCAGGTTGCCCAGAATGGCGCTGGCCTGGGTGCGGGTCTGCTCATAGAGCTTCACCAGAGCTTCCAGCTGTTCGCGGGTCTGGGCATCCTTGGTGGCAGCCAGACGCAGTTCCGGGCTGCCGTCCAGCAGGCCTTGGGCGATTTCCTTGAACGAATTCAAGTCCTTGCCCAGCAAGAACACAGCCTCAGGACTCACGCCTTCCATGGTCTGGAATTCGTTGGCGGACTTGCCGATACGCTGGGTCAACATCACCAGCTGGCCAGCCGCAGAAATCTCGGCAGCGGGGGCGTTTTGCTGCAGCTTCAGGGACGACACAGTTTCTGCGATTTCGAGCAGGTCCGAGGACTGGCGGTTGATGGTGCGCAGAGCATCGCCCACCTGGGTCAGGATCTTCTGCTGACCCATCACCACACTGGCATTGCGCTCTGCACGTTCCATGAGCGGGTTCACGGCGTCCAGATCGGGCTTGTAGGGCTCGCCCAGGGATTCCACGCCAAGTTCGCCATCACCCGCGTTGAGGGCACGCACATTGCGCGCCAGCACGCCGGAGCTTTCCACCACGTCCGGGAAGGCCTGGGGACTACCCACCAGAGCCTGAGATACGGACTTGGCGAGACGCTGTGATTGCATCAGGGATTGGCCGGTAGCCGCAAGCTGCTGAGCTGATCGGTCTGCCTGCTGCAGCACCCAGAAGGCAATCAACGCGAGAACCGCCACACCGATACCAAGGAGCGCGAGCAATCGCCGCTGGTGAGCGGCGGCCGTGGCACGCCCCAGCACCGGCAGCGCGATCAGGTCTTCCTCTGCGTCCGATGCGGCCAGTTCTGGCGAATAACCATCTGGATCGCCCTGCACGCTGTTCATCGCTTCAGCCTGGTAGGTGTCGCGCAGCTGCGCACCATCCAGCGAACCCGTGGCAAGAAGATCCTGCCCGTCGTCGGCGGCGCCGGCAGTCGCGCCGGTTTCCGGCGTGGCAGGTTTCCGGTTGAACAGTTTTCCAAATTGATTGACGACGGACATGGTGCAGCCTTACAGAAAAACTCAAGCACTGATGCTCAGGAAAGCGGGATGTTGGGACAGGATCTGCAAGTTCAGCTCCTGCCAGCGTGTGCCGCTGGAATCGATATAGGTGGTGCCAAAGAACGCGGGCGAATCCTCGGCGGGCGGCTCAGAAGACACAAATGCATCGGTCCCACGCAGGCCCGCAAGGCGATCCACCAGCAACGCTGCATTGACCTCCAGGGCAGCATTGAAGGCCAGCAGGCTGGCTTCCGACAAGGCCTGCTCCGTGCGCGGAGCGGCTGAGCCCAGAAGGCCTGCCAGATCCACCACGCCGACCAGCCCGCCGCGCAGGTTGGCCACACCCAGAAACCACCGCTGGGTGTAGGGCACCGCCTGGATCGAGACCCAGGGAAAGATCTCCCCCGACTGACCCAGTGGCAGCAAGTAAAAACTCCCGGCCGACTCGACAGCCAGCCAGGATGAAACAGAGGACCCTTCGGTTCTTGCAGCCTGAAGGCGGCTGGCAAGTCGGGTCTGGAGCTCTCGCAGGGCTTCGCGGTTGGCCATGAACGCGCCGCAGCCTTAGTTCAGAGCGTCAATTTTGGCCTGCAGTTCAGCGGGATCCACGGGCTTGGTGATATAGCCGCGCGCACCCTGCCGCATCCCCCAGACGCGATCCGTTTCCTGGTTCTTGCTGGTGCACATGATGATGGGCACATCGGCGTACAGCGGGTCGCGGGTGATGGCACGTGTGAGCTGGAAGCCGTTTTGGCCGGGCATGACAACGTCCATGAGGATCAGGTCGGGCTTTTCCTCCGCCAGACGGCGGAAAGCCTCATCGGCATTTTCTGCGGTGCGTACCTGCATGCCTTTTTTCTGAAGCAGGTCGGTCAAAAACATCAACTCGGTCTTCGAGTCGTCGACGACCAATACTTTCTGGATGGGCATTACATCGCTCCTTGTTGGGCATTGCCAAATTGCTGCACGGCTTGCAGCAACTGGTCTTTGGTAAACGGTTTGGTGAGATATTCCTGGCAGCCGACCATGCGCCCGCGCGCTTTGTCGAATACACCATCCTTGGAGGACAGCATCACCACCGGAGTATCTGCAAAACGGGCATTGCGCTTGATGATGGCGCAGGTCTGGTACCCGTCGAGCTTGGGCATGAGGATGTCGCAGAAAATCAGCTGAGGCTGGTAATCATTGACTTTGGCCAAAGCATCAAAGCCGTCGTCGGCCAACAAGACTTCGTGCCCCCCCTGCTTGAGAAAAATCTCGGCGCTTCGACGGATGGTGTTGCTGTCATCCACCACGAGCACTTTGAAAGATGCGCCTGTTGTAGTCAATTGTTACTGCTCCTGATGGAGAAAAAAACAACGCAGCAGCACATGATGCTGGTGCGCCTCAAATCTGAACCATCTCGAAGTCTTCCTTGCGGGCCCCACACTCGGGGCAGGTCCAGTTCATCGGAACCTGATCCCATGGTGTATTGGGTGCAATGCCGTGCTCAGGTGAACCCTCTGCTTCGTCATAAATCCAACCGCAAATCAAACACATCCAAGTTTTAGAGTCGATCACAGCTTAAAGGGCCTTCACATAGAATGCAACGATTGTATCTAGTCATCTCCGTGGGCTGCGGCTTCGGTGCCACCCCTCAAGCAGGATC
>NZ_JAMXAX010000117.1 GCF_023913775.1 Acidovorax facilis
TCTACCTGCTCCACCACCGCCAATTTAAAGGCCAGCGTGTAGTCGCGCTGCGTGCGTTTGACACTCGATTCCATGACACATGCCCTTTTGAAAGGTCCACGTGTCAACGCTGGGTAGGACGGGTCACCTCCATGAAAAAAGCCCGCATGTGCGGGCTTTTGCCAATGGGAACCGGCGGCCGGGCGAAAACCGTCAGCCTTTGCGGGCCACTGTCGCCAAATGTTCCACCACCTGCAGCACGTTCTGCATGCTGCCCGCCATGGTGCCATCGGTGTAGAACTTGCCCGCCACACCCATCGAGGGCACGCCCTCCACACCGTAGGCGTCCTGCAGTTGCGAAGCACGGCGAACCTGGTTGGACACGCTGAACGAGGTGTAGATTTCCTTGAACTTGGCGGCGTCCACACCCTGTTGGGCCACCCAGGCAAAAATTTCGTCGTCCTTGGCCAGCTTCTGCTTTTCCACATGGATGGCGCGGAACACCTTGGCGTGCAGGGCTTCGAGCTTGCCCATGCCTTCCAGGGCGTAGTACAACTTCTGCTGGGGCACAAAGCTCGCGTTGAAGGCCACCGGCATACGACGGACGGAGAGGTCCTTGGGGGCGGCCTTGACCCAGGCGTCGAGCGCGGGTTCAAAGGCGTTGCAGTGGGGGCAGCTGTACCAGAAGAACTCGATCACATCGACCTTGCCCGCAGGCGCGTCGGGCGCTACCGGCTTGTCCAGCCGCCGGAAGTCCTTGCCCTCCTTGAACTGGCGGGCCTGAGCCAGCGCGGGGGTGGCCACTGGCAACGTCAGGGCGGAAGCGGCTACCGCCGAGGCGGCGGACAAAGAAAACTCACGGCGTTTCATGACAAAGACTCTCCTGTTACAGGTCTGGGGGATGTGAGCCATGCCCCCGCAAAAAGTTCAGCCACCCGAAGTCTGGCGCGTCAGCGCTGCACGCGCACCAGCGCCGACTCCAGCCCGGCACCATCGAGCTTCTCCTTGAGCTGCTCGGCGTCGTCGCGTTTGGTGAACGGCCCCACACGCACGCGGAACACCGCCCGGCCATTCTGCTCACGCTCGCTCACGCGGGCCTCCCAGCCCAGCATGGCCAGCTTGGCGCGCTGCGCATCGGCGTCCGCCTGGGTGCGGAAAGCCCCGGCCTGGACAAAGTAGTCGAACGGGTCCAGATTGCCCTTGGCAGCAGCCTTGGCCACGGCCAGATCGCCCAGCGGGTCGGCGCCGGGCTTGGTTTCAGCCTTGGCCTCGGGCTTGCTGGCAGCGGGCTTGGGCGCGGGAGCCGATGCCACAGCCCGCGCATCCGGCGCGGCTGGAGTGGGCGCCGAGGCAGCCACAGCGGGCGGGGCTGCCGGGCGAGCCGGGTTCTTGCCATACAAAGGCGAATTGGGATCCCAGTTCTTGTTCTTCTGGGTCTCGGCGGCGTCCATGTCCACGCCCCGGCCATTGCCCTTGTTGAGGAAGGGCACCGGTACCTTGGTCACGTACACCGCCACAGCCAAGGCAGCGCCCAGGCCTACGATGACCCCAACGATAAAGCCGACAATGGTCCCGCCCGTCTGTTGTTTCTTCATAGTGACTGCTTACATTCTGGCTGGAGCCGACACGCCCAGCACGGCCAAGCCATTGTGCAATACCTGCGCGGTGGCGGCGACCAGCGCCAGGCGAGCCTTCTTCACGGCCTCGTCGTCCACCAGGATGCGCTCGGCGTCGTAGTAGCTGTGGTAGCTGGCGGCAAGGTCGCGCAGGTAGAAGGTCACATCGTGCGGGGCTTCGCCGTCGGCCGCAGCCGTGAGCATTTCGGGGTACTTGGCCAGCTGCAGCATCAGCGCCTGGGCCTGTGGGCCTTCGAGAGCCGACAGATCAATATCGTGCAGCGAAGCCACGTCGCCACCGCCAGCCTCTTGCCAAGCGCGCAGCACCGACTGGATGCGGGCATGCGCGTACTGCACGTAGTACACGGGGTTGTCGTTGTTCTGGGCCACGGCCAGGTCCACGTCGAAGGTGTACTCGGTATCGGGCTTGCGGGAGAGCAAGAAGAAACGCACGGCGTCCTTGCTGGTCCATTCGATCAGGTCGCGCAGCGTGACGTAGCTGCCTGCGCGCTTGCTGATCTTGACCTCTTCACCGCCCTTGACCACACGCACCATCGTGTGCAGCACATAGTCGGGGTAGCCCTGCGGAATGCCCACGTCGGCCGCTTGCAGGCCCGCGCGCACGCGGGCAATGGTGCCGTGGTGGTCAGTGCCCTGGATGTTGACGACCTTCGTGAAGCCGCGCTCCCATTTGGCGATGTGGTAGGCCACGTCGGGCACGAAGTAGGTGAACGTGCCGTCCTGCTTGCGCATGACGCGGTCCTTGTCGTCGCCGTAGTCAGTGCTCTTGAGCCACAGCGCGCCGTCCTGCTCGTAGGTCTTGCCGTTGGCAATGAGCTTGTTCACCGTGGCTTCCACGCGGCCGCTGGTGTACAGGCTGGATTCGAGGTAGTACTCGTCAAAGTGCAGGTTGAACGCCTGCAGGTCCTTGTCCTGCTCGTTGCGCAGGTAGGCCACTGCGAACTGGCGGATGTTGTCGTAGTCCTCTACGTCGCCGTTGGCCGTGAACTCGCGGTCGTCGGCCTTCACCGTAGCCTTGGCCTTGAAGGCCTCGGCAATGTCGGCGATGTAGTCACCGTTGTAGAAGTTCTTGGCCAGCGGGTTGTCGCTGTCGGTGGGCCAGCAGTCGTCGCCGGGCTTGAAGCCCTTGGCGCGCAGCTGCGTGCTCTTGGTCAGCGTATCGATCTGCACGCCCGCGTCGTTGTAATAGAACTCGCGGTGCACCTTCCAGCCCTGGGTGCTGAACAGGTTGCAGATGGCATCGCCTAGAGCAGCTTGGCGGCCGTGGCCCACGTGCAGGGGGCCGGTGGGGTTGGCCGAGACAAACTCGACCAGCACGCGCTGGCCGTTGTCGGGTTGATAGCCGAAACGCTCGCCAGTGGCCAGCACCTCGCGCACGACTTCCTGCTTGGCGGCGGGCTTCAAGCGGATGTTCAGAAAGCCCGGTCCGGCGATTTCAATGGCATCCACCCAGCGGGTGAAGGCGGGCGTGGCCTCCAGTGCGGCCTTGAGCTGTTCACCCAAGGCGCGGGGATTGAGCTTGAGCGGCTTGGCCAGTTGCATGGCGGCGGTGCAGGCGAAGTCGCCATGGGCCGCCACCTTGGGGGATTCAAACGCCGCCTTGGCGCCAGCGCCAGGGGACAGGACTTCCAGCTCGGCTGCAAGCGCAGCGAGCAATTCATTTTTGGCTGTGAGCATCGGCGGATTTTACGGGGCCGGGCCGGGGCGCCCACCGAGCATGCCGCCAGCACCGCCAAAGCAGCCCTGCGCAGCCAGTACGCAACAGATCGTAAAGAATCATGGCCTGGCCTGCGGCGTGTCAGCCCCGTCTCCAGGGCATACGTTGTAATCGGGCAATCCGACGCAGGTTGCGTCAGATGCCACACTCTACTGGAGCCCCTATGAACAAGCTTCTCTCCCTGACAGCCCTGAGCCTGGTCCTTTCGTTCGGCGCAGCCCACGCTGCCGACGCCCCTGCCGCCGGAGCCAAGGCCGCCGCCCCGGCCACGGCAGCAACCCCCGCCACGCCGGCAGCGCCTGCGGCATCGGCCGCCGCGCCCACCAAGCAGCAGACCCGCATGGCCACCTGCAATGCGGAAGCGGCGGACAAGAAGGGCGACGAGCGCAAGGCTTTCATGAAGACCTGCCTGAGCAACAAGCCAGAAACCCAGCAAAACAAGATGAAGGCCTGCAACGCCGACGAAAAAGCCAAGACGCTCAAGGGCGACGAGCGCAAGGCCTTCATGAGCGAATGCTTGAAGAACAAATAAGCCCTGCCAAAACAAAGAAAGCCGCTGCCCGTGAGGGTCAGCGGCTTTTTTCTGGGCGGAAGGTCTTTCTTGCGACGCCTACCAGCCCCGCGCCCAGAACACCGCGATCACCGCCACCACGGGCAACACGTGGGACTGGATCATCACGAGGCGGCGTACCTTGGCCACCTCCTGCGCCGCTGGCAGTGCCCCCGTGCTGCGCAGGGCATGGCGCCAGCGGCGAAACACCAGCGAAGGCCAGAAGGACAGGAGAATCATGACCAGAATGATGGTGATTTTGATGTGAAACAGCGGCTGCGAGAGATACCACGAAGCCCCCTTGATGCCCCAGAGGACACGCGCCACGCCGCTGGCGATCATCAGCGCCCCTGCCACACCGTAGATCACATCCAGCCGCGCCAGACGCTCGACCACAGCGGCGTTCATCCACTCCATGCGGCACAGCGCCGCCTGGCTCGATAAAAAGACCACAAAGGTCAGGATGGCCACCAGGTGCAGGGCGGCGAGGACGGCTTCGAGGGTCATGGGGGTTTCCTTTGCAAAACCCAGGACCTCAGTGCGCGCTGCTTTTCTGAAACCCGGGTGGCCGCCATTTTGCTTGAGGAATTTCGCGACCGCCGCGCAACGCGGCATGCCGGTATGTGTGCCACCGCATTGCGTCCCCCCAAAAAAAGCGGCGCAGACCCGAGGGCCTGCGCCGCTTTGACCGAACACCGGAGCGGACGCGATCAGGCCACCGTGCGGGCCATCGCGCCTGCGGGCACATCCGCAGGCACCACCGGAGCCATGGCAGTGGCCGGGGCGGGCAGGGGATGACCGTTCAGCGCGGCATCCAGGCGCTCATGGTCCAGCGCGTTTTCCCAACGGGATACCACCACGGTGGCCACGGCGTTACCAATAAAGTTGGTCAGCGAGCGGCATTCGCTCATGAAGCGGTCCACACCCAGAATCAGCGCCATGCCGGCCACCGGCACTTCAGGCACCACGGCCAGGGTGGCGGCCAGGGTGATGAAGCCTGCACCGGTCACGCCTGCTGCGCCTTTGGAGCTGAGCATCGCCACCAGCAGCAACGCCACCTGGTGACCCAGCGTCAGTTCGGTGTTCGTGGCCTGGGCGATGAACAGCGCGGCCAGCGTCATGTAGATGTTGGTGCCGTCCAGGTTGAAGGAATAGCCCGTGGGCACCACCAGCCCCACCACCGACTTGCTGCAACCGGCCTTTTCCATCTTTTCCATCAGCGAGGGCAAGGCGGATTCAGACGACGAGGTGCCCAGCACCAGCATCAGCTCGGCCTTGAGGTAGCGGCACAGCTTGAACACCGAGAAGCCGCACAGCCGGGTCACAAAGCCCAGGATGACCACAACGAACAGCAGCGAGGTGATGTAGAACGAGCCCACCAGCCAGGCCAGATTGACCAGCGAACCCAGGCCAAACTTGCCGATGGTGAACGCCATGGCGCCGAACGCACCGATGGGCGCGGCCTTCATCACAATGCCCACCACCTTGAACACGGGGGTGGTCAGCGCTTCCAGAAAATGCTGCACCGGACGGCCCGCCTCACCCACCAGTGCCAGGCCCACGCCAAACAGCACGGCCACGAGCAGCACCTGCAGGATGTTGTCGCCCACGAAGGGGCTGACCAGCGTCTTGGGGATGATGTCCATCGCAAACCCGGTCAGGCTCATCTCATGCGACTTGGCCACGTAGCTCTTCACGGCCGTCTGGTCCAGATCGGCGACGTTGATGTTCATGCCCGCGCCGGGCTGCACCACGTTGGCCACCACCAGACCCACCACCAGGGCCAGCGTGGAGAAGAACAAAAAGTACGCCATGGCCTTGCCAAACACGCGGCCCACGCTGCTCAGCTGCGACATGCCCGCAATGCCGGTCACGATGGTCAGGAAGATCACCGGCGCGATGATCATCTTGACCAGCTTGATGAAGGCATCACCCAGCGGCTTGAGCGCCTCGCCATAGGCGGGTTCAAAATGCCCGAGCAAGACACCCAGGACGATGGCGAGCACCACCTGGAAATACAGCTGCCGGTAAAAAGGCAGCCGCACGGGGTGGGCTGTGGGGGCGGAAATGGCGTGCATGGAGGTCTCCTGAAATCACGAACGACTGCACCACCGGGGTGCGTCGAGGGTGCCGTTTGTACCGCCGCACGCTGTTTGAGCCGATAACCTATTGGTATTAGTCAGGGGCACCGCCATAGGGCGCCGCTTGCCCCAATATAGGGAAAACACCTAGCACCTGGCCGGGATGCGGCACACTCGCTCCCCGCAACATCCCAGCCTACGGACCGCGCCAGGAACAAATTTTCCCCATGACGATGACGCCCCGCCTCCGAAAATTCTGGACCCTGCTGATCCTGCTTGGGGGCATGGTGGGCAGCATGTTCATCGCCGGCCAATGGGCCTGGCAGCGTTCACTGCAGGAAGAAAACCGCAGCGTGCAGGGCCAACTGGCGCTCTACGGCCAGGCTCTGGCCCAGCGTATCGACCGCTACCGCACCCTGCCCGAAGTGCTGGCGCTGGATGCACAGCTGCGCAACGCGCTGACCCACCCACTGAGTGCGGCCGATGGGGAGCAGCTCAACCGCAAGCTGGAGCAGGCCAACGGTGCCAGCCAATCCTCCACCCTTACCCTGCTCAACCGCGACGGCCTGGCCGTGGCCGCCAGCAACTGGCGTACGGCCACCAGCAACGTGGGCGTGGACTACAGCTTTCGCCCCTACGTGCAGCAGGCGCTGGCCCAGGGGCGCGGCAGCTTCTATGGCATTGGCGTGACCACGGGCGAGCCGGGCTACTTTCTGTCTCAGGCCATCCACGACGACCAGGGCCAGACGCTGGGCCTGGTGGCCATCAAGATCGCACTGCAGGAGCTGGAACGGGAATGGCTGCAGACCACCGACATCGTGCTGGCGTCGGACGCGCATGGCGTGGTTTTTTTGGCCAGCCAGGATGCGTGGCGCTACCGCCTGCTGGAGCCACTGGACGATGAGGAACGCCGCGAACTGAACGCCACCCGGCAGTACGCCGACCAGCCGCTGCGCCCGCTGGAAGTCCGCGTGGTGGAAGCCCTGGACACTGGCGGTCGGCTGGTCAGCGTGCAGGCCCCTGCCCTGCCCGGCCGCGTGCTGTGGCGGACCCAGCCCCTGCCCGGCACCCCGTGGCAGCTGCACCTGCTGCACGAGACACATAGCAGCTTCGCGGACAGCCGCTGGGCCGCTGCGGCAGGCGCGGGCGGCTGGCTGGCGCTGGGCCTGCTCGTGCTGTTTGTGCGCCAGCGCCAGCGCCTGTCCAGCCTGCGCCAGCGCAGCCGCCAGGAGCTGGAGACCGTGCTGCGCCAGCACGCCCAGGAGCTTCGCACCGCGCAGGACGGCATCGTGCAGGCGGCGCAGCAGGCCGCCCAGCAGACCGACACGGGCCTCTCGCGCAGCCTGGAACATCTGCCGCAGGGCGTGGTCATCATCGACGCCGACCTGAACCTGGTGGCCTGGAACTCGCGCTATGTGCAGCTGTTTCGCTTCCCGGCAGACCTGATGCGCGTGGGCCAGCCCATTGCCGACCTGCTGCGCCACAACGCGCGCCGGGGCCTGCTGGGGCCAGGCCCGGTGGATGAGGCCATCGCACGACGGCTGGCCCACCTGCGCAGCGGCACTCCACACCTGCACGAAAGCGCTAAGGACGACGGCACGGTGCTGGAGATCCGGGGCAACCCGCTGCCCGAAGGCGGTTTTGTGACCAGCTACGCCGACATCACTAGCTACAAGAACGCCGCACGCGAGCTGCGATCGCTGGCCGATGCGCTGGAGCAGCGCGTGGCCGACCGCACCCGCGACCTGGACGCCGCGCGGCGCGAGGCCGAGCAGGCCAACCGCTCCAAGACCCGCTTTGTGGCCGCCGCCGTGCACGATCTGCTGCAGCCCCTGAACGCCGCGCGCATGTTCACCTCGCTGCTGCGCAGCCATCTGCCAGGCGACGCCGAACGGCACGCCGTGGACAGCATCGACGGCGCCCTGGCCGCGCAGGACGCCATCCTCAACAGCCTGCTCGACATCTCGCGCATGGAATCGGGCCAGTTCGATGTGCACATCCACGACGTGGCCCTAGGGCCACTCTTGCAGGTGCTGGGCCACAACTTTGGCGTGCTGGCCGAAAGCCAGGGCCTGCAACTGCGCTGCGTGCCCACGCGCGCCGTGGTGCGCACCGACGACAACCTGCTGCGCCGCATCCTGCAGAACTTTGTCTCCAACGCCATCCGCTACAGCCGGCGGGGGCGCATCGTGGTGGGCTGCCGCAGGGTGGGCAATGACCACCTGCGCATCGAAGTGCATGACCAGGGCCCCGGCATCCCCGAGGCTCTGCAGCGTGAAATTTTCGAAGAGTTCCGCCGTCTGGACGAAGGCCGCGCCGACGACCGGGGCGCAGGCCTGGGCCTGGCCATCGTCGAACGCCTGGGCCGCCTGCTGGGGCACGAGATTGGCCTGCGCTCGCAACTGGGGCGCGGCAGCGTGTTCTGGGTGTGTGTGCCGCTGGGCAACCCGGCGGCTGTGCAGCAGGCTGCCGCCCCTGCCACCACACAGCAACCCGCCGACGATGCCCCCCTGCAAGGCAGCAGCGCCTGGGTGATTGAGGACGACGGCCCCACCTGCGCCGCCACGCAGGCCCTACTGCAGCGCTGGGGGTGCACGGTGCCGCTAGCCGCTGGCGCGCCCGAGGCCCTGGCCGCAGCCCAGCCCGGCCAGGCACCGCAGCTGGTGCTGCTGGACGTGCACCTGGGCGCCGGCCTCCACGGCCCTGAAGTGTTCGCGCAGCTGTGCCAGCGCTGGGGCCAGACGCCCGCCGTGATCCTGGTCACCGCCGACCGCGACGCCACATTGCGCCGCCAGGCCGCCGAGCGCGGCTGGGGCCTTCTGGCCAAGCCGGTGCGGGCGCCCGCGCTGCGGGCGCTGGTGAGCCAGACGCTGCTGAGACAGGGAGCATCCCCCTGAGCCGCTGCGCGGCGGGGCGGCCCTTGCACGGCGCCTCGCGCAGGGTGCTGCGCCCGGTTGGATAGGCTGCGCTCGTCGCTACGCTTTTAGTAGCTGCCAGGGCTTTTTGAATAAGCGACAGCGGCCGTTTTGATGCAGATCTCCACCTCAGGAAGACACGCCGTCTTCCGTCTCCAGGCTTTTGACCAGCACCGCCGCCTGCGTGCGGCTGTAGCACGCGAGCTTTTTCAGGATGGCGGTGACGTGCACCTTCACCGTGTTCTCCGCCAACCCCAGCGCGGCGGCGATCTGCTTGTTGAGCAGCCCGTCGGCCAGGCACAGCAGCACGCGGAACTGCTGGGGCGTGAGCTGCGCGAGCCGCGCGGCCAACTCGGCGTCGGCCTCGGAGCGCTCGGCCGCCATGGGCGGGAACCAGCTGCCGCCGTCCAGCACGGCCTGAATGGCGTCGCCCATGGCGTCGGCAGGCGCAGACTTGGGGATGAAGCCCGCAGCACCAAACTGCTGCGCGCGGCGGATGACGCGGGGGTGGTCGTTGGACGAAATGATGACCACGGGCAGCTCGGGGTATTCGCCGCGCACATGCAGCAGGGCCGAGAAGCCGCGCGTGCCGGGCATGCTCAGGTCCAGCAGCACTAGCTCGACCTCGGGGTGGTCCTGCAACGCCTGGCCCAGCGTGGCGGCGCTGGCCGCCTCCAGCGTGCGGAACTGCGGTAGACGCCCCTGCAGCACATGCAGCACGGCGGCTCGGAACAGGGGGTGGTCGTCAGCAACGAGGAGCGTGGGCGCGGAGGACATGGAATGCGCAGTCTGCCATGGCAGGGCGGTCAGCCGCCCTGGGGACCTTTCCAGAACGCGGGCTGTGCGTACTGGTGCTTGAGGTGCTCGATCCACAGCCGCACGCGCAGCGGCAGGTGTTTGCGCTGGGGGAAGACCACGTAGATGCCATTGGGCGGGGCGGCAAAGTCCTCCAGTACCGCCACCAGTCGGCCTGCGGCGATCTCGGCCTCGACCTCCCAGGTGCTGCGCCAGGCAATGCCCCAGCCACCAAGGCACCAGTCGTGCAGCACCTGGCCGTCGGAGCAGTCGAGCGGCCCGCCGGGCTTGAGGTGCATGACCTCGGTGGAGCCATCGGCGTGCGGCACCCTGAACGCCCAGCCGCGCGTCTGCGAGGCGTCGCTCGACAGCGTGAGGCAGTCGTGCTGCACCAGCTCGGCCGGGGCGCGCGGGGTGCCGCGCCGGGCCAGGTATTCGGGTGTGGCCACGCACAGGCGGCGGTTGTCGGCAATGCGCACGCTCACCAGCGACGAATCGGGCAAATCGCCCACGCGCACGGCGCAGTCAAAACCTTCGCCAGCCAGGTCCACCACGCGGTCGCTGAGGTTGAGAGAGATGGTCACATCGGGGTGCGCCGAGCGGAAACGCGGCACCAGCGGCGCCACATGGCGGCGGCCAAAACCAGCCGGGGCGGTGATGCGCAAATGGCCCGTGGCCTTGACGCCGCCCTCCGACACGCTGGCCTCGGCATTGGCCACGTCGGACAGCAGGCGCTGGCAGTCTTCCAGGAACGCGCTGCCCTCGTGCGTGAGGCTGATGCGGCGTGTGGTGCGCACCAAGAGCTTCACGCCCAGGTGCTCTTCGAGCGCATCGAGCCGCCGCCCCATGATGGCGGGTGCCACACCCTCGGCCTTGGCGGCTGCGGTGAGGCTGCCGCGTGTGGCCACCGATACAAAGGATTCGAAGGCCTTGAGTTTGTCCATGGGCGGTGATTATGGAGACATCTACGCGGGGGCCTGCACCCGGCCGCTGCAGCGCGGAAGCACCCGGTGGCTGAAAAACCTGAAGCAAAAACAGGCCCTTGCGCTCGACCACATCGCCTTGATAGCTATCATTAATATAGCAATCAGGTCAATCGGGACTTGAGAAACCCCACGGTGCCGTAGCGCTTGACCTCCGCGTAGTGGTCGCGCGTGAGGCCCTGCACCATGGCGGTGTAGGCATCCGCCAGGTCGGGCGCGATGGTGAAGTGGTCGTAGTTCACGATCACCGCCACGCGTTCGCCACGCGTGGCGAGCGGGGCCAGCAGGTGGCGCACCTCCTGGTCGATGGCGGCGATGGTGCTGGCCGTGGTGATCTGCAGGCCCGAGAAGTCGATGTGCAGCAGTTGGCGTGCGGCGTCCAGCTCGAAGCGCTGCACCAGCGGGCGGTTGAGCAACTGCTCGCGCAAGCCCAGCGGGCCGGGCTCGAACAGGCGCATGTCCATGGTCTGCAAACCAGGGCTGATGCGCGGCGTGAAGGACATGTGGGCGAGCACGTCGCGGTACAGGTCGATGCCGGGCGCCAGCTCGATCAGCTCCAGCGCGCCGCCGCCCTCCGCATCGCCCGAGGGCACGAGGCGGAACACGCAGCGCTCCGTCACATACAGCACGCGCTGGCCGCGCCGCAGGGCTTCGGCGCCGCTGAAGGTGCGGTGCTCCACCTCGCGAACGAACTTGCGTGCGCCCCCTTCGTGCAGGATGTGCAGGTGGCCGTCGACGGCCTCCACCTGCAGCGCGCCTGCCGTGAAGGTGCCGACAAACACCACGGTCTTGGCGTTCTGGCTGATGTTGATGAAGCCGCCCGCACCCGCCAGGCGCGGCCCGAACTTGCTCACGTTGAGGTTGCCGTGCTGGTCGGCCTGCGCCAGGCCCAGGATGGCGATGTCGAGGCCTCCACCGTCGTAGAAGTCGAACTGGTTGGGCTGGTCGATGATGGCCTGCGGGTTCACCGCCGCGCCGAAGTTCAGGCCGCCCGCCGGGATGCCGCCGATCACGCCGGGTTCGGCCGTGAGGGTGACGAGGTCGATGATGCGCTCCTCGGCCGCCACATTGGCCACGCCCTCGGGCATGCCTATCCCTAAGTTCACCACCTGGTGCGGGCGCAGCTCCAGCGCCGCGCGGCGGGCGATGATCTTGCGCTCGGTGAGTGGCATCGCCTCCAGGGTGTCCATGGGCACGCGCAGCTCACCGGCAAAGGCGGCGCTGTAGGGCTCGGCAAAGGTCTGGTGGTGGTGCGCGGGCTCGGTGGCCAGCACCACGGCGTCGACCAGCACGCCCGGCACCTTGACCTGGCGGGGGTTGAGCGACCCACGCTCGGCGATGCGTTCGACCTGCGCAATGACCACGCCGCCCGAGTTGCGTGCCGCCATGGCAATCGCCAGCGCTTCGAGCGTGAGTGCCTCGCGCTCCATGGTGAGGTTGCCGTCCGCGTCGGCCGTGGTCGCGCGGATGATGCCCACGTGGATGGGGAAGGCCTTGTAGAACAGGTAGTCCTGCCCGTCAATGGGCAGCACGCGCACCAGGTCTTCGGTGGTGCGCGCGTTGAGCTTGCCGCCGCCGTGGCGCGGGTCCACAAAGGTATCGAGACCCACGCGCGTGAGCGTGCCGGGCTTGCCCGCAGCGATGTCGCGGAACAAATGCGTGATCACGCCCTGGGGCAGGTTCCAGGCCTCGATCTGGTTGTCCACCGCCAGCTTCTGGATGCGCGGCACCAGGCCCCAGTGCCCACCGATCACGCGCTTGAGCAGACCCGCGTGGCCCAGGTGGTTGAGGCCACGCTGCTTGCCATCGCCCTGCCCTGCGGCGTAGACCAGCGTGAGGTCGCGCGGGGTTTGCGTGGACTCCCAGCGCTGGGCCAGCGCCACGGCAATGCTCTCGGCAAAGCCGATGCCCACAAAGCCGCCGGTGGCCACGGTATCGCCGTCGTGGATGAGCTGCACCGCATCGGCGGCGCTGACGATCTTGTTCTTGTAGGCAGCATTCAGCGCGCCAGCGGCCAGGGGTGCCTGCATGGATTTGTCTCCCGGTGGGGTTATTTTTATGAGCCAGGTCACGGCCTCGCAATAGGTTGCGGGGCCGCCCTGGCTCTTCGCGCAGCGTAGTGCTTAACCGGCCGGTGCGCCATTCCGTGCAACTACGGACTGTCGCCAGTTTTGCGTAAAAGTCACTGGTTTCGAGCTTTTCAGCGTATTTATGTGGGCAAACATTTGCAATACAGTCTGTCCATGGCCTTCTCGCCAAGGTCCGACATTTCTTTGATCCACGTTTCAACAACTCAACTCTTTAGGCACCCTCATGACCGACCGCACCGCAATCCACGGCCTGCAAGTGGCCACCTCCCTGTACCGCTTTGTCGAAGACAAGGTGCTGCCCGGCACGGGTGTCGATGCCGCCGCCTTCTGGAAGGGCTTTGACGCCATCGTGTCGGACTTGGCCCCGCGCAACATCGCCCTGCTGGCCGAGCGCGACCGCCTGCAGACCGAGCTGGACACCTGGCACAAGGCCAACCCCGGCCCCATCAAGGACATGGTGGCCTACCGCAGCTTCCTCGAAAAGATCGGCTACCTGGTGCCCCAGCCCGCCGACGTGAAGGCGACCACCGCCAACGTGGACGACGAGCTGGCCACGCAGGCCGGCCCGCAGCTGGTGGTGCCCATCCTGAACGCACGCTACGCATTGAACGCCGCCAACGCGCGCTGGGGCAGCCTGTATGACGCGTTGTATGGCACGGATGCCATCAGCGAAGAAGGCGGCGCCGAAAAGGGCAAGGGCTACAACCCGGTGCGCGGCGCCAAGGTGATCGCGTTTGCGCGCCAAGTGCTGGATGACACCGCGCCTTTGGCTGCAGGCTCCCACAAGGATTCGACGGGCTACAAGGTGGAAGGCGGCCAGCTGGTCGTGTCACTGGCCAATGGCAGCACCACGGGCCTCAAGGACGCATCGCAGTTCAAGGGCTACCAGGGGAGCGCAGCAGCGCCCTCATCGGTGCTGCTGCAGCACAACGGCCTGCACCTGGATATTCAGATCGACCGGTCTACCCCCATCGGCCAGAGCGACGCTGCGGGCGTGAGCGACTTGGTGCTGGAAGCGGCCCTCTCCACCATCCTGGACCTGGAAGACTCCGTGGCCGCCGTGGACGCCGAAGACAAGGTGCTGGGCTACAGCAACTGGCTGGGCATCATCCAGGCCACGCTGACCGAGCAGGTCGCCAAGGGCGGCAAGACCTTCACGCGCGGACTGAACCCTGACCGTGTTTACACGGCCCCCCAAGGCGGCGAACTGCGCCTGCATGGCCGCTCGCTGATGTTCCTGCGCAATGTGGGCCACCTGATGACCAACCCGGCCATCCTGTGGACCGACGCGCAGGGCACGCAGCGCGAGATCCCCGAAGGCATCATGGATGCAGTGGTCACAACGGCTATCGCATTGCACGACCTGCAAGGCCATGGCGCCAACGGAATTCGCAACTCCCGCAAGGGCAGCGTCTATATCGTCAAGCCCAAGATGCACGGCCCCGCCGAAGTAGGCTTTGCCGCTGAACTCTTCGGCCGTGTCGAGAAGCTGCTGGGCCTGCCCGACAGCACCGTCAAGCTGGGCATCATGGACGAAGAGCGCCGCACGTCCGTCAACCTCAAGGCCTGCATCGCTGCCGCATCGAGCCGCGTGGCGTTCATCAACACCGGCTTCCTGGACCGCACCGGCGACGAGATGCACACCGCCATGCACGCCGGCCCCATGGTGCGCAAGGGCGACATGAAGACCAGCGCCTGGATCCAGTCGTACGAGAAGAACAACGTGCTCGTGGGCCTGAGCTGTGGCCTGCGCGGCAAGGCGCAGATCGGCAAGGGCATGTGGGCCATGCCCGACCTGATGGCCGAGATGCTCAAGCAGAAGATCGCCCACCCCAAGGCCGGTGCCAACACCGCCTGGGTGCCCAGCCCCACGGGCGCCACGCTGCACGCGCTGCATTACCACCAGGTGAAGGTGAGCGACATTCAGATCGAGCTGGAAAAGACCGACGTGAATGCCGAGCGCGACAACCTGCTGACCGGCCTGCTGACCATCCCCGTCACCGCCAACCCGAACTGGACAGACGCTGAAAAGCAGCAGGAGCTGGACAACAACGCACAGGGCATCCTGGGCTACGTGGTTCGCTGGGTGGATCAGGGCGTGGGCTGCTCCAAGGTGCCCGACATCCACAACGTGGGCCTGATGGAAGACCGCGCCACGCTGCGCATCAGCAGCCAGCACATGGCCAACTGGCTGCTGCACGGCGTGGTGACGCATGCACAAGTGAAGGAGACCTTCGAACGGATGGCCGCCGTGGTGGACGGCCAGAACGCTGGCGACCCTCTGTACCAGCCGATGGCGGGCCACTTTGACACCAGCTACGCCTACCGTGCAGCGCTGGACCTGGTGCTCAAGGGCGAAGAGCAGCCGAGCGGCTACACCGAGCCGCTGCTGCACGCCTGGCGCCTGAAGCTGAAGGCGGCGCAGGCAGCCTGAGCAGCAGGCGGTGACGCGCGCGTGGGCATCGCGCGCGCTTCAATGAGACGATTGCTCAGTTTTTTATAGCTGCTTGCGCTTGATAGTAAAGCGCTAGCAGCTATTTTTGTTTGAAGCTTTCTTTCAACCCATCCCCACCTCGCAGCGCACAAACCAAAGTTGGTTTACGAACGTGCGACAGGTCCGAGGGAATCGGCCCATGGCAGAGGGTTCAACCAGTTCCGCTCCGCAGCGGGGTATGTGCTTGCGCCGTACACTGGCCCTCGGCACGCCCGCCCCCGTGGCGGGCCACCCGTCTGCAAGCCGAATCCGCCATGACTTCCCCTTCGCCCAGCGCTAGTAGCGCTACCGATGCGCCCGCCGCATCCGTCTGCCCCCTGTGCGGGCACCCAAACCTCTGCGCAATTACTGCCGGACAGCCATCCGAGAGCTGCTGGTGCATGGCCCCCGGCACCGTTGCCCCCGAGGCACTGGCCGCGCTGCGGCCCGAACAGCGGGGCAAGACCTGTATCTGCCCGGCCTGCGGATCACGCGGGAGGCCGCCCTCTCCGTCGTCGTCGCCGCTTGCACCGTCGTAGCAGCCCGCGTCGATATGATTTCGCCTTTGTTTTTTGTTTGTGCAACCACCCCTACTGCAAGGAAGCTGAAATGCCCACGTACCACGTCGAAATGATGGAAGGCCGCACGGTCGAACAAAAGAAGAAGCTGGTGGAGGAAATCACCCGCGTTTCCGTTGAAATCCTGGGCGGCTCGCCCGAGTCGGTGGACATTCTCATCACCGATATAAAGCGCGAAAACTGGGCCACGGGCGGCAAGCTCTGGTCCGAGCGCACCTGAGCGGCTCTCAGTGTTTTCGCCCTCGCGCCGTTTCAGAAATTTGACGCACGCGACGCCATGACCCAGGCAGGCTCGCTGGCCGTTTTGAGGGAGCGCTACGGAGAGCGCTACCGCTGGCTGGTATTGCTGTCGGTCATGGTGGGAACGATGGCGTCGATCATGTCATCCACCATCGTGAACGTGGCCATCCCCGACATGAGCCACTATTTCACGCTGGGCCAGGAACGCGCGCAGTGGGTCACCTCGGGCTTCATGGTGGCCACCACAGTCTCGATGCTCACCACGCCCTGGCTGCTGTCGCGCTACGGGTACCGCGCCACCTACGTGGGCGCCATGTTGCTGCTGCTGGCGGGTGGCATTGGCGGCGGACTCGCCCAGGACTTCGGCCTGGTGCTGGTCGCCCGGGTGGCGGAGGGCCTGGCGGCAGGCGTTGTTCAGCCCATCCCGGCCGTCATCATTCTGTACGCCTTCAAACCCCATGAGCAGGGCCGCGCCAGCGGCATCTTCGGCATGGGCGTTGTACTGGCACCCGCCATCGGGCCCAGCATCGGCGGCTTGCTGGTGGACTGGTTTGGCTGGCGCTCGATTTTTTTCATGGTGGTGCCGCTTTGCCTGGCGTCCATCTGGTTGGCTTACAAGTTTGTGCCCGTCACCGCCCCCGGCGGCGTGGAGGCCAACCGCCAAGGTGAGGCACTGGACTGGCGCGGGCTCCTGCTGGGCACTGTGGGTACGCTGTGCTTGCTCAATGGCCTGGTGTCGCTGCATGGCGGCTCCGTGGCCGAGGCACTCGGCCTGCTGTCGGGAGCGGTGGTGGCTGTCGCGTGTTTCATTGCTTGGCAGCGCAAGTTGCTGCGCACGGGCCGCAAGCCGCTGATGGATCTGCGCCTGTTTCAGTACCGCCAGTTCGCCATGGGCAGCGTGGTGGCATTCATCTACGGTACGGCCTTGTTCGGGTCCACCTATCTGCTGCCAGTGTTCATGCAGTTGGGGCTGGACTTGTCGGCATCACATGTGGGTACGCTCATGCTGCCAGCAGGATTTGTCCTTGCCATCACCATCGCGGTGGTGGGCCGACTTGCCGACCACCAGCCCACCCATTTTCTGGTCAGCATCGGACTGGGCTTGCTGGCGCTTTCGTTTGGACTCATGGTGTTTGTGGGCTTGGGCTCTTCATTGTGGATGCTGGTGGCGTTTGCAATTTTGGGCCGCATTGGTCTCGGCTTCATCCTGCCCTCGTTGAACCTCGGGGCCATGCGGCCCTTGGACAAATCACTTATCTCGCAGGGCTCCAGCACCATCGGCTTCTTGCGCATGCTGGGCGGGGCAGCCGGCGTCAGCCTGTGTGGCATCGTCCTGGAGTGGCGATTGAGCGCCCATGGCGCCTCGCTGGTCGCGGGCGCCAGCAGCCCGGCCCGTATCACTGCGTTCGGCGAAACCTTTTTGATGCTGACCTTGTTGTGCCTGCTGGCCTTGGTAGCCGCCTGGCAACTGCGGCAAGCCAAGCCCCGTTGAACGGTCCACCTATCGCCATCGCCTTCGCTCGACCGCATCGGGCATGATCTGGCTGCACCGCCAAGACTTCAGAGAAACGGAATCTCCCCATGTGCCAACTGCTCGGCATGAATTGCAATGTTCCCACCGACGTGACCTTCAGCTTCACGGGATTTGCGCAACGGGGAGGAAAGACGGATCACCACAGCGATGGATGGGGCATCGCCTTTTTTGAAGACAAAGGCCTACGGCATTTTGTAGACCATCAGGCAGCGGTGGAATCCCCGGTGGCAGAGCTGATCCGCCGGTATCCGATCAAAAGCAAAAACGTCATCGCCCACATCCGCAAGGCGACCCAGGGCGTTGTCAGCCTTCAAAACTGCCACCCCTTCGTGCGTGAACTCTGGGGACGCTATTGGGTTTTTGCCCACAACGGCGATTTGAAGGATTTCCGCCCCCGCCTCCACTCGCATTTCCGCCCGGTGGGCGACACCGACAGCGAACATGCTTTTTGCTGGATCATGCAGGAGTTGGCAAAGTCCCATGCCAGTGTGCCGTCCGTCCCGGAGCTGACCTTGACACTGAAAGAGCTTGCCGCACGGATCAGCCCCCACGGCACCTTCAATTTCTTGCTCTCGAATGGTCAGGCGCTGTGGTCCCATGCAACCACCAGCTTGTACTACTTGGAGCGCCGGTATCCATTTGGCCAGGCGCAACTGAGCGATGAGGACGTCAGCCTCGACTTTTCGCGAGAAACCAATGAAAAAGACGAAGTGGCCGTGATAGTGACGAGCCCGCTGACGACCAATGAAACCTGGACAGCGTTTGGTAAAAGCGAATTGCTGGTGTTTTGCGAAGGCAGAAGACTGGACGTCTAAGCCCTAGCGCTGTGCGCGCGATGCGATCAAGGGGGCTTGCTCTCGAGTTGGGAGCCTTTGGCCGTGTAGCTTCAGTGTCCGGAGAGTCGGCACGCAACGCTCTCGAAGCCATCCTGCACTGCATTAGCGTCATGCCCCAAAGCAAAAAACCCCAGTCTTTGGAGACTGGGGTTTTCTGGGCTGTAAGAGCCTGACGATGACCTACTTTCACACGGGAACCCGCACTATCATCGGCGCAAAGTCGTTTCACTGTCCTGTTCGGGATGGGAAGGAGTGGTACCAACTTGCTA
>NZ_JAMXAX010000118.1 GCF_023913775.1 Acidovorax facilis
CCCCAGCCAGCGGCCCCGCGTGCACCCGCACCGGCACCTGCGGTAGAGAACGCAGGCGCAGCACCGGCCATCCCCAGCTTGCGGCTGCATGCGCCCCAGGTGCTTTACCCCAGCGCCGACCCATCGCAGACCCCGGCCGGGCTGGGTGGAGGCTGGCTGATCGTGACCGAGAGCCTGACGCCGGGCGAGCCGCTGGGTGGCGACGCAGGCCGGCTGCTGGACAACATGCTGCGCGCCATGCAGCTGCACAAGCACCCCCGTGTGTTCCTTGCTGCGCTGGAGCGCACCGCATCCGGCGCAGAGACCGGTGGCGACAGCAACATCCCCGCCGCGCTGGCCGACGCCGTGGCTGAGTTACAACCCGCCCTGGTCCTGGTGCTGGGCCATGTGGCGGCGCGGGCGGCGCTGGGGCGCACCGAGCCGCTGGGCCGCCTGCGCGCGGGCCCGCACCAGCTGGCGGAATGCCCGGCCGTGGTGACCTACGACCCCGCGTTTCTCTTGCGCTCGCAAGACGTCAAGGCCGCCGCCTGGGCCGACCTGTGCCGGGCGCTGGCCATCGTGCGCCAGGCTTCGCCCGGCTGACCGCTGAGGGCGCGGGCATTTGCAACGACTCCACTGCAGCCGCAGTGCCATAATCCGCCGCCTGTCCATTTTTTTACGGAGAAAGCTCCTTGGAAACCTACCCGAGTTGGTAGCTTTCAGCTCCCCGGCCTGCCGCTGTGGGGTTGAAAGCACCCGATCCCCCACACCGCAGATGCCATACAACAAGGGAGTGAGCCCATGCTCAACATCTTCACGCTCGCCAATGG
Source organism: Acidovorax facilis (assembly GCF_023913775.1). GTDB lineage: Bacteria > Pseudomonadota > Gammaproteobacteria > Burkholderiales > Burkholderiaceae_C > Acidovorax > Acidovorax facilis. The sequence goes on from NZ_JAMXAX010000118.1 coordinate 810, forward strand.
CCGGCTGTTCCAGGAAGAAATTGAATCGCTGGAAGAGCTGACCAAGTTCCAGCCGATCTGGGTGGACCTGGAAGCCCCCACGCTCGAAGAAAAACGCTGGATCAAGCAGCACTACGGCCTGTCCATCCCCGAGGATGCGATGGACGAGGACATCGAGGAATCCGCCCGCTTCTACGAAGAAGACAACGGCGAGCTGCACATCCGCAGCGACTTCTTGATTGACGACGACGAAGACCCCCGCTCGGTGCGCGTGGCCTTCATCCTGAACCAGCACAACGCCAACCTCAAGAGCCGGGGCGTGCTGTTTTCCATCCACGACGAAGACGTGCCCGTGTTCCGCCTGCTGCGCATGCGCGCGCGCCGCGCGCCGGGCCTCATCGAGGACGCCAAGGAAGTTCTGCTCAAGCTGTTCGATGCCGACGCCGAGTATTCGGCCGACACGCTCGAAAACATCTACGACGAGCTGGAGAAAGTCAGCAAGCAAGTGCTGGCCGGCGACGTGACCGACGCCCTTGCTGGCGAGGTGCTGGGCGCCATTGCCCGCCAGGAAGACTTGAACGGCCGTATCCGCCGCAACGTGATGGACACCCGCCGCGCGGTGAGCTTCATGATGCGCAGCAAGATGCTCAACTCCGAGCAGTTCGAGGAAGCCCGCCAGATCCTGCGCGACATCGAATCGCTGGACAACCACACGGCGTTCCTGTTCGACAAGATCAACTTCTTGATGGACGCCACGGTCGGTTTCATCAACATCAACCAGAACAAGATCATCAAGATCTTCTCCGTGGCCAGCGTGGCGCTGCTGCCGCCCACGCTGATTGCGAGCGTGTACGGCATGAACTTCAAGTTCATGCCCGAGCTGGACTGGTCGCTGGGCTACCCGTATGCGCTTGCGCTGATGGTGGCCAGTGCGCTCGGGCCCATGTGGTATTTCCGCAAGCGCGGCTGGTTGAAGTAGCCCCCCTGTGGCGCTGCGCGCCTTCCCCCCCGAGGGGGGACGCCTCCAGCGGCCCGGCAGAGCCGGTTCCGCGGTGGCGCTGGTATTTGGGGTGCGCCGGTTTCACGGCGCAGTTGTCGAACTTGTAGCCCCGGCGCTATAGCGGACTCCATGAATTCGGTCTCCCGACCGCTCGGGCTGAGCCTGTCGAAACCGAAGCGAAGCTGGTGATCGGTTCGTCGTTTATCTCAACGCAAAATATGATTCAAATTGACCTCTATCTCTTATCCATAAAGCGTTAGCAGCTATCAATTTCATAGTTTATGCATGAGGGCAAGCACCATGTGCTCGGCATAGCGGCTGGCCACGGTCTGCACGAAGAGGGGGAAGTCTACGTGCGCGGTGTCGTCGGCGCGGTCGGAGATGGTGCGCACAGCGGCGAAGGGGATGCCGTAGTCGTGACACACCTGGGCCACGGCGGCGCCTTCCATTTCTACGGCCAGCACGTCGTGGCCGGCGCCGAGCAACATGGCGCGCAGGCGGTGGGATTCTTCGGCGGCAGAGACAAAACGGTCCCCGCTGGCAACCAGGCCGTGGTGCGCGAGGTGCAGGGCATCTTCCGATGTGCTCTGTGGCGCATATTTCAAGCCAAATTGGCCTCTAGCGCCTGATACACAAGCGCGAGCAGCTTCCAAAAGCATAGCAGACAATGCCGTATCACAGACCAGGCGGCTGCGTGCGTAGCCCGGCACTTCCCAGCGGGGGAACAGGGGAGAGGCGTCCATGTCGTGTTGGAGGTAGTCCTGCGCTACCACCACGTCGCCCACATTCACGCCATCGCCCACACCGCCCGCAACCCCGGTGAAGACAATGCGCGCCACACCGAAACGCTCGATGAGCGCCGTGGCCGTGGTGGCCGCCGCCACCTTGCCGATACCCGACAGCGCCAACACCACCGGGCGGCCCTGCAGATCACCCAGCCAGAAAGCCCGGCCTGCGTGCATCACCCGCTGAGGGTGCAAGAGGTGATCAACCAGCGAGCTTTGCTCTTCGGGCAAGGCGCTGAGGATGGCGGTGGTCATGGCCTACGAAACCGACACGACCCATACCAGCGGACGCCGTGGAACTGGCTTCGCCAGGCCGCTGGCGTCGTCCCCCTTCCCGGCGCGAGCCGAGAGAAGGGGGAAGCCGCGAAGCGGATCAGGGGGATGGTCATTTCTTGTCCCGCAGCTCGCGGCGCAGGATCTTGCCCACGGGCGTCTTGGGCAACTCCGTGCGGAACTCGATGACCTTGGGCTGCTTGTAGCCCGTGAGTTCAGCGCGGCAGAACTCCTTGACCTGCGCTTCGGTGAGCGCGGGGTCTTTCTTGACGATCACGAGCTTGACGGCTTCACCGGTCTTCTCGTCAGGCACGCCCACCACGGCGCATTCGAGCACGCCGGGGCAGTTGGCCACGACCTCTTCCACCTCGTTGGGGTAGACGTTGAAGCCGCTGACCAGCACCATGTCCTTCTTGCGGTCCACGATCTTGAAGAAGCCGCGCTCGTCCATGACACCGATGTCGCCGGACTTGAAGAAGCCGTCGTCGGTCATGACCTTGGCGGTTTCATCGGGGCGCTGCCAGTAACCGGCCATCACCTGCGGGCCCTTGATCGCGATCTCGCCGGGCTGGCCGAGGGTGGTGACTTCCTTGCCGTCGTCGTCGATCAGCTTCATCAGGGTGCCGGGGAGCGGCACGCCAATGGTGCCCGTGAACTCCTTGGCGGTCACAGGGTTGCAGCTGGCCGAGGGGCTGGTCTCCGACAGGCCGTAGCCTTCGCAGATGGGGCAGCCGGTCTTCTCCAGCCACAGTTTGGCCACAGCGCCCTGCACGGCCATGCCACCGCCTACCGAGACCTTGAGGTTCTTCCAGTTGACGGTATTGAAATCGGGGTGGTTGGCCAGGCCGTTGAACAGCGTGTTCACGGCCGGGAAGCTGTGGAAGGTGTGCTTGGACAGTTCGTTGAGCACGGCAGGCAGGTCGCGCGGGTTGGGGATCAGGATGGTCTTGCCGCCCGTGCGCATGCTCAGCATCATGTTCACGGTGAACGCGAAGATGTGGTACAGCGGCAGCGCGCAGATGCTGGTCTGCTGTTCGCCTGCGGGCACCTTCTTCATCACGGGGTCGTTCCACGCCTCGGACTGCAGCACGTTGGCGATCACGTTGCGGTGCAGCAGCACGGCGCCCTTGCTCACACCCGTGGTGCCGCCGGTGTATTGCAGCAGCGCGATGTCGTCAGGCTTGATGTCGGGCTTCTTGAGCGTGCCGCGCGTGCCCTGGGCCACCGCGTCATTGAAACGCACGGCACCCGGCAGGTTGTAGGCGGGCACCATCTTCTTGACGTTGCGCACCACATAGTTGACGAGCGCGCCCTTGAGCAGGCCCAACTGGTCGCCCATGGCGCACAGCACCACGTGCTTGACGGGCGTGTTCGCAATGCAGCTTTGCAGCGTGGTGGCGAAGTTTTCGATGATGACGATGGCCTTGGCACCCGAGTCCTTGAGCTGATGCTCCAGTTCGCGCGGCGTGTACAGCGGGTTCACATTGACCACCACAAAACCTGCGCGCAGGATGGCGGCCACCGTGACGGGATACTGCGGCACGTTGGGCATCATGATGGCCACACGGTCGCCCTTGACCAGGCCCAGGCCCTGCAGGTAGGCCGCAAACGCACTGCTCAGGGAGTCGGTCTGGGCATAGGTCACTTCCTTGCCCATGAAGCTGTAGGCCACGCGGCCAGCGTACTTGGTGAACGCCTCGTCCATGAGGGCCACGAGCGACGGGTATTGCGTGGTGTCGATGTCTGCGGGGACGCCTTGCGGATAGGCAGTCAGCCAGGGGCGATGGGTCATTGTTGTCTCCTGATAAGTTTTATTGAAGGTCGTGAAATCCGTGCTGCGCTTAACAGCACGGTCGTGCTTTTTTCGCGGTGGAATTATGCCCGTCACCCCTTGAGCGCGGAAAGAACTTCGTCGAGCATTTTCTTGGCGTCGCCAAACAGCATGCGATTGTTGTCCTTGTAGAACAGAGGGTTGTCCACCCCCGCATAGCCCGACGCCATGGAGCGCTTCATCACGATCGAGGTCTTGGCCTTCCACACTTCGAGCACCGGCATGCCGGCGATGGGGCTGGACGGATCGTCCAGCGCGCTCGGGTTCACGATGTCGTTGGCGCCGATGACCATGGCCACGTCGGCATTCGGGAAGTCCTCGTTGATCTCGTCCATCTCCATCACGATGTCGTAGGGCACCTTGGCCTCGGCCAGCAGCACGTTCATGTGGCCGGGCATGCGGCCTGCCACGGGGTGGATGGCAAAGCGCACCTCCACGCCCTTCTCGCGCAGGGTCTTGGTGATCTCGTACACCGTGTGCTGGGCCTGGGCCACAGCCATGCCGTAGCCGGGCACGATGATCACACTCTTGGCGTCGCGCAGCAGCTCGGCCGTCTCGGCGGAGCTGACGGGTACGGCCTCGCCCTGTGGCTCGGTTGCCTCGCCTTTTTTGGCGGGAGTTCCAGCGCCCGAGCCAAAGCCGCCCGCGATCACGCTGATGAAGTTGCGGTTCATCGCGTTGCACATGATGTAGGACAGGATGGCGCCCGAGGAGCCCACGAGCGCGCCCGTGACGATGAGCAGGTCGTTGGACAGCATGAAGCCCGTGGCCGCCGCTGCCCAGCCCGAGTAGCTGTTGAGCATGGACACCACCACCGGCATGTCGGCGCCACCAATGGCCATCACCATGTGAATGCCGAACAGCAACGCAATCGCCGTCATCACCATCAGCGGCACCATGCCCTGTTCAATGGTCTCGGCGCGCAAGAACTCGCGGCCAAACCAGATCACGATCAGCAGCGCAGCCAGGTTCATCCAGTGGCGCCCCGGCAGCAACAGTGGCTTGCCACCGATCTTGCCGTTGAGCTTGCCAAAGGCGATCAGTGATCCGCTGAACGTGATGGCGCCGATCAGGATGCCGACATAGATCTCCACCTCGTGGATGATCTTCTCCGCGCCTTGCAGCTGGATCGAGGTATCCACATAGCTGGCAAACCCCACCAGGCAGGCCGCAAGACCCACCAGACTGTGCATGAGCGCGACCAGCTCCGGCATCTGCGTCATCTTGACGACCTTGGCCGCATACAGGCCAATGCCGCCGCCAATGACCAGCGCGCCGACGATCCAGGCCACCCCTGCGGGGCTGACGCGCGGGCCGAACACCGTGGCCAGCACGGCCAGCGCCATGCCGACCATGCCGAACAGGTTGCCCCGCCGCGAGGTTTCGGGGTTGGAGAGCCCGCCCAGGCTCAGGATGAACAAAATGGCCGCGCCCAGGTAGGCCACGGTAGCGAGACTTTGGGACATGTTCTGTGCTCCTCGTTGTTCTTGTCGTTATCGGATTACTTGCGGAACATGGCGAGCATGCGGCGCGTGACCGCAAAGCCACCGAACATGTTGACGGCCGTGAGCACCAGGGCGGCAAAGGCCAGCCACAGGATGAGCCCATCCGGGCGCCCATTGATGCCCGCATCGGGCGGCGCAATCTGCACCAGCGCGCCGATGGCGATGATGCTGGAGATGGCGTTGGTCACGCTCATCAGCGGCGTGTGCAGCGCGGGCGTGACGTTCCACACCACCATGTAGCCGATGAAGCAAGCCAGCACGAACACCGTGAAGTGCCCCAGGAAGGCCACAGGCGCATAGGCGCCGATGGCCCAGAACAGCACGGCCAGCACGGCAAAAACAATGGTCAGCGTCTTGGCGGACATGGGGGCACCGGGGCCATGGCTGGATTTCTTGGCGGCCACGGGGGCCGCTGCCGCCTTGGGAGCGGGCGCTGGCGCCTGCTTGAGCGGTGGCGCAGGCCAGGTGATGGCACCATCCTTGACCACGGTAAGGCCCCGGATCGCGTCATCCTCCATATTGACCACGGCCACGCCGTCCTTGGCCTTGCACAGCTCTTCTGTCAAGCGCAGCAGGTTGGTGGAATACAGGGTGGACGACTGCTTGGCCAAGCGCGAAGCCAGGTCGGTGTAGCCGACGATGGTCACGCCATGGCGCACCACGGCCTGGCCGGGCACCGTCAGCTCACAGTTGCCGCCTTGCTCGGCAGCCATGTCCACGATCACGCTGCCGGGCTTCATGCTCTGCACCATCTCGGCCGTGATGAGCTTGGGCGCGGGCTTGCCGGGGATCAGCGCGGTGGTGATGATGATGTCCGCGTCCTTAGCCTGCTCCGCGTACATCTTGCGCTGCGCGGCCTGGAAGCCCTCACTCATGACCTTGGCGTAACCGCCGCCGCCCGAGCCTTCTTCCTCATAGTCCACCTTGACGAACTCACCGCCCAGCGACTTGACCTGGTCGGCCACCTCGGCACGTGTGTCGTTGGCGCGCACGATGGCGCCCAGGTTGGCCGCCGTGCCAATGGCCGCAAGACCCGCCACGCCAGCGCCTGCGATGAACACCTTGGCGGGCGGCACCTTGCCCGCCGCCGTGATCTGGCCGTTGAAGAAGCGGCCAAAGGCGTTGGCCGCCTCGATGACGGCGCGGTAGCCGCTGACGCCTGCGGTGGAGGTGAGCGCGTCCATCTTCTGCGCGCGGGAGAGCGTACGTGGCAGGCAGTCGATGGCGAGCACCGTGGCCTTCTTCGCGGCCAACTGCTGCATCAGATCCGGGTTCTGGGCGGGCCAGATGAAATCGATGAGCGTCGTACCCTCGCGCATCAGCGCCACTTCGTCACTGCTGGGCGGGCGCACCTTGAAGACGATGTCGGATGCGGCCCACAGCCCGGCAGCGTCGCCCACGATCTGGGCCCCGGCGGCGCGGTAGGCGTCATCGCTGAAATTGGCACCATCCCCAGCCCCCGACTCCACAGTGACCGCGAAGCCCAGCTTGATCAGCTTTTCCACCACATCGGGCACGGTGGCCACGCGCTTTTCACCGGGGAAGGTCTCCCTGGGCACGCCGATACGCTGCGGCTGCGGGACGGGGGTTGTCTGCATGGGAGGTCTCCTCGAAGTTGTGGAATCGTTGTGTCAGGGGCTGGCGTATCTGCCGCTGCGTCAGCCCGCCCAGGGGCGTGCGGCGGCCTGCTGCTTGGCAAAGCAGGCGTCCACCGCCTCCAGGAGTTGGTGCTGCTCTGCGCTGGCTGGGGGCACGATCTGCGCTGCGCCCTGCATCACGGAGCGCAGCGTCTGCTGGTGGTAATCAGTGAACTTTTCGATGCTGCGCTCCAGCACAGCAGGCACTTCGCTCACCGCCAGCGGGCGGTTGCGCAGCATGTGGGAGCTGGCAACCCAAAGGTTGTTCGCATCGGAATCGCCCAGACCCAGGTGCTGGCGCAGTAGTGCCAGAACGCCTGCTTTCTGCTCCACGGTCACGGCGCCGGTTGCCTGCACCATGGCCAAGGCCATCACAGCCACCACATCCACAGGGTGCTCCAGCGTGTAGAGCGGCGGCGTTGTGACCTTCTTGGCCCAGGCACGGCGACGGAAAAAGGCCAGGGGATTGAGCCAGCCCACGTCAATGCCAAAACGGCGCAGTGCCTCCATTGCCATTGTGAAGGTGATGATGAGCCCCAGGATTTGCAGGATCACGCCCATGGTGAATCTCCCTCTCTTGTGTTGTCTTGTAGTTTTGTTGTTTTGTTATCTGTTGGCGCCGCTCATTTCCGGGATGCGGCTTCGGCAAACGGGAAAGGCGGAATGGCCAGGTGGCCGTCCATCATGCCGGCGCTCAGGCGCGCAGCCTGGGCCAGGTCATAGGCCCACTGCTGGAAGGGCAGACCTGCGACCAGGAACTCTTCGTTGTTGCGCGGCCGGACGCTGATCAGCCGCTGGTCCACCAGGGCATCCACCGCCACCCAGACACCCGCTTCGGTGACGTAGCGGTAACTCACATGCGCATAGGGGGTGCTCAGCGCGATCTGGCGGCTGGCCATCCATTGGCCCAGATCGGGTCGGTTCTTTTCAAGCCACTTGGGGCTGCTCGCCCAAAGCTTGAAGCGCAGGCAGTCGGCGCGCACGGGGCTGCCATCCGCGGGATCTTTGACCACGACGTCCTGTTGCGGCGGGCAGTACCCCACCCCTTGCGGAGACCCACGCAGATCGCCTGTGCGGTTGGTCTGCACGCGCACCGCAGCCAGCCACTCACCTTGCGCACCCCGCAGCGCCACCGCACGCGTCTGGAGCGGGGTACGGCCTGCGGGGCTGGATGTGGCTTCTTCGGAGGTTCCCAGATCCTGCCACGCCCCCGGCGGCAACACCAGACGGGCGCGACCGACGGGATATTCGGACTTGGGAGGAACGGTCAGGGGCGCGCACGCCACCGTGAACACCGTCACAGCCAACACAGGCAAGAGAGGCAACAGCCGCCGGAACTTTGAAATGGTCAGAGTCATAGAGAAAGGTTCATACGAATTCGCCTTCAATCATCCCACGGCACCCGAGTCCGTCCATCGACGGCTTCTGCCATGCAACAACCAGCTCGGTGTAGCTGGTGAGAAATGTGTTGAAAGCGCCCTGGTATCGGACACTTCTTGCGGCGCTGCCGGTGGGCAAGCTGACCGTGAGCTTACATGAAGAAGATCTTGTCGCTGTCACCTTTGTCTGCTGTAGAGGGAACTCCCCAGTCTCCGCATGCAGACAGGCAAAAAAAAGCCTGGCAGCACAACGCAGCCAGGCTGGGCAGCGGCCCCGCAGGGCCTCATGCCAACGATCAGTTCACCACTTGGGCCAGCGTACCCGCAGCGTACTGGGCTGCCACAACCTGGAGGCTCAGGCCCTTGATCTTGCTGCCCTGACCTTCGCAGCCGAACTCCAGGTAACGCTGCTTGCAGACCTGCTTGGCAGCTTCGCGGGCGGGCTTGAGCCATTCGCGGGCGTCGAACTTGTCGGGGTTCTCAGCCAGGAACTTGCGCACCGCGCCGGTCATGGCCAGGCGGATGTCGGTGTCGATGTTGATCTTGCGCACGCCGTGCTTGATGGCTTCCTGGATTTCCTCGACCGGCACGCCGTAGGTTTCCTTCATCTTGCCGCCGTACTGGTTGATGATGGCCAGCAACTCGGCGGGCACCGACGAGGAACCGTGCATCACCAGGTGGGTGTTGGGGATGCGCTGGTGGATTTCCTTGACGCGGCTGATGGCCAGGATGTCGCCCGTGGGCTTGCGGCTGAACTTGTAGGCGCCGTGGCTGGTGCCGATGGCAATGGCCAGGGCGTCCAGTTGCGTGGCCTTGACGAACACGGCGGCTTCTTCAGGGTCGGTCAGCATCTGGCTGTGGTCGAGCTTGCCTTCAGCGCCAATACCGTCTTCTTCACCGGCTTCGCCGGTTTCCAGGTTGCCCAGGCAGCCCAGTTCGCCTTCGACCGTGACGCCCACCTTGTGCGCCATGTCCACCACCTTGCGGGTCACTTCCACGTTGTACTCGAAGGAGGAAGGCGTCTTGCCGTCTTCCATCAGCGAGCCGTCCATCATCACCGAGCCAAAGCCCAGGTCGATGGCGCCCTGGCAGACCTTGGGCGAAGTGCCGTGGTCCTGGTGCATGACGAGCGGAATGTGCGGGAAGGCCTCGACCGCTGCCTGGATGAGGTGCTTGATGAAGGGCTCACCCGCATATTTGCGGGCACCGGCGCTGGCCTGCAGGATGACCGGGGCGCCCACTTCGTCGGCGGCGGCCATGACGGCCTGGACCTGCTCCAGGTTGTTGACGTTGAAGGCAGGGATGCCATAGCTGTTGGCAGCGGCATGGTCGAGCAGTTCGCGCATCGAAACGAGGGGCATGGTCGTAGGGTCCGTTGAGGGTTGGGGAAGGCGCTGTAAGCCGGGCTTGGCGGTGGTAACCGCTTGGTAACTCGCAATTTTAACCGGGGGGCGTGACCGCCGAAGGGGGCAAATCCAACCGAAAACAGGTGGTAAAGGGAGGGGCGGCAGGCGCTGGCCCGAAATAGCCACCATGGATGTCTGCGACCCGCCGCAGGATCTCGTGGCCCAGATGCAGGCTGTCCGAGGGGTTTCTCGGCCCCGGAGCGACAGATGCATCGCCCTGGCGCCGCGCGCCGTCGTCGCACACCTGCAGCCATGCACCCGCCCCGTCAGAAGCACCTACCTGCACGGCGATGTGCGTGCCGTCTGGAGTGTGTTTGAGCGCGTTCTCCACCAGATTGCGCGCCGCGATGTCCAGCAGCAGCGCATGCCCAGACACCCACAGCGCCGGTGGCGCCGACAGTGCGATGTCGTTGCCCCGCTGCCAGGCCGCCTGGGCATAGTCGGCACACACCTGGCGCGCCACCGCGCACAGATCCACCGGCGCCTTGGCCTCATGCAGTTCGGCCCGGCTCGCGCGCGCCAGGGCCAGCAGCTGGTTGAGCACATGCCCTGCACGCAGGGCATCCTGGCCAATGCGGGCGATGGCCTGCGCCCGGGCGGCCGCATCCAGCTCGCCGCCCAAAGCACTGGCCTGCAGCGCAATGGAGGACAGGGGCGTGCGCAGTTCGTGCGCGACTTCATTGGCCAGCCGGCGCTCGCGCACCATCGCCGCCTGCTGGCGGTCCAGCAGGGTGTTGATCGATGCGACCACGGACTCGAACTCGTTCCAGGCATGGCGTGACGCCAGGCGCTGGGTGCTGGCGGGGTCGAGCGCCGCCACGTCGGCCGACAGGGCATACAGCGGGCGCAGACCGCGCCACAGCGCAAGCCCGAGGGCCAGGGACACCACGGGCAGCAACCACAGGCCAGGCTCGATCATCTGCTCGGCAATGTCCTGGGCCAGCTCGTCGCGCTCGCGCAGCTCCAGCAGCACCATGATCTTGTGCGTGCGTGCCGCGTCCCACTGGGAGAAACTGCGCCACACCACACCCTTCGCCCCCAGCGCCATGTTGGCGAACCCCTCGGCGGCGCTGAAAGCAGGAACGGGCGCCGTACCGCTGTGATGGAGCAGACGCCCCTGCGCATCCCACTGGACGACGCTGAGCGATTGTTGGTAGTCGTGCGACTTGAGCCAGGGTGTGGCGACCCGCTGGGTGACCTGGGGCCCCTCGGCAGCCTCGTTCGCACGCAGGTTCAGCAACAGGGCGGCCACGATGGCCAGGTGCCCGTCGGTCAGCTCGTCCGCCTCGTGCACCCCCGTCTGGTAGCCCATGAACACAAAGCTGCCCCACACCAGCACCAGCGCGCCCAGGGACCACAGCAGCAGCTGCCGGGTCAGCGACGGCCTGCGCGCACTCCCCCCGGGCGTTGCGGCAGCAGCGCTCATGCGGCCGCCTCCTGGGGCATGAAGTAGCCCACACCGCGCATGGTCTGGATACATGCGCTGCCCAGCTTGCGCCGCAGGTGGTGAATGTGGACCTCCACCGCATTGCTCTCGATGGCCGCATCCCAGCTGTACAGGCGCTCTTCGATCTGCTGGCGCGAGAGCACCCGCCCCCGCGCCTCCAGCAACACCAGCAGCACCGAAAACTCCCGGGGCGACATCTCCACCAGCTTGCCGCCTTGGTGCACGGTGCGCGCCGCAGGGTCCATCTCGATATCGCCATAGCGGATGGTGGGCGAGGCGCGCCCGGCGGCCCGGCGCAGCAGGGCGCGCAAGCGCGCATCCAGCTCGTCCATGTCAAAAGGCTTGGCCAGGTAGTCATCCGCCCCCTGGTCCAGCCCCGCAATGCGCTGGTGGACCTGATCGCGGGCGGTCACGATGAGTACAGGGGTGGAGGGATCGGGCAAAACCTGCGCAGAAGCCGCCCCCCCCGGCGCCGGGCTCAGGCGCAACCGCCGCAGCAGATCGCCGCCATCACCGTCGGCCAGACCCAGATCGAGCAGCACGGCATCAAAGCGCTCCGCGCGCAACGCCCCCCAGGCACTGGCCACGCCATCACACACATCCACCGCATAGCCACGTTGCTGCAGGTTCGTGCGCAGGCCTGCAGCAATGCCGGCATCGTCTTCGACAACGAGTATTCGCATGCAGCGATTGTCGCCGGGCGCGGCCACCTGCGCAGGGTCATTAAGGCGGCGTTAAGTGGCGCGCCCTATGGTCGGAGGAATGCTGACCACGCCTTCCTCGCCCCGCCGCTTCGCCCACGACCACCGTACCTTGCTCCTGTGGACCCTGGGCATCCTGATCGCCATAGTGGCATGGGACGCTGGCGGGCAAGACATTCCCCTGGCCCGCGCGTTTGGCTCGGGCAACGGGTTCCCGATGCGGGACCAATGGTTCTTCGTGCAGGTGCTCCACGAAGGCGCCCGCCGCCTGGGATGGCTGCTGGTGCTGCTGCTGGCGCTGGGGGTGTGGTGGCCCTGGGGGGTGCTGCGGCGTCTGGATATGGGTGAGCGCCTGCAGATGGCGATCAGTGCCTTGCTGGCGCTGGCGGCCGTGAGCGTGGGCAAGAACCTGAGCACCACCAGCTGCCCCTGGGACCTGGCGGAGTTCGGCGGTGTGGCGCGGTATGCCTCCCACTGGGCGCTGGGCGTGGTCGATGGCGGCGGTGGGCGGTGCTTTCCGGCGGGCCATGCCTCGGCGGGTTTTGCCTTCGTGGGGGGCTACTTCGCGCTGCGCCACAAGGCACCGGCTGCCGCGCGCTGGTGGCTGACTGCGGCGGTGCTAGCTGGCTTGGTGCTGGGTGGAGCCCAACAGGTGCGGGGCGCGCACTTCATGAGCCACACGCTGTGGACAGGCTGGCTCTGCTGGACGGTGGGCTGGCTGTGCGACCTGGGAGCGTTGGCACTGCGCCCACGCCTGGCGGCGTTGTCTCTCGCCAACGACCCGCCACACGCGGCCAGCTAACGACTCAGAACCTGGCTATTCAGCTCGCCACGCAGATCTTCAGCATGTTGGTGCCGCCCGGCGCACCCATGGGTTCGTCGCAGGTGATGGCGTAGACATCGCCCTTTTGCACGATGTTGCGGTTCTTGAGGTGGCGCTCGGCCTGCTCAAGGGCTGTATCGCGGTCAGCACTGGTGTCCATGAGCAGGGGGCGCACGTTGCGGTACATGGCCATCTTGCGCTGCGTGGTCACCTTGGGCGTGAGCGCATAGATGGGGATGCGGATGCTGTGGCGGCTCATCCACAGCGCCGTGGCACCGCTGTCGGTCATGGCCACGATGGCCTTGGCGCCCAGGTGGTGGGCGGTGAACAGTGCGCCCATGGCAATGGACTGGTCGATGCGGCCAAAGGTCTGGCCGGTGAAGTCCGCGTCCAGGTGATGGTCTTCCGCCGCCTCGGCCGCTGCGCAGATGGTGGCCATTTCTTCCACGGTTTCGAGCGGGTAGCGGCCTGCGGCCGTCTCGGCGCTCAGCATCACGGCGTCGGTGCCGTCCAGCACGGCGTTGGCCACGTCACTCACCTCGGCGCGCGTGGGCACGGGGTTGGTGATCATGCTTTCCATCATCTGCGTGGCGGTGATGACGACCTTGTCCAGCTCGCGCGCCATGCGGATCATCTTCTTTTGCAGCGCGGGCACGGCCGCGTTGCCCACTTCCACCGCCAGGTCGCCGCGCGCCACCATGATCCCGTCGCTCACGCGCAGGATGGCTTCGAGGTGCGGGATGGCCTCGGCCCGCTCGATCTTGGCGATCAGGCCCGGCTTGTGGCGGTACTCGGACGCGGCCACATTGCACAGCTGGCGCGCCATTTCCATGTCGGTCGCGTTCTTCGGAAAGCTCACGGCCACGTAGTCGGCCTGGAAGCTCATCGCCGTGCGGATGTCCTCCATGTCCTTGGCCGTGAGGGCCGGTGCCGTGAGGCCGCCACCCTTCTTGTTGATGCCCTTGTTGTTGGACAGCTCGCCACCCACCTTGACGGTGGTGTGCACTTCCTCGCCGCGCACCGCATCCACCGTGAGCACGATCAGGCCGTCATTGAGCAGCAGCAGGTCGCCCGCCTTCACGTCGCGTGGCAGCTCCTTGTAGTCGAGGCCCACGCCTTCGATGTCGCCCAGTTCGGTGCGCGATGCATCCAGCACAAACTTGGCGCCCGACTCCAGCTGCACCTTGCCCTCGGCAAACTTGCCCACGCGGATCTTGGGGCCCTGCAGGTCGGCCATGATGGCCACCTCGCGGCCCGCGCGCTGGGCAGCGGCACGCACGGTGGCGGCGCGGTCGATATGGTCCTGCGCCTTGCCGTGGCTGAAGTTCAGCCGCACCACGTTCACCCCCGCTCGGATCATGGCCTCCAGCAGTGCCGGGTCGCTGGAGGCGGGGCCCAGAGTGGCAACAATCTTGGTGGCGCGGCGGGTAGGCATGGGTTTGTCTCTTTCTCTCGTTTGTCTGGTGGATGTAATCGAGTTTCAATTCTCACACGAAGCGGTTACAGGCGAGTTACCCCTTGCATCCGCCCTGCGGTCCAAAAGCCCCATCAGAGCAACGGGGATGACAACAGGTGCGCCAGCACATGCGCCAGGATCGCCGCCTCCAACCCGTGGCGCGCGTAGAGCCAGCCTGCCAACAGGCCAAAGGCCGTGTTGCCCACCAGCACAAACACCACGACGGGCGCCGTCAATGCACCCGCCAGCGCCTGCGCGGCAGGCAGATGCCCCAGCGCAAACAGCAGCGCACTGAGCAGCACCGCGCCAGCCACCAGCCCCTTGCCCGGCTGGCCCTGTCCGCGCTGCACCACGCGCCAGCCCAGCCACAGCAGCAGGGTCATCACGCCCCAGCGCACCAGCAGCTCTTCGGTAATGCCGCCATACAGCAGCTTGACCACCAGCGGCATGGCGCTGGCAGGGTCCGACGGCTGGAGCGCTGCGGGCGCCACCTGGGACAGCACCCACAACCACGCGGCACCCACCACACCGCCCACGATGCCAGGCAGGGACTGGACACGCAGCGCGGGGCCGATGGGCTGGCCGACCAGCCAGGAAGACACCACGGGCGCCCGCAGGCCCACGCGGGGCGCCAGCCACACGCCCACCGCCACAGCCAGCGCCAACAGCACGGCCGTCTGCAGCCCGCTAAGCAGCACCACCGCCCAGAGCGGCAACGGCAGCAGCGCCTCGTTGGCCTTCAACGGTGGCAGCAGCGCCCACACCACCGCCAACACGCCAGGCATGCCCAACAACCACAGCGCACCGCCCAGTCGCCACTTCGCGGGTTGCCCCGGGGCACCCGCCGATTCCGCCAACACAGCGTTGTCCACGGCCATGGGTTTGCTCACGCTCAGGCGCGCATCAGCGCTTCGATCTCGCCGGCCTTCACGGGCACGCCACGCGTGATCAGCTCGCAGCCCGTGTCCGTGACGATGGCATCGTCTTCAATGCGGATACCGATGTTGTGGAACTGCTCGGGCACGCCATCGGCGGGGCGCACATAGATGCCGGGCTCGATGGTCAGAACCATGCCCGGGCGCAGCACACGGCTGGGGCGGTTGGTGATGGTCTCGCCCGAGAGCGGGTCCTTGCGCTCGCTCACCTGGCCTACTTCGCCGGGCTCCACGTAGCTGCCGCAGTCGTGCACATCCATGCCCAGCCAGTGGCTGGTGCGGTGCATGTAGAACTGGAAGTACGCGCGCTTGTCGATCACGTCCTGCGCCGACCCCACCTTGTTCTTGTCAAGCAGGCCCAGGTCCAGCATGCCCTGCGCCAGCACAGCCACCGTGGCGTCGTGCGGGTCGTTGAAGCGGGCTCCCGCCTTGGTGGCAGCCACGGCGGCATCCTGGCTGGCCAGCACCAGGTCGTACAGCGCACGCTGGGGGCCTGTAAATGTGCCGTTGGCGGGGAAGGTGCGGGTGATGTCGCTGGCGTAGCTGTCCAGCTCGCAGCCCGCGTCGATCAGCACCAGCTCGCCATCGCGCACCGGGGCCGCATCGGCGCGGTAGTGCAGCACGCAGGCGTTCGCGCCCGCCGCCACGATGGAGCTGTAGGCCGGGTACTGCGAGCCTGCGTCTCGGAACGCATGCAGCAGCTCGGCATCGAGGTGGTATTCGCGCACATCCTCCCCGGCGCGCAGCATGCGGGCCGAGCGCTGCATGGCGCGGATGTGGGCCTGCGCGCTGATGCTGCTTGCGCGGCGCATGATGTCCTGCTCATGCGCGTCCTTGAACAGGCGCATCTCGTCGAGCAGCGTGCACAGGTCGTTCTGTTCTGCGGGGCAGATGGCGCCATAGCGCACACGGCCGCGCACCACGTTGAGCCAGCCCTCCACCCGCGCCGCCAAGCCGCTGTGCGTGGCAAACGGGTACCAGACGCAGCCCGTGTTTTCGAGCAGGCGCGGCAGCTTGCTGTCCAGCTCGGCCATCGAATGTGCCGCGTCCACTCCCAACGCAGCGGGCGCGGCGGCCGGGCCGAGGCGGTAGCCATCCCAGATCTCGCGCTCCAGGTCCTTGGGCTGGCAAAACAGCGTGCTGCGGCCGTCGTGGGCCAGCACCAGGCAGGCGCCCGGCTCGGTGAAGCCGGTCAGGTAGTAGAAGTAGCTGTCGTGGCGGAACAGAAAGTCGCTGTCCCGATTGCGCGGGCGCTCCAGCGCCGTAGGAATGATGGCGATACCCCCGGGGCCCAGCTGGGCAGCCAGGTGCGCGCGGCGCTGGGCGTAGACAGAGGCAGGCACGGTGGTGTTCATGGCGCGTTGGAAGAAAAGGAGTTGAGTTCGGCCAGCCGCTCGGGCGTGCCCACATCGGTCCAGCGGCCGGTGTAGAGCTGCGCACTGACGCGGCCATTGTCCATTGCACGGCGAAGCAGCGGTGCCAGCGGGGCTTTGATGCCGCTGGGGTTTCCGGGCGGAATGTCGCACCACGGCGCTGCAAACAGCTCGGCGCGCAACAGGGCGATGGTGCTGTAGGTGTAGCGTGGCGCGGGGTCGTCGGCGGGCAGGTTGAGCGCCAGCCCGTCTACCGACAAGCCAAAGTCGCCACGCGGGTTGTGCGCCGGATTGGGCACCAGCCACAGGTGGGCCATGTGGTGGCTCGCTTCAAAGGCCGCCACGGCGGCGCTGTCGAACACGAAGTCGGGGGCAAACACATCACCTGCCGCCAGCCAGAACACGGGCCCCAGCTGGGGCAGCGCGCGCGCGATGCCACCAGCGGTTTCCAGCGCACCGCCAAAGTCCACGCCTTCACGCGAGTATGAAATTGATAGCTGCTTGCGCTTATCCATCAAGCGCTGAAGGCCGAAAACACCTAGAAAATGGTCGCTGATCTGCGCCCCCAGCCACGCGGTGTTGATCACCACCTGCTCCACACCCGCCTCCTGCAGCGCCGCCAAGTGCCACTGCAGCAGTGGCTGGCCCTGCACCGGCAGCAGAGGCTTGGGGGTGGTGTCGGTCAACGGGCGCATGCGCTCGCCACGGCCGGCGGCCAGCAGCAACGCGGGTACCTGGTGATGGGAGGCGGCACTAGAACTCATGCCACCACCTCGTTCACAGCACCCCGCTGCAGCGCGTGGCGCTCCACCGTGGTGGGGTCGAACAGGGCCAGCAGCGCGTCCATCAGCGCCCGCCCCTTGCCCGAATGGTCGGCACCAAAGTTGCACACATACACATCCAGCGTCACCGCGCGCTGCTCGGGCCATGTGTGCACGCACAGGTGGGATTCCGCTAGCAAAACAGTAGCAGTCACTCCGCCAGGGCCATGCGCCGTGGCCGGAAATTCATGAAATAACTGCCCCACGGGCTGCAGCCCGGCGGCGTGCACCGCATCGGTACAGGCGCGGCCCAGGGCGGCGGCGTCCAGCAGCCAGGCAGGGGCACAGCGGCAGCCATGGAGATCGGCGGTGAGGTGCAGTCCTTGCATGGCCCGCACTGTAGTGCATTGCCACCGGGCTTCCGGCTTGCAGCCTGCGAATTCAGGTGGGCGAAAGCCGCCCCGGTAAAATGCCGGGTTTCCCCCGAATCACCCACCCTGAACCCTCCCCCCATGGCCAACACCC
>NZ_JAMXAX010000119.1 GCF_023913775.1 Acidovorax facilis
CGCGATGGGCGCGACCTGGACAACCTCGAAAGGACTTCATCATGGCCAACATCGGCACCTTCACCACACAGAACGGCAGCTACACCGGCACGGTTCGCACCCTGACGCTCAACGTCAAGGTCCGGCTCGTGCCCAGCGACAAGGCAAGCGAGAACGCCCCGGACTACCGCGTCGTCGCCGGCAACGGGCTGGAGATCGGCGCGGCGTGGAAGAAACTCAGCAAGGCGGAGCGCCCCTACCTGTCAGTGACTCTGGATGACCCGTCGTTCCCTGCCACTCTCTATGCCCGCCTGGTCGAAGGCGAGGATGGCGCGCACAACCTGATCTGGTCGCGCAGCAAGGGCGACTGACGTCGCCCTCGGCGCCCCGCTGAGGCGGGGCGCTTTTTGTCTCATTGCTTCGGGGAGGGCGGTGCGTGCGTTGTTACGCCCTGTAGTACGGAAATACGAGAAAGCATTTATCCGTGTTTGCGAATGGGGGCATTGTTGGATCTGTGGATTTGCTGCTCTGTGGGTTTCCGTGAATTCGTCGTGATGGGTTCACGGGACTGCGGTTTTGCGTCAATGTGTCTTTGTGGCTTTACGGATGTGTGCATCTCCGGCATGGCCGGACCGCGCTGGCGTGATGTGCACCGAGCCACCGGTGGCGTCTCGTCCCTGCGGGCTTTCATCGCTGACGCCTTCGCTCCTGCGGTGCTGCGCGCTGCGCTTGCCTCCTGGGGATCGACCTGCGGCCCATCCCCGCCGCGCCGGGCTTGGCGTCCCCTTCGATACCGCCGAACCGGCTCGCCGGATCGGCAGGGAGGGCTGTGTCTCCGATGACCGACTCGTTTGGTCGGGCGGGGCTGGCTTGCTGTTCCCTTTACCGTATCACGCCGTTCTCGCCGTCAAGGTCTGCGCGTGCGGTGCACGCTGGCGTCCTGGCGGACGTCTGCGAACCCTGACGCCTGCGCTGCGCCGTGCTGCTTCCGGTCTCGGGCAATCCCGCCCTGATTCCTTCCAAGGAGAAGACCATGACGAAGCTCATCACGGACGAACAACGCGCGCAACTGCTGGCCAATGGCCGGCAATCCCTCGAACAAGAAAAATTCGACCCCGCTCCGGTGGTCAAGCTGTTCACCCCGGATGCCGGTGCGACCTGGCTGCTGACCGAGATGGACCCCGACGATCACGACCATGTGTTTGGGCTGTGCGACCTGGGTCTGGGCTATCCCGAGTTGGGCTGGGTCAGCCTGGCAGAACTTGCGACTGTGCGTGGCCGGCTGGGGCTTTCAGTGGAACGGGACCTGCACTTCACTCTGCAGAAGCGGCTGAGTGCCTACGCGCGTGAGGCGCGTCTTGCGGGGCGGATTGTGGCGTAGCCGCAGTGCGTTGGCCGTCAGCGCGTGCGGATGGCCACTATCGCCTCATCCCTCGCTCTTGGGCAACCGGGCCTCGGTTTCCAGCATCAGTTCGCTGGCGCTGCGGCCCAATGCCCGTGCGATCTTCAGGATCAACGCCAGCGTCGGCATGTGCTCTCCACGTTCGATCTTTCCCATGTGCGAGCGCTCGACACCGGCCAGGTGCGCCAGGGTTTCTTGGGCAATACCGTCCAGCGTGCGCAGGTGGCGCACGGCATCGCCAAAGGCCCGTGCGGGACCTGCGTCAAACGTCGTCGCGCCGGTGGGGCGCCCGCGCTGTACTCCTGGCTTTTGCATGCCCTGGAGCGTTGCGTTTCACCACAATTAAAACCACGTTATCTTTAACTCTTAAAATCACTTTGGGTGTTCGCCCAACGGCCCATTACCTTGGCGGTTTTCCGACTTGTGCGATTCAAGGGCCGAAGTAGTATTCAGTCTCCGGGATACCTCCAATGACATTTCTTACCAATGAGCAGCAACGCTTGATGCGAATCAACAGCGCCGCGCGTGCGCGCGGTGAGGCATTGGATCCCCTGCCGGTCGTCAAGCTCTACACGCTGGATGCTGGAGCCGTGTGGTTGCTGACGGAGCTGGATGCCGATGGAGACCGAGCGTTCGGGCTGTGCGATGCTGGCACGGGGTGTCCCGAGTTGGGGCATGTCAGCCTCTCGGCCCTGGAGGGGGTGCGGGGCCCACGCGGCATGCGCATCGTGGCCGATCCGCATTTCAGGCCTCGCCAGACGCTCTCGGGCTACCTGGCCGACGCGCAGCGCGATGGCTCGATCAACGACTGATTGACACAATCCTTTCTCGATCGCGCGGCGCGCGACGTGAGGTCGCCGAGATAGCCACCCTGTAACTTTCCCTCTGTGGCAGGTTTCCCCTTTTTGCTGGAGGATTCCGTGACCACACCCACCCCCGAAGATCTTCCGCATGCCCCGTGGGGTGTGTCCGCCGCCTATCTGTACGTGCTGGACCTCGACGATCCAACCCTCGCTTGGGAGTACCTGCGTCGCCACCCCGGTTACCGCGCCGATTGGGCCCGACGCAAGCGCGTGGTGTCTTTTGCCCGATGGGGGTTGCGATGTCGCCGAAGATCCAGAGTTGGACGGACGGGTTGCTCATCCCTTGTGGCTGTCGTCCACTGACGGACTGCTGCATGTGCGTGCCGTGCGTGCGCACGGTGCCGTAACCCGTCGGTTCGATCTGTGGCGGATCCCCGGGCGCAAGCGCCTGGCGATGGACGGCCACGACCTGGCGCTCACCGCAGATCTCAGCGCGCTGCGCATGCGCTTGTCGCTCTCAGGCACTCTGGAGGATGGCGGTGCCTATGTGGGCGCCGTGCCGCTGACTCCGGGGCTTCGCGGTCAGCTCGACGGGTACCGCGAACAGGCACAGGCCCTGGAAGGCCATGCGCCTGAGATCCCGCCCGTGCGGCCGGCCACCCGTGCCGCTTTGCTGCACCTGCGCGCCCTGCAGGCACTCGATGCTTCGCAGGCGGGAGCGTCGCATCGCGACATCGCACAGGCCCTGTTCGGCCTCGAAGCCGTTGTCCTGCGCTGGCACGACGATGGCGAATTGCGTGCGCAAGTGCGCCACCTGCTGCGGCGGGCTGAGGCGTTCATGCATGGCGGGTATCTGTCCCTGGCGAGTGTGCTGGATCCCGCCGCAAAGCCCCCCGGAGACGAACCGGTGCGCTGAATCTCTCCCTGCCTGGATCGGGCCCGATTTCCGAGACTGCCTCCATCGGGCCGCGAATGGTTTGCGGCCCATCGACAGCGATGGAGTCCGTCATGGCCGTTGGCAGTTCTTTCCCGTCCCGCACAGCTGCAGTGGCTGCGCCGCAGTCCTCTGCGGCGACTGTCCCTGCAGTCCCTGCAAATCCTGAGTTCCTGACCACCGAAGAAGCGGGTGCCTTTCTGCGGCTTTCGCCGCGCACCTTGGAGAAGCAGCGCGTTCTGGGTGGAGGCCCGCGCTTCCGCAAGTTCGGCGCACGCGTGGTCTACGCGGCCACTGACCTGCGCGCCTGGGCCGATGGCCGTGCCTACGGCATGACCTCGGACCCCGGCTGCGTGCAGCGTGACTCCGTCCGTTGATCTGACCGGACGAGAGAGGCACCACGGATGTCAAAGCGCCCGAGCGAACGCGAGCAGCTGTCGTTGTTCCGCGCGTTGCCGGGCAGCGACATGGCGTTGCGCGATGCGCAAGACCTGATGGCCTATCCGTTCTTCTCGCTCGCCAAATCGCCGCGCATTGTGCCGATCCGATTTGAAGCGGGCGGAATTTCTCTCACGGTCGAGGGCGTGCCCGAGCACGGCATCGCCACCATCTGGGATGCCGACGTGCTGATCTGGGCTGCGAGCCAGATCATCCAGGCCAAGAAGGAAGGCATTGCGCCTTCGCGCCTGATGGTGGCCACGCCCTACGAGATCCTGCGCTTTGCGCAGCGTGGCACCGGCCGCAGCGACTACCTGGCGCTGCGCGCTGCGCTGGACCGGTTGCAGTCCACCACCGTCGCCACGACGCTGCGCCAGCGAGAACGTCCGAATGGAGGAAAGCGGGTACACCGCTTCTCCTGGATCAACGAGTGGAAGGAGTATGTCCAGCCCGGGGGACGTTCGGACGGCATCGAACTCATTCTGGCCGACTGGTTCTTTACCGGCGTGATGGACGAGGGGCTGGTGCTCACGCTCGATCCGACGTATTTCCGGCTTTCCGGGGGGATTGAGCGCTGGCTGTACCGGCTCGTGCGCAAGCACGGCGGCCGGCAGCAGGCGGGATGGCGCTTCGACATGCGCCATCTTCACCTGAAGTCGGGAAGCCTGCAGCGCCCCTCCGACTTTGCCATCCAGGTGCGCCACCTGGCACGGCGCCAGGCGCTGCCGGGCTATTGGCTGTCCATCGAGCGCAGTGGTGGCATTGAGTGGCTGGCCTTCCTGCCCGATCCGGACAACCGACCCCGGAGCGACTTGTCCACAGGTTCTGTTGAAGAACCTGTGGATGGCTTGGGGACGGGCTCGGTGGATCGCCCGCACGACCCTCGGGGGATCACCCGCAGAGGTATCGGTGGAACGCCCGCGCCGATCGCCCCCAAAGGCACGCCCAGCAACGGTTTGGGCCCTCCCTAAACATCTAAAGGGATACATAAATGGAAGTCACGCGCGTGCGAGCAGAAGCTGCTCAAAATTTGGGCAATGGTTCTGCGATGGCAATTCAGGCAGATCCAGAACTCCAGAGTGTTTCACCAGAAAGGCAAGGCCGCCGCCCCGGCAAAGTGATCGCGCTGCTCAACCAGAAGGGCGGGGCAGGCAAGACCACGCTTGCTACGCACCTGGCGGGCGAGCTGGCCCTGCAAGGCAGCCGTGTCACGCTGCTGGATGCGGACCCGCAGGGCTCCGCCCTCGACTGGGCACAACGGCGGCTCCAGAGCGGCCAGGAGCGGCTGTACGGGGTGTTCGGACTTGCCCGGGACTCCTTGCACCAGGAAGCGCCGCAAATCGCCCTGCAGGCGGATTTTGTGGTCATCGACGGGCCACCAAGGGTCGCGGCGCTCGCGCGCTCCGCGCTGCTGGCTGCCGACCTGGTACTGATCCCGGTGCAGCCGAGCGCCTACGACGTGTGGGCCAGCCATGAGATGGTGCAGCTCATCACGGAGGCTCGGGTGTTCCGGCCGCAGCTGCGCGCCGCCTTTGTGATCAACCGGCGCGTGGTTGGCACGGTGATCGGGCGCGAAGCGCGTGCAGCGCTCGCCGATCAGCCGTTTGCTGCGCTGGAGACAGAGGTCTCGCAGCGCATCGTGTTCGCCGATAGCGTGGCTGGAGGGCGGTTGGCATGCGAAGTGGCGCCGCAGTGCGCGGCCGCACGTGAGGTCGTGGCGCTCGCGCAGGCCGTGCGGGAGGTGCTGCGATGACGGCACTTCCTCCAGTAGTGACGCCGCACCGGGTGCCGATCGGACGCAGGCCCGGGGCAGATCCTGCATCAACCTGGGTGCGGCAGGTGGACGCGCCTGAGATACCGGCGAAGGCATCCATCTACACCGCACGGCTCACCATCGATGTGACGCCGACGCTGCGCGGGCGCATCAAGGTTGTAGCGTTCCGGCGTGGCATCACAGCGGCGGACATGCTGCGCGAGTTGTTGGAGCGCGAGTATCCGGAGGACGTGGCATGACGGCGCCGGTATCCTATCTGGCGCCAGCCGTCCGGCAGACTCCGCTGCAGGCGAGGGTGCCGCAGAGGCCGACCCGCATGCGTGTTTCGCTCGCTTTCGTCGAAGATCGGGTGAACGTCTGGCTGCGGTTTGGCCGGCCGACGGTGGAGATCGTGCTGGACCGTTGGCGGCGTGTTGCGATGTTCGTGCCTGGCACCGTCTGCTGCCGCGTGAAGTGGATCGGAAATATCTCTGGCACGGCGCTCTGGCAGCTCCTGGTGATGCAGGCGCCGACACCCTTCGAGGACACACAGTGTGTGGCGGGTGTGTTGCCGGGTACGCGCATTCTGCTGCGTGCCGATGGCGAGGCGCAGGTCGAGGCCGTGCTGGCGGTGATCGATGCCATTGAGGCGTTGGGTATCGATCCCTGCACTGTGGCTGCCAGCTACTGGCGCAAGGTGGGCCATCGGCTTGGTGCAGGCTTGCCGCTCCCGGTCTACACTGCCGAGCGGCACGCGGCGCACCTGGCGCGTGGAGGCGAGGAATGACGCAGCCCGCTGTACCGCTTCCCGTGCTGCTGGCCGGCATGGCGACAGCCGTGGCCCTCCTGGTCGGGCCGGTGTTGGTGCCGAGGGAGCCCCGGTTCGTCTACAACCCGAGCGCCAGCGTGGCGCCCGGCTGGTACCGCATTGAGCGCATGGGGCGTGCGGACTCCCTGCTTGTGGGCAGCACCGTGCTGGTTCGGCTTCCCGCTGATGTGGCCGCGCTGGCGGCACAGCGCGGCTACCTGCCCATCGGCGTGCCGATCCTCAAGCGTGTCGGCGCATTGGCGCCGCAATCGGTGTGCGTGCGCGAGCAGACGGTGCGGATCGACGGCGCCGTGGTGGCCAGCGTGCGACCGCAGGATGGCATGGTCCGCCCGTTGCAAGCCTGGGGACAATGCCGGGCTCTTGTGGAGGGGGAGGTGTTCCTGTTGAGCGACACCCATCCGGCGTCGTTCGACAGCCGGTACTTTGGGCCAGTCCAGGTGTCGGCAGTGCTTGGCATTGCACATCCGTTGCGGATATGGAGTGCGCCATGAAGTGTCTCTACAGGCGCCGGTTGGTGGCAATGGACGCGGCACTCGCACAGCAGTCGGCAGTGCAATGTGAAGGCCGTAAGCCCGCAGCATTTGCGCCGCTGCTTGGGCAGCCCTGGTGGTTTCATGGCGGGTGCGTAAGGCCGGGGGCGGATGGAAGTTGGGAGCCGATGCGGGATACGCAGACGGAGGGCAAGATAAAAGGACCGGCACGCATGTGCCCGCCAAGCCAGTCTGCACGTGGGTTGGGCACGGCACGATGCCGGGAGCATGCGGTGCCGTGCCGGGGCTGGATCCGGCCAGCAACGTGTAGTCGGCCCGTGCTGATTCCGACCCACTGCGCTTGGGTTCGCTGGAGTGGGCGCCATGGCCGCACGTAAGGACGGGCTGGAGGAGGGGCGGTTCAGGATCCGGCCGGGCGCACCGAAGTCGCGTCCCGGAGCACGGTCTTCCCGCCTAGTCAGTCAGGTGCTGAAGGAGGTTTCTAGGGCTGGAGCCACGGCGTCAGGGAACAAAGGCATGCGTCCTGCATCCACTTTTGGCAGAGGGCGGGTGGCGAGCGGCATCGCGGGCCAGAGACTGGGCAGGAACGCACGACGCGTAGTCATCAAGTCCCGGTTTGTGGTGCTCAGGAAAGCGGGCGCCCGATCGGTTTCCACCCACCTGCGCTACATCGAACGCGACGGCACGACCCGCGATGGGCAGAAGGGACGCGCCTACGGGGCAGACACGGACACTGCGGACCTGCAGGCGTTTGAGGAGCGGGGCAAAGGGGACCGTCATCAGTTCCGCTTCATCGTGTCAGTGGAGGATGCCGGGGAGTTGGAAGACCTGCGCGACTATACGCGCACGCTGATGGCACGCATGGCCGTCGATCTGGAAACTCGCCTGGACTGGGTGGCCGTGGACCACTGGGATACCGACAACCCGCACACCCACGTAGTACTGCGCGGGCGCTCGGACGAGGGCAGGGGAGCGGACCTGGTCATCGCGCCCGACTACATGGCCCACGGCATGCGCCGGCGTGCCAGCGAACTGGCGACGGAATGGCTGGGGCCGCGCACCGAACTGGAGATGCGGCAGAGCCAGCAGCGTGAAGTGGACCAGCAGCGATGGACAGGGCTGGATCGGCAACTGCAGCGCCAGGCCGTGGCGGATGTAGTGGACCTGACGGAGCGCCCTGGCCGCATTCAAGGTCCCTTGGGAACGCCGCGCCTCAACCTGTTGCGTGCTCGGCTGCAGCGCCTTGAAACCATGGCACTGGCCGAGCGCCTCGATGCCCATCGATGGCGCCTGCTTCCTCGGATGGAGCAGACGCTCACGGCCATGGGAGAACGCGGCGACATCCTGCGTACCATGCACCGGGCGATGAAGGGAGAGCAGCGGGAGCTGGTGACCGAGCCGCCAACGGATGTGCCCGTGCTTGGGCGCATCGCGGCCAAGGGGCTGGATGGCGAACTGCATGACAAGCCCTACTTGGTGGTGGATGGTATCGATGGCCGGGCGCATTACCTCAGGCTGCAGGCAAACACCGATCTGGCGGAGCTTACGGTTGGCGGCATTGTTGAAGGCAAACCACAGGCGCTGGAGCGTGCGGTGGACCGCACGGTCCTGGATCTAGCACGGGAGGGCATCTACACCACCGCCCATCATCGCGCGCAGCTCCTGCAAGCAGGAGATCGGGACCCACAGGCAACGGTGGCAGTCCATGTGCGTCGGCTGGAGGCACTGCGCCGTAAGGGGGTCGTGGAACGCGTAGCCGATGGTGTTTGGGCCGTGCCACCAGACCTCTTGCAGAAGGTCCAGCAACTCGGTGCGCAGAAGGTCGCTGGACATGCCGTCGAACTGCGCTCCTACCTGCCTCTGGAACAGCAGATCCACGCCGTGGGATCCACCTGGCTGGACCGGGGATTGGTGGTCAGTGGTTCGCCACAGCCAGCCGCTCAAGGGTTCGGGGCGCAGGTGCAGGAGGCGATGTCGCGGCGCGTGGATTTCCTGGTGGGGGAGGGGCTGGCCGAGCGCCGGGGGCAGCGCGTCATCCTGGCGCGCGATCTGTTGATGACCTTGCGGGACCGCGAACTGGCGGTGGTGGGGCAACAGCTGCAGCGGGAGATGGGAAGGACGTGGCGGTCGGTGCGTGATGGCGAGACCGTCAGCGGTGTCTATCGTCAGTCCGTTCAGTTGGCCAGCGGGAGGTTTGCGATGTTGGACGATGGGACAGGGTTCTGCCTTGTGCCTTGGCGGCCTGTGATTGAACCGCATATTGGTAAACAGATCCAAGCAGTCATCAAAACCGGGGTGGTCAGTTGGGATTTCGGGAAGCACCGTGGTGCGTCTCTGTAAACAAAAAATCTGTGGTTTTTCTGGGGGAACCCTCTCCTGTCTGCAGTAGGCGTGGGCCTCGCTCCTTTTGCTCCTGAAGTTGTCTTGGGCGGAGGCAGTGTGTGGTCAAGAAATGTCTGTTTTCAATTCTTACTTCTTCAACAGGAAGAACACCCATATGCTATGCAGGCAACCTATGGGTCAACCAGGGAATCAAGATGATTTCTACTGAACATGTCGCATTTGCATCTGCATCGCAACGCAGCTGTTTCAAGGAAATTCCTTATGCAACGATGGGGCATGGATTTGCGGGTGTTGGACTTCAGGGGATCCGAGAGGCGATAGATTTCGCTGATATTGACGCTGTCAGCGTCGTAACCGCGCGATGATCGAGTTGAGGCATCTGCGCTATTTCATCGCCGTTGCCGAAGAGCTCAACTTCCGCCGCGCCGCCGAGCGCGTGCATATCGACCAGACCCCATTGTCACGCACCATCCGCGACCTGGAGGAACGGTGGGGCGTGACGCTCTTTGTTCGGGCACCCCGCAGGTTGGAGCTCACACCGGCAGGTATCAAGCTGCTTGCTCACGCACGCAGCTTGCTCATCCGGCTGGAGCGCACCAAGCGCGCAGTGCTGGCCGTCGATAAACGTTATCGGGAGCCGTTGCGTATCGGTTTGGATGATTGCATGGCTCAGCTACGGTTGGCGGAGTGCCTTGCCAGCTGGAATCGGCTTGCTCCAGAAATTCCTGTCGAACTTGTGGAAATGCATACGCCGGAATTGCTCGCTGCGCTATGTAATGAGGAAGTGGATGTTGCCTTTTCCTTCGGACCTTTGGATGACGAGGTCATTGTTCAGCAAACGGCCTGGACCAGCCCCATGGTCGCGATTCTCCCGTCTGAGCATGAACTGGCTGGACGCGACATGCTGTCATTGGCTGAACTGCTGGCTTTCCCCATCATTGCATTCACTTCAGCTTCTCATCCTGGGCTGCACCAGCAGGTGGCATCCATCCTGCGTCAGCAGGCGCTGTCTCCGGTGATCGCGGCGGAGGCGCGGACATTGTCAGGCTACCTGACCCGCGTTGCCGTGGGGCAGGGTGTTGGCGTGGCGGACGCCGACCATATGCGGACGCTGCAGCGCAGAGATGTCGTGGTGCTCCCGCTGGCTGAGTCCGCCCACTTCACGACCTATGTGCTGCACAAGCACCAGCGCTTCGGAGTGGCTGAGCCGGTGCAACGTTTTCTTACCCACGTCAGCACTTTGACGTGACTGTTACGCAGCAGGGATCTGCTGCATCCAGGGCCTGCGCCATCGGCCTTGGACATGGGGTTGCATGGAGTACATGCTCCCCGCCCAGGGAGGCCGGGAGCGTGTTCCTGGGCCACTGAATCCAGCCAGCCTACGGCGTTGTCCTGAGACGTGCCCGCCAGCCTGCGCTGCGCTACGCACGGATGGGTGGGCAGCGCGGTGCATCGGTTCCAGACTCTCGCCATGCGTGCCACGGGGCGCGCATGCGCATGGCGCAGGTTGGCGCCGAAGGAACAAGCGGGCATGGCATCTCGATCAGAGGGGGGCAAGGAGCGGGCATCCTCCGCCCACACCGGCATCCTGTTTGGCCAGATCACGGCCGTCATGGGCGTCACTGTGTGCGGCGTGTGGGTGGCTACGCAATGGACTGCGCATGCGCTGGGCTACCAGCCGCGCCTGGGTGTTGCCTGGTTCGATCTCTCAGGGCTTCCGGTCTACGAGCCCTGGAAGCTGTTTGAGTGGTGGTACTGGTACGACGCCTATGCGCCCGAGGTCTTCTCGCGCGGCGGCGCCATTGCGGCCTCCAGCGGCCTGCTTGCCACCGGGGTAGCCATCGGCATGGCGGTGTGGCGCTCGCGTCTGGCGCGGCGCGTCACCACCTATGGCTCCGCCCGGTGGGCTGAGCGCGAGGACATCGACAAGGCCGGGCTGACCGGTCCGGCTGGAGTGTTTCTGGGCCGGGCATCTGGCCGCGACGGCGCCTACCTGCGCCACGAGGGGCCGGAGCACGTGATGGCCTTCGCCCCCACGCGCTCGGGCAAGGGCGTGGGTCTGGTGGTGCCCACGCTGCTGTCCTGGCCCGGCTCCGCCGTGGTTCACGACATCAAGGGAGAAAACTGGCATCTCACGTCGGGCTGGCGTGCGCGCTTCTCGCACTGCCTGTTGTTCAACCCGACCGACGCACGCTCGGCGGCCTACAACCCCTTGCTGGAAGTGCGGCGTGGCGTGCACGAGGTGCGCGACGTGCAGAACATCGCCGACATCCTGGTGGATCCTGAAGGGGCGCTGGAGCGGCGCAACCACTGGGAGAAGACCAGCCATGCGTTGCTGGTGGGCGCAATCCTCCACGTGCTCTACGCCGGTGAAGACAAGACCCTGCGCGGTGTCGCCAACTTTCTCTCCGATCCGGCCTGCCCCTTCGAGGTGACGCTGCACCGCATGATGACCATGCCGCACCTGGCGGCGGAGCAGGGAGGTGCACCGCATCCGGTGGTGGCATCCGCTGCCCGCGAGGTGCTCAACAAGAGCGAGAACGAGCGCTCGGGCGTGCTGTCCACGGCCATGAGTTTTCTTGGCCTGTACCGCGATCCCACGGTGGCCGAAGTCACCTCACGCTGCGACTGGCGCATCGCCGACCTGATTGCCTCGGCGCATCCGGTGTCGCTGTACCTGGTGGTGCCGCCCTCGGACATCAGCCGTACCAAGCCGTTGATCCGCCTGGTCCTCAACCAGATCGGGCGGCGCCTGACCGAGTCGCTTGACGGCTCGGACGGCATCAAGCGTCGGCACAAGCTGCTGCTGATGCTCGACGAGTTCCCTGCCCTTGGCAGGCTGGATTTCTTCGAATCGGCCCTGGCCTTCATGGCTGGCTACGGCCTGCGCGCTTTCCTGATCGCGCAGTCGCTCAATCAGATCGACAGGGCCTATGGTCCGAACCACGCGATCCTGGACAACTGCCATGTGCGCATCGCGTTCGCCACCAACGACGAGCGCACGGCCAAGCGCATCTCCGACGCGCTGGGCACGGCCACCGAACTGCGCGCCCAGCGCAACTACGCGGGCCACCGGCTGGCCCCCTGGCTGGGCCACCTGATGGTCTCGCGGCAGGAGACGGCCCGCCCGTTGCTCACGCCCGGCGAGGTGATGCAGCTGCCGCCTGACGATGCCGTGGTCATGGTCTCGGGCCACGCGCCTATCCGGGCGCGCAAGTTGCGCTACTACCAGGATCGGAACTTCCTGGTACGGGTGCTGCCTGCGCCCGAGCTGGCGGACAGCGGCTATGCCGATCGCCCGGCGGGGCGGCCGGATGACTGGAGCATGCTGCCGGTGTTGGCGGCTGCTTCGGCCGCCATGGGCGGTGGTGTGGGTGGTGTGGCCGATGAGGGTGGACACCAGCTCAAGCCGGAGCTGGAGGCAGCGTTCGCGCCTTCGCGCGATGACGGGGCGCAGGACCTGATCCTGCTGGAGGATGAGCGCGATGACGATGGAGCGCCCCTCCTGCCGCGTGACCTGGACCGTCAGCTCGTGCGCAGCGCGCGCCTGGCGGCCCTGGACCCTGACGACGGGATTGTCCTGTGACGCGCGCCCGCCTGAACATCTTCGTCGAACCCGAGCACGCTCGGCGCCTGGAGGACATCTCGGCCCACCGGGGTGTCTCCAAATCCTCGGTGATCGCGGCGGCACTGTCATCCTTCCTGTCGCCGGACGCGATGGACCAGCGCGAGGCGGCCACGGCCAGGCGCCTGGACAGGCTTTCGCGCCAGTTCGAACGCCTGGAGCGTGACCAAGCCATCCTGATCGAGACCGTGGCGCTGTACCTGCGCCACTACCTGACCGTGGCCCTGCCGGTGCCCGAGCAGCAGCAGGAGGCACTGCGCGCCCAGGGGCGCGCCCGCTATGCGCAGTTCATCGAGCAGCTGGCACGCCATGTCCAGCGCGGGCGCAGCCTGGTGCGCGAGATCCACGAGGAGATTGGTCCCCTGGACGGGGATGTTCCGGCGCCATCGGCTCCGGTTCCCACCCGAGGACCTTGTGGGGAGGACGGCGCATGACCGGATCCAGTCTGTTACCCGCCGAACCCGCGCAGCGCCGCATCCGCATGCTGCGCACCGCCATGGGCCCGGAGATCGCGGCGGCGCTCGAAGATCCGGAGGTGGCCGAGGTACTACTGAACCCGGACGGCTCACTCTGGGTGGACCGGCTCGGTTCCGGGCGCTGTCCCACGGGGCACCACATGTCAGCGCCGGTCGCCGAACGCATCATCCGCCTGGTGGCGGCGCATGTGCGCGCCGAAGTGCATCCTGGCGCGCCGCTGCTGTCGGCCGAGCTGCCTGAGACGGGCGAGCGCTTCATGGGCGCCTTGCCGCCTGTCGTGCGCGCGCCTTCGTTCGCGATACGCAAGCGGGCACTGCGCATTATGGGACTGGCGGACTATGTGGCGGACGGTGTCATGACCGAGGCCCAGGCCGGCTTCCTGCGCCAGGCCGTGCAGGAGCGGCAGAACATCGTGGTGGCGGGTGGCGCCAGCACGGGCAAGACGACGCTCGCCAATGCGCTGCTCGACGAGATCGCCCACACCCGCGACAGGGTCCTGATCCTGGAAGACACGGTGGAACTGCAATGCCGCAGCGACGACCACGTGGGCATGCGCGCCGAGCCCGGAGTGGCGTCGATGGCCGACCTGGTCCGCGCCACGCTGCGCCTGCGGCCCGACCGCATCGTGGTTGGCGAGGTGCGCGGCGCCGAGGCGCTGGACCTGCTCAAGGCCTGGGGCACGGGGCACCCAGGCGGCATCGCCACGGTGCACGCGGGATCAGCGGCGGGCGCACTCACGCGGCTGGAGCAACTGGTGCAGGAGGTCAGCCTGACCGTGCCGCGCGCACTGATCGCCGAGGCGGTGAATGTGATCGTCTTTATCGCAGGGCGCGGCCATGCGCGCCGGGTGCGCGAGATCGCGCGCGTCATTGGTCATGACCGCGATGGCTACCAGCTCGATGGCTCGCTGGGACCACCGTTTCCGCCAATTCAGCAGGTCGTTGCATCGCATTCGCCATCTTCAACTTCATCCACCAAGGGAGAATCTTCATGACGCATCCACGTCTTTCTGTACATCCGTGCCTGCGGGCGGCGGCCCTGGCTGCCCTGCTGCTGGCCCTCACGGTTCCGGTG
This sequence comes from Acidovorax facilis, assembly GCF_023913775.1. GTDB lineage: Bacteria > Pseudomonadota > Gammaproteobacteria > Burkholderiales > Burkholderiaceae_C > Acidovorax > Acidovorax facilis. Next base: position 14,149 of record NZ_JAMXAX010000119.1, read on the forward strand.
CAGGCCGCCGGTTCCAGCATGCCCTGGGAGGCTCCGCTGCAGTCCATCCTGGAGTCCATCCAGGGGCCGGTGGCGCGCATCATCGCGGTGATCATCATCATCGCCACCGGGCTCACGCTGGCCTTCGGTGACACCTCGGGTGGTTTTCGGCGGTTGATTCAGATCGTGTTCGGGCTGTCGATCGCGTTCGCCGCGTCGAGTTTCTTCCTGTCCTTCTTCTCGTTCTCGGGCGGGGCGGTGCTGGCATGAACCTGCCCCACAGCCTGCCACCGGGTTTCGAGGTGCCACTGCACCGGTCGCTGACAGAGCCCATCCTGCTGGGCGGCGCGCCACGCACCGTGGCCATCGCCAATGGCACGCTGGCCGCCGCCGTGGGCCTGGGCATGCAGCTGTGGGTGCCGGGCCTGGTGCTGTGGATCGCGGGGCACACGCTCGCGGTCTGGGGGGCGCGCATGGACCCGCAGTTCATGCAGGTGTTCGCGCGCCACATCAAGCAGCGGCCGCTGCTGGACGTGTAGGGCGGGGAGGGCAGGCGATGCTGAACCTCGCTGAATACCGCAGGCGTCCCGCGCTGCTGGCCGACTGGCTGCCCTGGGCCGGTCTGGTCGCGCCTGGGGTCGTGCTCAACAAGGATGGCTCTTTCCAGCGCACGGCGCGTTTCCGGGGGCCGGACCTGGACAGCGCCACGCCGGGTGAACTTATCGCGACCTCGGCGCGGCTGAACAACGCGCTCAAGCGCCTGGGCTCGGGCTGGGCGCTGTTCGTCGAGGCCGAGCGGCGCGAGGCGGCGGGCTATCCGCAGTCGCACTTTCCGGAGCCACTGTCGTGGCTGGTGGACGAGGAGCGGCGCGCCGCCTTCGAGGAGGCGGGGAGCCACTTCGAGAGCGGGTACCACCTGACGCTGCTGTACCTGCCGCCCGAGGAGGCGCGCTCGCGCGCGGGCAACCTGCTCTACGAGCATCGCAAGGCCGAGGGCGTGGACTGGCGCGAACGGCTGGGGGCCTTCGTGGCCGAGACGGAGCGCTTCCTGGACCTGCTCGATGGTGTGGTGCCGGAGCTGGGCTGGCTCGCTGACGGCCAGATGCTGACCTACCTGCATGGCACGGTGTCCACGCGCTCCCAGGCAGTGGCCGTTCCCGAAGTGCCCATGCACCTGGACGCACTGCTGGCCGATCAGCCGCTGGTGGGCGGTCTCGCGCCCATGCTCGGGAACCGGCACCTGCGCGTGCTCACGGTGCGGGGTTTCCCGACCTCGACCTGGCCGGGGATCCTGGACGATCTCAATCGACTGGGCTTTGGTTACCGCTGGTGCACGCGGTTTCTCTGCCTGGACAAGGCCGAGGCGGAGAGGGAACTGGCCCGCCTGCGCCGTCAGTGGTTCGCCAAGCGCAAGAACATCGTGGCGCTGCTGCGCGAGACTGTGTTCCAGCAGGAGAGTCCGCTGGTGGATTCGGATGCAGCCAACAAGGCGCAGGACGCCGATGCGGCGCTGCAGGCGCTGGGTGGCGATCAGGTGGCGTTCGGCTATGTGACGGCCACGGTCGTGGTGCTTGATGCCGATGCCACGGCTGCCGACGAGAAGCTGCGGGCTGTGGAGCGGACCATCCAGGGGCGGGGCTTCGTGACCATCCCGGAGACCCTGAACGCGGTCGAGGCCTGGCTGTCCTCGCTCCCGGGCCATGCGTACGCCAACGTGCGCCAGCCCATTGTCTCAACGCTGAACCTCGCGCACCTGATGCCGGTGTCGGCCGTGTGGGCTGGGCAGGAGCGCAATGCGCACCTCGATGGCCCGCCGCTGATCGTGACGCGCACCGACGGCGCGACGCCGTTCCGGCTGGTCACGCACATCGGCGACGTGGGCCACACGCTGGTGGTCGGCCCGACTGGCATGGGCAAGTCGGTGCTGCTGGCGACCCTGGCGCTGCAGTTCCGGCGCTACCCGTGTGGGCGCGTCCTGGCCTTCGACATGGGGCGCTCAATGAGGGCCACGGTGCTGGGGTTGGGCGGCGAGCACTACGACCTCGGGCCTGACGGGCGGATCGCATTCCAGCCCCTGGCGCGCATCGATCAGGATGGCTACCGCGCTTGGGCGGCGGAGTGGGTTGAAGGTCGCCTCGCGCATGAGGGTGTGGCCGTGGGACCGGCCGAGCGCGATGCCGTGTGGTCGGCCCTGGCCAGCCTCGCCAGCGCTCCGGTGGAGCAGCGCACCCTCACGGGCCTGTCGGTGCTGTTGCAGTCAAACGCTTTGCGCCAGGCGTTGCAGCCCTATGTGCTGGGCGGTGCCCATGGGCAACTGCTCGATGCGGAGGCGGACCGGCTCGGATCTTCGCCTGTGCAGTGCTTCGAGATGGAGGAGCTGATGCCCAGCCGTGCGGCCACGCTGGCCGTGCTGTCCTACCTGTTCGCTCGCTTCGAGGAGCGCTTCGATGGTGCGCCCACGCTGCTGATCCTCGACGAGGCCTGGCTGTTCCTGGACGACCCGGTGTTTGCGGCGCGCATCCGCCAGTGGCTCAAGACGCTGCGCAAGAAGAACGTGTCGGTGGTCTTCGCCACGCAGTCGCTCGCCGACATCCGCGATTCCAGCGTCGCGCCGGCCATCGTGGAGAGCTGCGCGAGCCGGATCTTCCTGCCCAACCCGCAGGCCTTCGAGCCGCAGATCCGCGCGGTCTACGAGGGCTTCGGGCTCAACGGCCGGCAGATCGAGATCGTGGCCCAGGCAACGCCCAAGCGCGACTACTACTACCAGTCTCGGCTGGGCAACCGGGTTTTCGACCTGGGGCTGGGGCCCGTGGCGCTGGCGTTTGCGGGGGCGTCCTCTCCCGATGACCAATGCGCAATGGACCGGATCCAGGAGGTCCTCTCTGCTTCTGGCACGCCGTCCGGCTTCGCTGCCGCCTGGTTGCGCCACCGGGGCCTGGACTGGGCTGTCGACCTCATTCCCACGTTTCCACCGTTTCCAACCACCTGAAGGAGTCCTGCCATGCTTTTGAAGTCCCTGTTCCTTCGTCGCAAGGCGGCGCTGGCGCTTGTCGCCGCGCTGGCCCTCGGCACCGCCATGCCCGCCCAGGCCTTCCTGGGCGGCGGGCGCATCGTTTTTGATCCCTCGAACTATTCGCAGAACGTGCTCACGGCCGCGCGCACGCTGGAGCAGATCAACAACCAGATCAAGCAGTTGCAGAACCAGGCACGCAACCTGGCGAGCCTGGATCACAGCGCCTTGGGGGAGCTGCGTGCGGCGCTGGCTGCGACGAACGAACTCATCCGCCAGGCCCAAGGGCTGGCCTTCGACGTGGCGCACATGGAGTCCGAGTTCCGCCGGCTCTATCCGAAGGAGTACGCCGCCACCGTGTCTGGCAAGCAGATGGCGCTTGATGCGCGTGAGCGCTGGCAGCAGTCGCTCGAAGCGCTGCGCACCGCGACCCAGGTGCAATCGCAGGCGGTGCGCAACTTCGCGAGCGACGAGCGCACGCTCACGGATCTGGTGAACCGCAACCAGTCGGCCGTGGGCGCGCTGCAGGCGATGCAGGCCACGAACCAGCTGCTCGCGCTGCAGTCGCGCCAAGCGATGCAGGCGCAGCAGCTGCAGATCACCCAGGACCGGGCCGCAGCGCTGGAACAGGCCCGCCAGGTGGCGGTGCAGGAGCGGGCGCGTGAGGTGCGCCGGCGCTTCCAGGGCGAGGGCACGCCCTACACCCCGGTGGCCGTGGGTTTCTACGGGCAATGAGGGGAAGGCCATGACCAAGCTGTTCCTTCTGGGCGCCGTCGCCTTGGCGCTCGCGGCCTGCGGCAAGCCGGCCCCCATCGAATCCGTGGAATCCCTGGTCGCTGATCCCGCGCGGCTCAAGGAACTGCGTGCGCAGTGCAAGGCCGACCATGCCAAGGTGGGCGATGCACAGTGCAACGCCGTGGCCGAGGCCACGCGGCGGCGCTTCATGGGGGGCGGGACGCTATACACGCCGGCCCGGCCGCAGGCATCCGCGGCATCGGCCGCCCAGGACGGACCGCGATGAACGACGTTGCGGTCATCGACCGCTTCCTGGATGTGTTCTCGCGCTACATCGACTCGGGGTTCGGGTTGCTGGGCGGGGAAGTGCGTTTCCTGACGGCCACGCTGGTGGGGATTGATGTGACGCTGGCGGGGCTGTACTGGGCGATGAGCCATGCGTCGGGGCAGGGCGATGACGTGATCGCGCGGCTGGTCAAGAAGGTGCTGTACGTGGGGGCGTTCGCCTACATCCTGGGCAACTTCAATCAGCTGGCCGGGATCGTGTTCCGGTCCTTCGCCGGGCTGGGGCTCACAGCCTCGG
>NZ_JAMXAX010000011.1 GCF_023913775.1 Acidovorax facilis
GCACGGCGGGCGTGGTGCGGGCGTTCTTGTGCAGGGCTATCAACATGGCTTCACTCCCTGGGTGGATTGCAAGGACTCTATCAACTCCTTTAGAACCGCTCGCGCCATGAAGAGTGGATAGCGTTTGAAGTCTATGCAATCGTCCGGGATGTGACAGCTAAGGTTCCAAAAATCGACGCGTCGTAACCTACCGCTTAGCGGCAAGCCCAAGCTTAATGGTTAGCGCCTCACGGCCGGATATCTCAACTTTCGACTAAATTAGGTCAAAGTTCAGTCTTGCCCGGCCAAAGTAGACCGCATAGCATCCCTGTCAAGCACCCACCCCCATGAGGTGCTGCACAAAAACATGACAGGAGACAAGCCTTGCCATCCACCCGCTGGAGTCACTGCGGCACCGAAGACCTGAGCGTCTTGCAGACCATCTTTTGGTCCGCAGGCGCGTCCCGCAATGCGCTGGCGCAGCGCTTGGCCTATTCCAAGAGCAAGGCCAACGCCATGGTGGCGGCGCTGCTGGACGAGGGGCTGCTCGACGAGGTGGGCCTGCAGGAATCCTCTGGCGGCCGGCGTGCCGAAACTCTGCGTTTGAGCGAAACCCTGGGCGTGGTGATTGGCGCAGACCTCGGCGCGACCAGCATGCAGATAGCGGTGATGCGGCCCGACATGACGGTGCTGGCGCGGCACCGCGAGCCCATTGATGTGCGCCAGGGGCCGGGCGTGATCCTGGCGCGGGTGCGCGGGCTGATGCGCGAGCTGCTGGCGCGCTGCGGGCTGGCGCCCAATCAGGTGATTGCCATTGGCATGGGCGTGCCGGGGCCGGTGGATTTTGAAAGCGGGCAGCTCGTCAACCCGCCGCTGATGCCCGACTGGGACGGCTTTTCCATCCGCGACTACCTGCGCGAGGCGTTTGCCGCGCCAGTGTTTGTGGACAACGACGTGAACCTCATGGCGCTGGGCGAGATGTACCGGCTGCAGCGCAATCTGCCCAACTTCCTGGTCATCAAGGTGGGCACGGGCATTGGCTGCGGCATCGTGTGCCATGGGCAGGTGTACCGGGGCGCCAATGGATCGGCGGGCGATGTGGGCCATATCTGTGTGGACCAGCACGGCCCGCGCTGCCACTGCGGCAACCAGGGTTGTGTGGAGGCGATGGCGGCCGCGCCCGCCATGGCGCGCATGGCCACCGAGGCGGCGCAGCGCGGCGAAAGCGCGCTGCTGGCCGAGCGGCTGCAAAGCACGGGCACGCTGACCATTGAAGACGTAGCCCAGGCCAGCCGCACGGGCGATGTGGCGGCCAACGCCATCATCCAGCGCGCGGGCAGCCTGGTGGGGCAGATGCTGGCGTCCATCGTCAACTTCTTCAACCCGTCGCATGTGTTCATTGCGGGGCGGGTGACGGACATGGGGCCGCTGTTCCTCGCGTCGGTGCGGCAGAGCGTGTACCACCGGTCGCTGGCGCTGTCTACGCGGCACCTGGAGATTCAATACGCGCCGCTGGCCGACGATGCCGGTGTGGTGGGCGCGGGCGTGCTGGCGATGCAGGAGAGCCTGTCGCGCGCGGGCTCGGTGACGGGTGCGGGCGTTGGCGCAGGAGTAGCGCGATGAGCGTGGCCGTCGAGTTCCGCAACGTCACCAAGGAGTTTGGCCCGGTGCGCGTGCTGCACGGCGTGGGCTTTGCGCTGCAGCCGGGCCGCGTCTATGGCCTGCTGGGCGAGAACGGCGCGGGCAAGTCCACGCTGATGAAGATTTTGGCGGGGTACGAGAGCCCGACCACCGGCGAGGTGGTGGTGGACGGCGCGGTGCGCGCCCCGGGCGGTGGATCGCGCGCGGCCGAGGCGCAGGGCATTGTGCTGATCCACCAGGAGTTCAACCTGGCGGACGACCTGACGATTGCGCAGAACATCTTCCTGGGCCATGAGATCAAGAAGGGCCCCTTCCTGGACGACAAGGCGATGCGCGAAAAGACGCGCGAGGCGCTTGCGCAAGTGGGCCTGCCACTGGACCCCGACACGCGCGTGCGCAAGCTCATCGTGGCTGAAAAGCAGCTGGTGGAGATTGCCCGCGCGCTCGCCCGCAATGCGCGCCTGCTCATCATGGACGAGCCCACTGCCACGCTGACTCCCGGCGAGACGGAGCGCCTGTTTGCGCTGATGGCCGGGCTGAAGGCCGCGGGCGTGACCATCATCTACATATCGCACAAGCTCGACGAGGTGGAACGTACCACCGACGAGGTGGTGGTGATGCGCGACGGCCTGCTGGTAGCGCGCGAGCCCACGGCCAGCGTGACGCGCCGGCAGATGGCCAACCTGATGGTGGGCCGCGAGCTGGCGGATTTGTTCCCGCCCAAGCTGCCCGCACCGCAGGACGGTGCACCGGCCATCAAGGTACGCGGCCTGACGGTGCCGGGCTGGGCCGAGGACATTGGCTTTGAAGTGCGGCGCGGCGAGATTCTGGGCTTTGCCGGGCTGGTGGGCGCGGGGCGCACGGAGCTGTTTGAAGGCCTGCTGGGCCTGCGCCCGCGCTCTGCGGGCACCGTAGAGCTGGCAGGCAAGCCCGTGCAGCTGAAAAGCCCGCGCGATGCGGCGCGCCACGGCCTGACGTATCTGAGCGAAGACCGCAAGGGCAAGGGCCTGCACGTGCACTTTGGCCTGCGGCCCAACCTGACGCTGATGGCGCTGGAGCGGTACGCCAAGCCCTGGCTCAACCCGGTGGCCGAGCAGGCCGCGTTGCGTGGTGCGGTGCAGGAGTTCGGCATCCGCACCGGGTCGCTCGATGTGCGCGCCTCGTCGCTGTCGGGCGGCAACCAGCAAAAGCTGGCGCTGGCCAAGGTGCTGCACCCCGGCCCCAGCGTGGTGGTGCTGGACGAGCCCACGCGCGGCGTGGACGTGGGTGCCAAGCGCGAGATTTATCACCTGGTGCAGCGCCTGGCAGAGCAGGGGCTTGCTGTTGTGGTGATCTCGTCTGAACTGATGGAGCTGATCGGCCTGTGCCACCGCGTGGCGGTGATGCGCGCCGGGCGGCTGCAGACCACGCTCCAAGAGCCTAATTTGACCGAAGAGGAGTTGATCGCACATGCCACAGGTACCCGCTGAAAACGCACCCACCGCAGCGGCTGCGGCAGCGCCCACCGCACCCGCGGTACCCGGCGAAGGCCGCCACGGCGGTGCCACGGCCTGGTGGGGCAAGCTGCACGGGCTGGGCCCAGTCATTGGCCTGGTGCTTCTGTGCATTGCGGGCACGCTGCTCAACAGCAACTTCGCCACTTACGACAACGTGATGAACGTGCTCACGCGCACGGCCTTCATCGGCATCATCGCGGTGGGCATGTGCTTTGTGATCATCTCGGGCGGCATCGATCTGTCGGTGGGGTCGATGGCGGCGCTGATTGCGGGCTCGGTCATCTTGTTCATGAACGCCATGGCGCCCGTGCTGGGCTCGCCCATGGCGGCCGTGGTGGTGGGCATGCTGCTGGCGGTGGTGCTGGGCGCAGTGTTCGGGCTGGTGCACGGCTTGCTCATTACCAAGGGACGCATCGAGCCCTTCATCGTCACGCTGGGCACGCTGGGCATCTTCCGTGCGTACCTCACGTACTTCTCCAACGGCGGCGCCATCACGCTCGAGAACGATCTGTCGGACATCTACAGCCCGGTGTATTACGCCAACCTGCTGGGTGTGCCCATCCCCGTGTGGATCTTTTTGCTGGTGGCGCTGGTGGGCGGCGTGATCCTGAACCGCACGGCCTATGGCCGCTATGTGCAGGCCATCGGCTCCAACGAGCAGGTGGCGCAGTACGCGGCGGTGGATGTGCACAAAATCAAGATCCTGACGTACATGCTGCTGGGCGTGTGCGTGGGCATCGCCACGCTGCTTTATGTGCCGCGCCTGGGCTCTGCATCGCCCACCACGGGGCTGCTGTGGGAGCTGGAGGCGATTGCCGCTGTCATCGTGGGCGGCACGGTGTTGAAGGGCGGGGCGGGCAGCATCACCGGCACGGTGGTGGGGGCCATCCTGCTGTCGGTCATCAGCAACATCCTCAACCTCACCAGCATCATCAGCGTGTACCTGAATGCGGCGGTGCAGGGCTTCGTGATTATTGCGGTTGCCTTCATGCAAAGGGGCAAGCGGTGATGGATCTTCGTTTTTCTCGGTAGGTCATTTGACTTTCGTGTTCCCCAGCCGGCCAGCTTCCATGGCCTTATTCCAAAGCAACAGGAGACAACGCATGAACAGCCAACTTACTTCTTTTACCCGCCGCCTGGCCCTCTCGGCCGTGGGCGCCGCCGCCTTCGCATTGGCCGCCCCCGCCATGGCGCAGGCCAACAAGACGGTGGTGGGCGTGGCCATTCCGTCGGCCACGCACGGCTTTACCGGCGGCATCGTGTACTGGGCCAACCAGGCCAAGAAGGACCTAGAAAAGGCCCACCCCGGCCTGCAGGTCATCGTCAAGACGGCAGGTGGCGCGCCCGAGCAGGCCAACCAGCTGCAAGACTTGGTCACGGTGAACAAGATCAATGCGTTGGTCATCTTCCCATTCGAATCCGCCGCGCTGACCAAGCCCGTGGCCCAGGTCAAGGCCAAGGGCGTGTACGTGACGGTGGTGGACCGGGGGCTGACCGACACCAGCGCGCAGGACGCGTATGTGGCCGGTGACAACACGGCCTTCGGCAAGATTCCGGCCGAGTACATCGCCAAGGCACTGGGCGGCAAGGGCAACGTGGTGGCCATGCGCGGCATTGCCACCACGCTGGACAACGAACGCATGGACGCGTTCAACAGCGTGCTGAAGAACCACCCCGGCATCAAGCTGCTGGACGCCAAGTACGCCAACTGGAACCGCGACGACGCCTTCAAGGTGATGCAGGACTACCTGACCCGCTTCCCGCAGATCGACGCCGTGTGGGCCGCCGACGACGACATGGCCGTGGGCGTGCTCAAGGCCATCGAGCAGGCCAAGCGCAAGGACATCAAGCTGGTGTTTGGCGGCGCGGGTGCCAAGGGCATGATCAAGACGCTGATGGATGGCAGCAACCCGCTCATCCAGGCCAACGTGTCGTACAGCCCCAAGTTCATCTACGACTCGATCAAGCTCACGGCCGAGGCGCGGATCAAGGGCGAAAAGCTGCCCGCCAACACCATCATTCCGTCGGTGCTGATCACCAAGGAAACGGCGAAGGACTTTTACTTCCCGGACTCTCCATTCTGATGGTTTTTTTGAACCAAATAGGCAGCTAGCGCCTATTCATAGAGCGCAAGCAGCTATCGAAATAATAGCTGCTTGCCGCCATGCAACTGCAACCCCCGCCCCTTGGAGCCGCCATGCCAAGACCCGTCACCCTCTTCACCGGCCAGTGGGCCGACCTGCCTTTGGCAGAACTTGCGCCCCTGGCCAAAAGCATGGGCTACGACGGCCTGGAGCTGGCCTGCTGGGGCGACCATTTCAACGTGCAGGAGGCGCTGTCGTCGCCCCAGTACGTCAAAGACAAACACGCACTGCTGGCCCAGCACGGCCTGCAGTGTTTTGCCATCGGCAACCACTTGGTGGGCCAGGCCGTGTGCGACCTGATCGACGAGCGCCACCAGTCCATCCTGCCACCCCATGTGTGGGGCGATGGCGAGCCCGAGGGCGTGCGCCAGCGGGCCGCGAGCGAGCTGGCCGACACGGCGCGCGCTGCCGCGAAGTTCGGCGTGAAGACGGTCACGGGCTTCACCGGCTCGTCGGTATGGCATTCGATCTATGCGTTCCCGCCCACCACGCAGGCGTATTGGGACAAGGGCTTTGCCGATTTTGCGAGGCGCTTCGGCCCCATCCTCGATGTGTTCGAAGAGCACGACATCAACTTTGCACTCGAAGTGCACCCCACCGAGATCGCGTTTGACATCGCCTCGGCCGAGCGCGCGATTGCAGCCGTGGGCGGCAACAAGCGCTTTGGCTTCAACTACGACCCGAGCCATCTGGCCTACCAGGGCGTGGACTACGTGAAGTTCATCCGCCAGTTTGCCGACCGCATCTACAACGCCCACATGAAGGACGTGTGGTGGGGCAAGGGCGACGGCACGGTGGGCACCTTTGGCGGGCACACCAGCTTTGGCGATGCGCGGCGGAACTGGGACTTTCGCAGCGTGGGGCGCGGGATGATCGATTTCGAATCCATCATCGTTGCGCTCAACGACATCGGCTACCAGGGCCCGCTGTCGGTGGAGTGGGAAGACAGCCGCATGGACCGCGTGCACGGTGCCACGGAGAGCGCGGCGTTCTGCAAGCGGCTCGACTTCAAGCCGGCGGCGGGCGCGTTCGACGCCGTTTTTGCGCGCGACAAGCAGGCCTAGCCGCTGCCCATTTCCAAAACCATAACAACACACAGCGAGCAAAGGCGTTTCGTATGTCCAGTCCCCAAAAGCTCCGCTACGCCATGGTGGGCGGCGGCCATGGCGCCTTCATCGGCGCGGTGCACCGCAAGGCCATGGCGCTTGACGGCCAGTTTGAGCTGGTGGCGGGCGCGCTGTCGTCATCGCCCGAGCGCGCCCGCGCCTCGGGGGCCGAGCTAGGCCTCGCGGACGACCGCAACCACGGTAGCTGGCAAGACCTGCTGGCCGACGAACTGCGCCGCCCGGCGCATGAGCGCATCGACCTGGTGAGCATCGTCACACCCAACCATGTGCACTACCCGGTGGCGTTGGCGTTTGTGCAGGCGGGCTTCCATGTGGTGTGCGACAAGCCGCTGGTGCACACCAGCGCCCAGGCCGAAGAACTGGTGGCGGCCGTGAAGAAGACGGGCACTGTGTTTGGCGTGACCTACAACTACACCGGCTACCCCATGGTGCGCGAGGCGCGCCACCTGGTGCACAGCGGCGCGCTGGGCCAGCTCCGCAAGATCACCGTCGAATACAACCAGGGCTGGCTGGCCACGGCGGTGGAGCAGGGCGGCGGCAACAAGCAGGCCGACTGGCGGCTGGACCCGGCGCGCAGCGGCAGCGCAGGCACCCTGGGCGACATCGGATCACACGCCGAAAACCTGGCTGCCACCGTCACCGGCCAGCACCCCGCCTGGGTGTGCGCCGACCTCACCACCTTTGGTGCCGGGCGCAGACTGGACGACGACGCCCAGCTGCTGCTGCGCTACGACAGCGGCGCACGCGGCTTCATCGTGGCATCGCAAGTGGCAGCGGGGCTGGAGAACGACCTGCGCCTGCAGGTGTCCGGCACGCTGGGCACCATCACCTGGCGGCAGGAAGAGCCCAACCAGCTCATCCACTCCCCCGTGGACGGCCCGCGCCGCATCCTCACGCGCGGCTCGCCGTGGCTGTGCGAATCGGCGCGGCGCGCCGGGCGCATCCCTGCGGGGCACCCCGAGGCGTTCATCGAAGCCTTTGCGAACATCTACCTGGGTGTGGTGGCCGACATCCGCGCGCGTGCCGCTGGCCGCGCGGCCGACCCTTTGGCGGCCGACTATCCGCGCGTGGAAGATGGTGCCGAGGGGGTGCGCTTTATCGAAAAGGTGGTGGAGTCCGCTGCGAGCGAGCGCAAATGGACCGCATTGGCCCACTCTGCTGGCCTGAATGGTTGAATCAAATTGGCCCGTAGCGCTTTTCAGGAAAGCGCAGACAGCTATCTATTTGTGAGCATTTGACGGGCCGTCGGCAGCCGTTGGTCAGTTGCCTGCCAGCTGAAAACGCTGGTCAAAGTTCATCTTGCCCAGCACACGCAGTGCCGCCGTGCGGGTGGCGTTGTCTACCTTGCTGATGTCCAGGCTGTAGCGCTTGGCGGTGGACACCACGTCCACGCTTTTGGGGCCCCACTGCACAGCGACCAGCAGGGCGGGGCGCTGGCCCGCTTCGGCACCCACCGAAACACCGCGCTGCTCGGGTCGCAGCATGAATTCCAGCCGGGGGGTGCGTACCAGGGTGAGGCGGTGGGCGCCCTGTGGGCCCAGCGCGAATGAGACGACCCAGTCGTCTTCGTCTTCCACCGTCAGAAATGGGACATGCTGCGGAGCGGCCATGGTGAGGGTGCTGTGGGTTGACGGGCGGGCGGATGGGCCGCCGTGGTGCGCAGCCCGGGTGCGGGCGGCCGCCAGTATGCCGTTGCAAAAGCTGTGCCGAGGTCGGGAGAACCCGAGGTTGGGCGCATCCAACGCGCTAGTGGCGTTGTCAGGCTGGTGCAAGCTGGTGTGGGGCGGGCAGGCGTTGCGCTCGCTCAGGCTGTCTTGAACGGGCTGCGTTCGTGCAGTCCGCTCAGGTACTCGGCCACGCCGGCGCCTTCGCGCTGCAGGAACCGCTCCACCGCGTCGGCAAAAGCCGGGTGCGCCAGCCAGTGGGCGCTGGTGGCCTGCACGGGCAGCAGGGCGCGGGCCATCTTGTGCTCGCCCTGGGCGCCGCCCTCAAAGCGGATCACGTCGTGCTCGATGCACCATTGCAGCGGCTGGTAGTAGCACGCTTCAAAGTGCAGGCAGTCCACGCGCTCCAGCGCGCCCCAATACCGGCCGTAGGCCACAATGTTTTGGTCTTTTTGGCTGCCAGCGCTGGATGGTAAAGCGCTGATAGCTATCAAACTGCTAGCAATTGGCTGGCCGTCGCGCTCGGCCACAAACAGCAGCCAGGCCTCGGGCATGTGGGCCGCCATGCGGGCGAAGAAGTCCCGCGTGAGGTAGGGCGGGTTGCCGTGTTCGAGGTAGGTGCGTTCGTAGCAGCGGTAGAAAAAATCCCAGTCGGCTGCGCTGATGTCCGCGCCGCGCGACCAGCGAAACGTGACCCCGGCATCCGCCACGCGGCGGCGCTCCTGGCGGATCTTCTTGCGTTTGTCCTGGGCGAGGCTGGCCAAAAAATGGTCGAAGTCTGAGTATTGATTGTTCTTCCAATGGAACTGCACGGTGTGCCGCAGCATCAGGTCTTGCTGCGCACTGGTTAGCACGTCGTCGTCGCTGGCAAACAGGATGTGCACGGACGACACGTTTTCGTCCTCGCACCACTGGCACACCGCCTGCACCAGCAGAGCGCGTGCAGCATCGTCACGGGCCAAAAGGCGGCTGCCCGGCACGGGGGTGAAGGGCACGGCGATCACGGCCTTGGGGTAGTAGGGCACGCCGTGCTGTTCGTAGGCGCTGGCCCAGGCCCAGTCGAACACGTACTCGCCGTAGGAGTGGTTCTTGAGGTACAGCGGGCAGGCGGCAATCAGGGTGTCGCCCTCCCACAGGGTCATGAAGCGCGGCGCCCAGCCGGTGCGTGGGGTGGCGCTGTCGCTGGTCTCCAGGGCGGCCAGGTACTCGTGGCGCATGAAGGGCGTGGGGTGGCTTTGCTGGGCCAGCAGGGTGTTCCAGGCCGCAGCATCCACGTCCAGCGCAGTGGCAAGTACGCGGGCGATAATGGCAGATTCAGCCATGCACGCCCCGGTTTTGTTTTGCAAGCTGCGGGCCCGTGTGGGCGGTGTTCAACCTGGCCGCAGGGGCCGATTCCAGTTCCATGACGCTCTCCATTTGCACTGCGCAGCTCAACTTTGTCGTGGGCGACATGCCCGGCAACGCCCAAAAGATCATTGCGGCGGCCCGCGAGGCGTATGCCCAGGGCGCCCGCTTGCTGCTGACGCCCGAGCTGGCGATTTGCGGCTATGCGGCCGAAGACCTGTTCCTGCGCCCCGCCTTCATTGCGGCCTGTGATGATGCCGTGAAAACCGTGGCCCGCGAGACTGCGGGGTTGAAAGGCCTGGCCATCGTGCTGGGCCACCCGCAGGCCGTGGCGCCCGACGCTCCGGCGTTCAGCGCCTGCTTCAATGCCGCCAGCCTGCTGCGCGATGGGCAGATCGAGCAGACCTATGCCAAGCGCGAGCTGCCCAACTACCAGGTGTTTGACGAGCGCCGCTACTTTGTGGCGGGCGACAAGCCTTGCATCTTCGAGGTGGAAAGCGTGCGCGTGGGGGTGCTGGTGTGCGAAGACGCGTGGTTTGCTACCCCTGCACGCGATGCCGCAGCAGCGGGGGCACAAATGCTGGCGGTGATCAATGCATCGCCTTTCCACCTGGGCAAGAGTGCCGAGCGCGAAGCCACCATGCGCGAGCGTGTGGCCGAGACGGGTTTGCCGCTGGTGTACGCGCACCTGGTCGGCGGGCAGGATGAAGTGGTGTTTGAAGGCCGCTCGTTCGCGCTCAACGCCGATGGCTCGGTGGCCTGCCGGGGGCCGGGTTTTGAAGAAAAACTGGTGTTTGCGCAGGTCCATCAAGCGCAAAATGCTATAAAAATTGAAGCAGACGTAGCTCCAGAGAAAAGCCTGGAGGCTGACCTGTGGGATGCCCTGGTGCTGGGCGTGCGCGACTATGTGGGCAAGAACGGCTTCCCTGGCGCGCTGCTCGGGCTGTCGGGGGGCATCGATTCGGCCCTCGTGCTGGCGATTGCCGTCGATGCGCTGGGGGCCGACAAGGTGCGCACGGTGATGATGCCTTCGCCCTACACGGCCGACATCAGCTGGATCGACGCGCGCGATATGGCCGAGCGCCTGGGCGTGCGCTACGACGAGATCTCCATCAAGCCGCAGTTCGAGGCCTTCAAGGCCGCACTCGCCAGCGATTTTGCAGGGCTGCCCGAAGACACGACCGAAGAAAACCTGCAGGCGCGCATCCGGGGCACGCTGCTCATGGCGCTGTCCAACAAGTTCGGCTCCATCGTGCTCACCACAGGCAACAAGAGCGAGATGTCCACGGGATACTGCACGCTGTATGGCGACATGGCGGGCGGTTTTGCGGTGATCAAGGACGTGGCCAAGACCCGCGTGTTCGACCTGGCCCGCTGGCGCAACGCCAACGACCCGTATGGCACGGGCGCCAGTCCGATTCCAGAGCGCATCATCACGCGCCCCCCCAGCGCTGAGCTGCGGCCCGACCAGAAAGACCAGGACAGCCTGCCGCCCTACGAGGTGCTGGATGCCATCGTGGCGCGCTACATGGAGAACGACGAGCCCATCGAGTCCATCATCGCCAGCGGCTTTGAACGTGCCGATGTGGAGCGTGTCACGCGCCTCATCAAGCTCAACGAGTACAAGCGCCGCCAGGCGCCGGTAGGGATTCGCGTCACGCGCCGCAGCTTTGGCAAGGACTGGCGTTACCCTATCACCAGCAAATTCAGGGCGTGACGCTTCGGCGCTGCGCTTTCAGCCCCCATTTTTTTACATCCTCCAGGAGACCCGCCATGAAAATGATCACCGCCGTCATCAAGCCCTTCAAGCTCGAAGAAGTCCGCGAAGCCCTGGCCGAGTGTGGCGTGACCGGTCTCACCGTGACCGAGGTGAAGGGTTTTGGCCGTCAGAAGGGCCACACCGAGCTGTACCGTGGCGCCGAGTACGTGGTGGACTTCCTGCCCAAGGTCAAGGTCGAGGTTGTCGTGAAAACCGAGGACGTGGACCGCTGTGTGGACGCCATCGTGAATGTGGCGCGCACCGGCAAGATTGGCGACGGCAAGATTTTTGTGACGGCCGTGGAGCGTGTGGTGCGTATCCGTACTGGGGATCTGGACGACGCGGCTGTATAAGCTCCCCCTGAGTCGCTTCGCGCCTTCCCCCTGAGGGGGACGCCACCAGTGGCCTGGCAAAGCCAGTTCCACGGTGGCACTTGCCTTGCGCTGCGCCAGTCTTTGAAGGCCGTTAGATCACCGAGCGCAGCGGGATGGGCGCTTGGTCGGGGCCGGCGTCTTGCACCAGCGTGCGCAGCAGTGCCTCGGCATCGGTGGAGGCGTGCAGCAGGCCCATCTGCCATTCCCCCATGAAGCCGCTGGCCACGCTGGTCTGCAGGAAGCCCAGCAGGCCGTCGTAGTAGCCGGCCACATTGAGCAGGCCCAGGGGCTTGTCGTGGTAGCCCAGCTGACGCCAGGTCCACACTTCAAACAGTTCTTCAAAGGTGCCGATACCGCCGGGCAGGGCCAAAAAGGCATCGCTGCGCTCGGCCATCATGGCCTTGCGTTCGTGCATGGTCTGCACGATGTGCAACTCGTCGCATTGGCGGTTGGCCAGCTCTTTGTCGACCAGGGCCTGGGGAATCACGCCCACCACGCGCCCGCCCCCAAGCCGCGTGGCCTCGGCCACCGTACCCATGAGGCCGCTGCGGCCGCCGCCATACACCAGCTGGCCGCCGTGCTGGCCAATCCATTGGCCCACGGCTTTGGCAGCGTCGGCAAAGGCCGCGTTCTCGCCAGGTCGCGAGCCGCAATACACACACACGGAAAAAGTCGGTTCAGCCATGGAAAATCCTCTGAAAAACCGCTGCACCCCAGATGCCCGCGCACAGCAGCAAGGCCAGCAGCACGGCAGCGCTGCCCATGTCCTTGGCGCGTTTGGAAAGGTCGTGCCACTCGGGGCCGATGCGGTCGATGGCGGTTTCGATGCCGGTGTTGAGCAGCTCCACGATCATCACGATTACCACAGAGCCTGCCAGCAGCGCGGTTTCTACCCAGCTTTGCCCCAGCCAGAGAGACGCGGGCAGCAGCACCATGGCTGCAATGGCTTCCTGGCGGAATGCCTTTTCGTTCCAGCCTGCGCGAAGGCCTTCGATGGAGTAACCCGCAGCGTGCCAGATGCGGTTCAAGCCCGTGCGGGCCTTCTGGGGGTTGGCGGGCGCGGAGGACTCGGGTGGGGACAGGGGCATAGGGATATTGTGTCGCAGCCGCATGACAGCGGGCGTTGCAGCCCGCGCGCGGGTGCTACTTTTTCGGAAGCTCGAAGTGCACCAGGCGCGTGCCTGCCAGGGCGTCGTGCCAGAACTGCCGCTCTGGATGAAAGCGGCTCAGGATGGCCCAGATGGCAACCCAGCCGAACAGCAGCACCAGCACTTCAATGGCCGAGACCCCCAACAGATAGGCTGCCAAGGGCGGCAGGAACCACACCCAGCTCAGCAGGTAGCGCAGCAGCGCACGCGCCTGGGTGATGGGTTGCCCGGCGGTGTCCACCACACGGATGAGCCAGGTCTTTTGAGCCAGGGTCTGGCCTTTGGCCCAGAACCAGGTGAAGTAAATGCCAAACACCACAAACAGAAAGGCCTGCAGGGCGTGCCGGTTGTCCAGGGCGTGGCGGGTTTGGCTCAGGGTGCCGAACAGGTAGCCTGCAATGAAGACCACCCCGAACATGAGCATGCCCTCATACAGCCAGCAGGCCATGCGGCGCCACAAATTGGGCGTGGGGCCGAGGGCGGCGGAAGAGGTCTTTGCAGAGAGGGATGCCTGCGGTGCTGGGGCGGGAGGGGTGGCGGTCATTCCAGAAGGCGAAAGCAAGGCGGAGAGTGTCGGCCAGCGACGGGACTACTGAGGATACAGGCCAGAGTTGTCGGGAGTGACCATGGGCGCTGTTGTCGCAGGTGTTTCTGCAGAACCTGCGCCCAGAGGGGGGAGTGCTGCTGGTACTGCCACCGGAATCGAGACGGGGGCAGTCTCGACCACGTTGGAGGCCGGATTTTGCGTGGGCACGCCGGTCGCCGGGGGCGCCGTGGGGGTGACCGGTGCCGCCACACGGGGGGCGCTGTGGTCGAGCACGGGCGGAATCTTCGGTGCGTTGGGGCGGCTGGGGTTGGCCTGCGTGGCCGCAGGAACCTGGGCCAGCTTCTTGGGCGACACGGGGCGCAAGGCCGTGGCGGCGCCCTTGGGCTTGGGGGCGGCACGCGCAGCCAGCGCACGTTTTTCCTCGTCGGATAGCGCCTGGTAGGCCTCCCACTGGGCGCGTTTGTCGTCGCGGGCAAGCCGGTTGGTGACTGCATAGTTCAGCCGGGCCTGGTTGCGCTGCTGTGCGCTCAGGCTGGCCCAGTCCGTCATGCGGTCATGAAACTTGGCCTGTTCTTCTTCAGGAAGCGCCGAGAAATTGGCGGCCAGCGCAAGCCAGCGGCGCTTTTGCGCTTCGCTGATGAGCGCCCAGCGCTCTGCCAGTGGGTACAGCGCCAGTTTCTGGGGCGTGGTCAGGGTTTCCCAGCCCGGGCCGGTCTCGACCTGTGGCACTGCCATGGCGCCAGGCCGGGTGGACGTGCGGGCATTGTTGGGACTGGCAACCGCAGCTTCAGCCCCCGCAGGCAGCAGGGTGCCGGGTGCCATGCGCATCTGTACCAGCACCTGGCCACCCACCGCTGCGAGCACGCCCAAGAGCGCCAAAGCCAGCACGAAGGCTGGCAGGGCAGGGGAAGCGTCGGGTGAACTTGGGTGCATGCAGTACGCGGTCGGGGGCGGGGCTCAGTTCGACGGGGCAGAGGTTTTGAGGAATTGTACGAAGCCAGGGTCAGCGTAGGCTGCTGGCGGCAAATCGTCGGTCAAAAGGGCTGCATCGACTTCGGCCAGGTCATTGGCGCTGCTTTCGTCCTGGGCAATGTTGATGACCACCAGCCCCACTACCAGTGCCATCAGCGGAACGGCAGACACCAGTGCATTCCACCAGCCGCCACCCTCGTTGCCGCCACGGCCCAGCGTGGCACTGCCACCCGCATGCACCACAACGGGTGCCGCCAGACGCACCGGCACGGTGTCTTTCTTGCGCTTGTCAAGGGCTTGCATGCGCGAGGCGCGCAGCCGTTCGGAAATGTCGTAAGGCAATTCGTCGGCGCCGCTGGACAAGCGCGCCGTGACGCGCAGTGCAAAGCGCTCTGCCGCAGCTTCTGCCTGTGTCGATGGGGTCTGTACAGTGTTCATGGCTCGATTCCTTTGGCCTTCAGTGCCTTGCTGAGGGTTTGTATGGCACGAAAACAGTGCGTTTTGACGCTGCCTTCGGAGCAGCCCATGGCGGCTGCCGTTTCTGCTACATCCATTTCTTCCCAGTAACGCATCAGGAACGCTTCCCGTTGACGTGGGGGCAGCTCGGCAATCTCGGCATCGATCCCGTGAAAGATCTGCGCCCGCCGGGTCAGATCCTCGGCGCTCTCCGCTCGTTCCCCATTTTCCGGTCCTGAATACGCTTCAAGCAGATCAAAATCCATGCCATCTTCGCCGGGACCTTCAAAGTCGCTCATGCTCGAAAACAGTGCATTGCGGGTTTTCTGGCGGCGAAACCAGTCCAGCGTGCAGTTGGAAAGTATGCGCTGGTAGAGCATGGGCAGCTCAGCCGCCGGCTTGTCACCATAGTGCTCTGCCAGCTTGAGCATGCTGTCCTGCACGATGTCGAGCGCCGCTTCCTCATTGCGAACGTGGTAGACCGAGCGCTTGAATGCGCGCTTTTCTACACTTTTGAGGAAGTCGGAGAGTTCTCGTTCGGTTGCCAAGACGGGTCAGCCCGGGAGGGGATCGGTGCCGGTGAGTTCACAAAAATGTGGCTATCCGGCACGTGGAGCCTTTGATTATCGCATCCGCCAGGGTTTTTTTCGGGGGATGGCAGTTTTACATGTGTTGCAGTGCGATAATCGCTACTGCAATTCAAAGGCAAACGGGTCACGGTCCGGCGCGGCAATCATCCCGCCCATGTCCTTGGCCTCAAGTTCCAAGCTGGCTTCACAAGAGCGCATGTTAGGAGCACCCAAGGTTTTTCGTCAGAGAAATTCACAAAGGTTGATCGATCATGGAAATCTCCAAGGCTGAAATCTCTTCAGCGGCCGCTGCTTCGCAGGGCAACACCTCCCCCGCTTCCGGTGCTCAGGACCTCATGGGTTCCGAGATCCTCATCAAGTCGCTTCAGGCTGAGAACGTCCAGTACATCTGGGGCTATCCCGGCGGTGCAGTTCTCTACATCTACGACGCGCTCTACAAACAAGACACCATCCAGCACGTGCTGGTGCGCCATGAGCAGGCTGCCGTGCATGCTGCTGACGGCTACGCACGTGCCACGGGTGAAGTGGGCGTTGCGCTGGTCACATCCGGTCCAGGTCTCACCAACGCAGTGACCGGTATCGCTACGGCGTACATGGACAGCATCCCGATGGTGATCATTTCCGGACAGGTGCCCACCCCCGCCATCGGGCTGGATGCCTTCCAGGAGTGCGACACGGTCGGTATTACCCGCCCCATCGTCAAACACAATTTCCTCGTCAAGGACCCGCGCGATCTGGCCATGACGATGAAGAAGGCCTTCCACATTGCCCGCACCGGCCGTCCTGGCCCCGTGGTTGTGGATGTGCCCAAGGACGTTTCCTTCAAGAAGGTACCGTACAGCGGCTATCCGCAAAGCGTGGAAATGCGCTCGTACAACCCTGTGCGCAAGGGCCATGGTGGTCAGATTCGCAAGGCGCTGCAACTCCTGCTGGCGGCCAAGCGCCCCTACATCTACACCGGCGGTGGCGTGCTGCTGGGCAATGCCACCAATGAGTTGCGCACGCTGGTGGACATGCTGGGCTACCCAGTCACCAACACGCTGATGGGCCTGGGTGCATACCCCGCGTCGGACCGCAAGTTCCTGGGCATGCTGGGCATGCACGGCACCATCGAGGCCAACAACGCCATGCAGAACTGCGACGTGCTGCTGGCTGTGGGCGCGCGTTTTGATGACCGCGTGATCGGCAATCCCAAGCACTTTGCGCAGAACGACCGCAAGATCATCCACGTCGATATTGACCCGTCGAGCATTTCCAAGCGCGTGAAGGTCGATATCCCGATCGTCGGCGACGTCAAGGACGTGCTCACCGAGCTGATCTCCATGATCCGCGAGAGCAGCACGCGCCCTGACTCGGGTGCTCTGGCCGCCTGGTGGGACACCATTGAAGGCTGGCGCAAGCGCGACTGCCTCAAGTACAGCATGGGCAGCCCAGACGTCATCAAGCCCCAGTACGTGGTCGAGACGCTGTGGAACATGACCAAGGACGCGGACACCTACATCACGTCCGACGTGGGCCAGCACCAGATGTGGGCCGCGCAGTACTACCGCTTTGACGAGCCACGCCGCTGGATCAACTCTGGCGGCCTGGGCACCATGGGCGTGGGCATCCCGTACGCCATGGGCATCAAGCTGGCAAAGCCGCAGTCCGAGGTGTTCTGTATCACTGGCGAAGGCTCGGTGCAGATGAACATCCAGGAGCTGTCCACCTGCCTGCAGTACAACACGCCGATCAAGATCTGCTCGCTGAACAACCGCTACCTGGGCATGGTGCGGCAGTGGCAGGAGATCGAATACTCCGGCCGCTACAGCCACAGCTACATGGACGCGCTGCCCAACTTCGTGAAGCTGGCAGAGGCGTACGGCCATGTGGGCATGTTGATCGAGAGTCCCAAGGACGTAGAGCCCGCTCTGCGCGAAGCCCGCAAGCTCAAGGACCGCACCGTGTTCATGGACTTCCGCACCGACCCCACCGAGAACGTGTTCCCGATGGTCCAGGCCGGCAAGGGCATTACCGAGATGCTGCTGGGGTCGGAGGACCTTTAAGCCAAATCGGCCTCCAGCGCTTGTTCATCAAGCGCTACCAGCTATCGAATAGATAGCATTCACTTTTTTGACGAATCTATTGCCTGCCAAGCCCATGCATTACCGTGCACGGGGGAGGGCAGCGAAAAGAGGAATCTGCACCTATGAAACACATCATTGCCGTTCTGCTGGAAAACGAACCCGGTGCGCTGTCGCGCGTTGTCGGCCTGTTTTCTGCCCGTGGTTACAACATCGAATCGCTCACCGTGGCGCCCACTGAGGATCCATCGCTCTCGCGCATGACGATCCAGACCACGGGCTCCGACGATGTGATCGAACAGATCACCAAGCATCTGAACCGCCTCATTGAGGTCGTGAAGGTGGTCGATCTCACCGAAGGTGCCTACACCGAGCGCGAGCTCATGATGGTGAAGGTGCGCGCGGTGGGCAAGGAGCGCGAGGAGATGAAGCGCATGGCCGACATCTTCCGTGGCCGCATCATCGACGTGACCGAGAAGAGCTACACGATTGAGCTGACCGGCGACCAGTCGAAGAACGACGCTTTTCTGCAGGCCATTGACCGCACCGCCATCTTGGAAACCGTACGTACGGGTGCCAGCGGCATCGGCCGCGGCGAGCGCATCTTGCGCGTGTAAGACAATTCACCCCGTTTTTCCCATTTCAACCCCCAACAACGCATTTCAACCGGAGCGACCCATGAAAGTTTTCTACGACAAAGACACCGACCTGAGCCTGATCAAAGGCAAGACCGTGGCCATCATCGGCTACGGCTCGCAGGGCCATGCCCACGCACAAAACCTGAACGACAGTGGCGTGAAGGTCGTGGTCGGCCTGCGCAAGGGTGGTGCATCGTGGGACAAGGTTGGCAAGGCCGGCCTGACGGTTCTGGAAGTCAACGACGCCGTCAAATCCGCTGACGTGGTCATGATCCTGCTGCCTGACGAAGACATCGCAGCCGTCTACAAGAACAACGTCGAGCCCAACATCAAGCAAGGCGCCTCGCTGGCCTTTGCCCACGGCTTCAACGTGCACTACAACCAGGTCGTGCCCCGTGCTGACCTGGACGTGTGGATGGTCGCCCCCAAGGCCCCTGGCCACACCGTGCGCAACACCTACACCCAAGGCGGCGGCGTGCCCCACCTGGTCGCTGTGCACCAGGACAAGTCCGGCAAGGCCCGTGACCTGGCTCTGAGCTACGCAGCTGCCAACGGTGGCGGCAAGGCCGGCATCATCGAGACCAACTTCAAGGAAGAAACCGAGACCGACCTGTTCGGCGAACAAGCCGTGCTGTGCGGCGGTGCCGTCGAGCTGATCAAGATGGGTTACGAAACCCTGGTCGAAGCTGGCTACGCCCCTGAAATGGCCTACTTCGAGTGCCTGCACGAGCTCAAGCTCATCGTGGACCTGATCTACGAAGGTGGCATTGCCAACATGAACTACTCGATCTCGAACAACGCCGAGTACGGCGAGTACGTGACCGGCCCCGAAGTGATCAACGAGCAGTCGCGCGCCGCCATGCGCAATGCCTTGAAGCGCATCCAGAACGGCGACTACGCCAAGATGTTCATCCAGGAAGGCCGTCTGAACTACCCATCGATGACAGCCCGTCGCCGCAACACGGCCGACCACAGCATCGAAAAGGTGGGCGGCCAACTGCGCGCCATGATGCCCTGGATAGCCAAGAACAAGCTGGTCGATCAGACCCGCAACTGATTCTCCATCGCTGGAGCATCACAAGGCCACTTCGGTGGCCTTTTTCGTTGGCGGTCGGTCCTGTGGGCAGGCGCTACACTGCGGCCTTCGCCTTGATGGCGCGCGGCGACCTGCCTGTGCAGCGGGGAATTGCCGGATACTATAAATTTAATAGCTGCTCACGCAATATGGGTAAGCGCTGGAGGTCAATTTAATGCATGACGGCAATGAATCCACCGACAACCCCGGTGTGATGGTGCGCAAACGGCGCAAGGGCATCTACATCCTGCCCAACCTGTTCACGCTGGCGGCATTGTTTGGGGGCTTCTATTCGATCGTGATGGCCATGAACGGCCGTTTCGATATGGCGGCCGTGGGCGTTTTTTGTGCGATGGTGCTCGATAGCCTCGATGGCCGGGTAGCGCGCATGACCAATACCCAGAGTGCGTTTGGCGAGCAAATGGATTCGCTTTCCGACATGGTGTCCTTTGGGGCGGCGCCTGCCCTGATCGCCTATGAGTGGTCCCTCCAGGGGCTGGGCCGCTGGGGCTGGATTGCCGCATTTGTGTACTGTGCCTGTGCCGCGCTTCGCCTGGCGCGCTTCAATGTGAATACCGGCGTGGTGGACAAGCGCTATTTTCAGGGGCTGCCTTCGCCAGCCGCTGCAGCTTTGGTGGCGGGGTTCATCTGGCTGATGACCGAGCTGGGCGTGCATCCTGGTGAAGACCACTGGCTGACCTGGAGTCAGACGACCTGGATCATGTTCGCATT
Source organism: Acidovorax facilis (assembly GCF_023913775.1). Classification (GTDB taxonomy): domain Bacteria; phylum Pseudomonadota; class Gammaproteobacteria; order Burkholderiales; family Burkholderiaceae_C; genus Acidovorax; species Acidovorax facilis. The sequence goes on from NZ_JAMXAX010000011.1 coordinate 19,750, forward strand.
CACGCTGTACGCGGGGCTCACCATGGTGACCAATGTGCCGTTCTACAGCTTCAAGGATGTGCAGATGAAAAAGAGCGTGCCTTTTGCAGCCATTGTGCTGATCGCGCTGGGCATTGCCATCATCAACATCCACCCGCCCATCGTGCTGTTTGGCGTGTTCGTGTTCTACGGCCTGAGCGGTTACGGCGTGTACGCCTGGCGCAAGGCCAAAGGGCAGCACAGCAGCGTGATCAGCACCTCGACGGACGAACCGGACGAACGTGGACTGCACAAGTGATTGGAATGATGCCTGGCCAGTTGTGCTACATTGCACCGCATGAATACGTTTGCACTGGCCCTACTGCTACCTCCCCACGGGCGGAGACAGTAGGCGCACGCGCACACGTTTTCCACAAAGGCCCGTATGCACCCGCAACGGGCCTTTTGTTTTGGGCGCCAGATTTTTAGTGTTGCGGGCCAATCCCACCCCACCAGTACCAGGAGAAACAACATGGCTGACAAACTCATCATTTTCGACACCACCTTGCGCGATGGCGAACAGTCCCCCGGCGCCTCGATGACCAAGGATGAGAAGCTGCGAATTGCCCGCCAGCTGGAGCGCCTGAAGGTGGACGTGATCGAAGCCGGTTTTGCGGCCAGCTCTAACGGAGATTTCGAGGCGGTGCAGGCGATTGCCAATGCCATCAGGGAGTCCACCATCTGCTCGCTGTCGCGCGCCAATGACCGCGACATTTCCCGCGCAGCCGAAGCGCTTGCAGGGGCGAACAGCGCGCGCATCCATACGTTCATTGCCACCAGCCCGCTGCACATGGAAAAGAAGCTGCGCATGACGCCAGAGCAGGTGCTTGAGCAGGCCAAGCAGTCGGTGCGTTTTGCGCGCAATCTGGTTGGAGATATTGAGTTCAGCCCCGAAGATGGCTACCGCAGCGACCCAGACTTCCTGTGCCGTGTGCTCGAATCTGTGATCACCGAGGGTGCCACGACCATCAATGTGCCCGATACCGTGGGCTATGCCATCCCCGAGCTGTACGGCAACTTCATCAAGACCCTGCGCGAGCGCATTCCCAACAGCGACAAGGCCATCTGGTCCGTGCACTGCCACAACGACCTCGGCATGGCCGTGGCCAATTCGCTGGCCGGTGTGAAGATTGGCGGTGCGCGCCAGGTGGAATGCACGATCAATGGTCTGGGTGAGCGCGCTGGCAACTGTTCGCTCGAAGAGGTGGTGATGGCGGTTAAGACCCGTCGCGACTATTTCAACCTCGATCTCAACATTGATACCCAGCACATCGTTGCGGCCAGCCGGATGGTTAGCCAGACCACGGGGTTCGTGGTGCAGCCGAACAAGGCCGTGGTGGGGGCCAATGCTTTTGCGCACGCCAGTGGCATCCATCAGGATGGCGTGCTCAAGGCGCGAGATACCTACGAAATCATGCGTGCCGAGGATGTGGGCTGGAGCGCCAACAAGATCGTGTTGGGCAAGCTCAGCGGCCGCAACGCCTTCAAGCAGCGCCTGCAGGAACTGGGTGTGAGCCTGGACAGTGAAACCGAAGTCAACACCGCTTTCACGCGCTTCAAGGAGCTGGCCGATCGCAAGAGCGAGATTTTTGACGAGGACATCCTGGCGCTGGTGAGTGATGAGAGCGTGACCAGCGAAAGGGAGCAATATGGCTTTGTCTCTCTGTTCCAGCAGAGTGAAACGGGTGAGCACCCCCGAGCACGCATCGTCTTTACGGTAGACGGCCAGGAGGTGCGGGGCGAGTCCGAAGGAAACGGCCCTGTGGATGCCTCACTCAAGGCCATCGAATCGCATGTGAAGAGTGGTGCGGAGATGGTGCTGTACTCGGTGAACGCCATCAGCGGCTCGACAGAGAGCCAAGGCGAGGTCACCGTGCGCCTGCAGAACAGTGGCCGCGTGGTCAACGGCGTGGGCGCAGACCCCGATATCGTGGTCGCTTCGGCCAAGGCCTATCTGAGTGCGCTGAACAAGTTACAAAGTAAAGCTGACCGGGTGGCTGCACAGGGTTGAATGATCAATTTATAATTTCATTCACTTTCTTGGAAAGTCGCGCAAGGTATTGATCTTGCGCGACTTTTTTTGATTCTGTACACTGCTCAACACTTATTACCGTTTGGAGCACTTTGATGCACCATCGCCACCGCGCCGCAGTGACCCGTTTTTTCCAGCTTTTGGGCTTTGTCGTCGTCAGTACGGCGCTGGTTGTGCCGATTGCGCACTCAGGTGAGCGCTCCAAGGCGCCAGCCAAAAAGCAGCAAGTCAGTTCGGCCAATGCCAAGCGCGCTGCTCCGGCCCGCAAGGTCGCTACCAATACCCGGGCCGTGCGTGTCACGGCCAAGACCGCCAAGGTGCCAACCCGTGTGGCCTTTGTGCCTGCCAAGCAGTCGTTCGGGCAAATGGCGGGGCTGCATGAGGTAAGTGATCCGCTGGACCTGAAGTCCAGCGTCGCACTCGTCATCGACCAGGACACGCATGAAGTCCTGCTTAGCAAGAATGATCAGGCCGTGCTTCCTATTGCGTCCCTGACCAAACTCATGACGGGCTTGCTGATTTCCCAGGCCAAGCTGCCGATGGATGAGCCCATTACGATCACCCAGGATGACGTTGATACCGAAAAAGGCAGCCGCTCGCGCCTGACGGTGGGCTCAACGTTGACCCGGGGCGAGATGCTGCACCTGGCGCTCATGTCCAGCGAGAACCGCGCAGCGCATGCGTTGGGTCGTACGTATCCTGGTGGCCTCGAAGCGTTTGTCGTGCAGATGAATGTCAAGGCCCGCCTGCTAGGCATGACCGATACCCGTTATGTAGAGCCAACCGGCCTTTCCAGCCGCAACCAGTCCAGCGCACGTGACCTGGCTACCTTGGTGAATGTGGCGCATGGTGATCCCCTGCTGCGAGAACTGTCCACGTCACCGGGATATGAGGTGGCAGTGGGCCCCAAGACGCTGCAGTACAACAACACCAATGGGCTGGTAAAAAACCCCACCTGGGACATTGGCCTCCAGAAAACCGGCTACATCTCGGAAGCAGGGCGCTGCCTGGTGATGCAAACCCAGATCGCCGGTCGCAAGCTCATCATGGTGTTTCTGGATTCGGCGGGCAAATTCAGCCGCTTGGGTGATGCTGAGCGTGTGCGCCATTGGGTGGAGTCGATGCCGTCATTGACGGCGCCTTTGCAGGCCCGTGCAGGGTCCAATGGGTGAGGCAGTTAATCCTGTAGCTTGCACATCCATCCCCCGTGCGCCAAGCATTTGGTGCTGGTAGCGTCGGCGGGATTTCGTGCGGTCCGCCTTGTGCGCTGATTTGATGGATCCGCCGGCCGACCGGGCATCACTGCCTGTGTCGGTTTTTTTGCAAGAATCAGGCTCGGCTGCGGCTACGGTAGCTGTTGTGTCCCGATGCTCAGCGAAGTCCCGGACGCAAACCTGCATCACCGGATGCCGACGCTTCCATGCTGGGTGTGTGACCCAGAGCCAGAGAAATCTCGTTGGCCGTGGCTTGGAGCTTGGGAAGCCATCCTTCGTCCAGTCGATCAGCGGGTGCTGATATGGACAGTCCGGCTACCAACTTGCCTTGGTCATCGTAGACGCCAGCGGCCATGCAGCGCACGCCCAGTTCCAGCTCTTCGTTGTCGCGGGCAATACCGTACTGGCGCGCTTTGGCGAGTTCACGCTCCAGGATGGGCAATTGGGTGATGCTGTTGCGGGTGTGTCCGGCCAGACCGGTTCGGGTGGCATAGGCCCGCACGCGCTGGGGGTCGTCCAGGGCCAAAAAGAGCTTGCCTGTGGAGGTAAGGTGCAGAGGGGCCCGTCCGCCAATGGCGCGCACCACCTGCATGCCGGAGCGTTCACTGTAGGCACGTTCGACATACACAATCTCATCTCCCTGGCGCATACTGAGATTGACGGGCTGCTGGATCAGCTTGTGAAGGTTGCGCATCGGGGTCAGGGCGGCATCGCGCACGCTCAGGCGCGCTTTTACGAGGTTGCCCAGTTCCAGCAGGCGCATGCCCAGTCGGTAGCTGCCCGATTCTGGCCGATCCACGAAACGGCCAATCGTGAGGTCGTTCAGGATGCGGTGCGTGGTAGACGGGTGCAACCCTGTTTTCTCGCTGATTTCCTTGAGAGATATTGCCTCTTCGCGTGACGCCAGAACATCGATCAGCGTAAACATGCGCTCAAGCACCTGAACGCTGGGTTTGACGGGGATGCTGGGATCGTTTTTTTTCATGGGCGGCGATGCAGTGACGGCCGCAGCATTTTATCTTGTGAAATGCAAACCTGCATTCATCCGCTCTGATTGGCGCCCTGGCTGGCGCGATGCCATTGGCCATCGGTCCGGATTTCGTGGGGGTGAAAGCGCGCCTTGTAGTTCATCTTGGGGCTGGCCTCGATCCAGTAGCCCAGGTACACATGGGGCAACTCCAGGGAACGTGCCTGGGCAATCTGCCACATCACGTTGTAGGTGCCGTAGCTGCAATGTGGCTCGGGTTCGTAGAAGGTGTAGACCGCCGAAAGCCCGTCGTCGAGCACGTCCAGGATGGACACCATCTTGAGCGCGCCGGGCTCTCCTGTTATGCCATCTGTTTCGCGGAACTCCACCAGACGTGAATTCACCCGGCTTTGCAGCAGAAACTGCGTGTATTGGTCGATGCTGTCATGGTCCATGCCGCCGCCCGCATGGCGGCCGTTCTGGTAGCGCAGATACAGCTGATAGTGCTCGGGTACAAAACACAGGCGCAATACCCGCGCCTGCAGATTGCCGTGCCGCACGGTAGCGCGCCGCTGGCTCCGATCCGGCTGAAACTCGTTCACCAGCACGCGCAAGGGGGTGCAGGCCTGGCAGCCATCGCAATAGGGGCGGTAAGTGAACATGCCACTGCGGCGAAACCCCTTGGCCACGAGATCGGAATACACATCGCTCTGGATCAGGTGACTGGGCGTGGCGACCTGCGACCGTGCCTGCCTGTCCGGCAGATAACTGCAGGGGTAAGGGGCTGTCGCGTAGAACTGCAGGGTCTGCAGTGGTAGGTCATTGAGTTGCGTCATGCCGTGGGCGCCGTGAAGGGCAGCAGCTCGTTCCAGTATACGGGTTCAAACGACCACGAGAGGGCGGGCTGGTCCAGTGCGTTTTGTATGTGAAACAGGAACTGGGCTCGCGAGATTTCGTGGGCTCCCAATGAGGCCAGGTGCCGGGTGTTCTGTTGGCAATCAATCATTGCCACACCCTGGCGGCGGCACAAGGCCACCAGGGCCGCAAGCGCGATTTTCGATGCATCGGTAGCGTGGGCGAACATCGATTCACCGAACACCGCCTGCCCCAGTGCGACGCAATACAGGCCGCCTGCCAGTTTTCCATCGATCCAGGTTTCAACGCTATGAGCATTGCCCGCTGCATGGAGGCGGGTGTAGGCTTCAACCATCTCGGGCACGATCCAGGTGCCAGCCTGCCCGTCGCGCTCCTTGGTAGCGCAGGCCGTGATCACTTCCAGGAAGTTGTGGTCTATGCGGATCTCGCAGGCTGTATTCGCTCGGAATGCCTGCAGGGTCCTGCGAAGCGAGCGATGGAGTCGGAAGTTCGCCACGGGCAAGACCATTCGTGGATCGGGAGCCCACCACAGGATGGGTTGCCCCGGGCCGTACCAGGGGAACGTGCCCTGGGCATACGCCGCTCGCAGATGCGCTACATCCAGCGTGCCACCGGCAGCCAGGAGTCCGGGGGCGGGGTCGTCGGGTCCCCATGCTTTCGCAGGGTCTGGTAGCGGATCTTCAAGCTCCAGCCAAGGCAGTTGCGGGGGCATGGGGTTGCAATACAAATAGGACTTGCGCAAATCGGGGTGCAACGGCCGCCTCGCCTTGGGGTGGGCCGATTGCCTGGGCCTGTTTTGCGCAAGTCATGACAAAGAACTGTATTGTCAGGCAGGCACAGGGGTGGTGGATTTTCTTGAGGCGTATGAATGAAAAAGCCCACCATGCGTGAACATGGCGGGCTTCTTGGCTGGCTCCTCGACCTGGGCTCGAACCAGGGACCTACGGATTAACAGTCCGGCGCTCTACCGACTGAGCTATCGAGGAATGATCGGTATGTAAAAGGCCCCGCGTACACATGCAGGGCCTGCAAAATTCTTGGCTCCTCGACCTGGGCTCGAACCAGGGACCTACGGATTAACAGTCCGGCGCTCTACCGACTGAGCTATCGAGGAACAAGACTTAGATTATATACATAAAAATTGGGGCTCCGAAGGTTTGACGGCGTGTTCTTGCGTGGTGTTGCGGTCGCGTGCCGAGGTGTGCGAATGACGGCCAACTTTCACTACTCCGGTGAGGGGAAGGGTGGGCTTCAGGGCTCGGGGCGGTGCCACAGCCAGGCTGCCACGCAAACCATGGAGGTGATGGCGATACCCACCACCCACGGGCGGGTGCCAGTGGCGAACAGCACGATGCCGCTCAGCGCCATGAGCAGTGTGGCACTCCACTTGGCCCGTCGGCTGACCTTGCCGCCCTGGGCCCAGTTGCGAAGCAGGGGGCCGAACAAGCGGTGGTTCCACAGCCAACGGTAAAGCCGTGGCGAGCTGCGGGCAGCGGCCCAGGCCGCCATGAGGATGAACACCGTGGTCGGCAGCCCGGGGACGATCACACCGATGATGCCCATGACGAGGCACAGCACGGCAAATGCGAGCAGCAGCCAGCGCACGGGCCAGGGCAGGGTGCGCAGGGGCGGCGCGGCGTCTTCGTGGGACTCGGTGGGGGGCTGGGGCATGTCCGTTATTGTGAATGCCCCGGCGGCAGCGCCGGGGCGTGCGCACGCGCTATGCTGCCTCAGCAGCGGATGCTCCGCTGTTCTCTTGACCTGAATGCACCTTCGATGACCATCCACACCATCCTGAAGATGGGCGATCCGCGCCTGCTGCGTGTTGCCCAGCCAGTCACTGAATTCGATACCGATGCGCTTCACCTTCTGGTGCGCGACATGTTCGAGACCATGCAGTCTGTCAATGGCGCGGGGCTTGCTGCGCCGCAGATTGGCGTGGATCTGCAGCTCGTGATTTTTGGGTCTGGCGAGCGCAATCCACGCTACCCTGACCGGCCCGTGGTCCCTCCCACCGTCTTGCTCAACCCGGTCATCACGCCCCTTGGTGATGAGGAGGATGAGGACTGGGAAGGTTGCCTCTCGGTGCCAGGGTTGCGCGGCAAGGTGCCCCGCTGGTCGCGCATTCGATATACCGGGTTTGATCCGTATGGCGACCCGATCGACCGCACGGTGGAAGGGTTTCATGCCCGGGTGGTGCAGCACGAATGCGACCACCTCATCGGCAAGCTCTACCCCATGCGGGTGCGCGATTTCACGCAGTTCGGCTTTACCGAAGTGCTGTTCCCGGAGATCAGCGCCACCGAGGACGACTGATGCCTCCGCCTGACAGGCACATCTGTCACCGGTGTACCCGCACCGGGATAGATCTTGCTGTGGGTGAGGGCTTCGTACGCGTGGTTGCTGAAGCTGATCAAGGTGCCATATGTCAAAAAAGGCCGCTAGCGCTTTCTGGTAAAGCTCTGGTGGCTATTAAAAAGATAGCATTTTGTCGAGCGTGGCTCACGCGGACAGTTCGCGCAGCAGCTCGGTCTCGATCTCGATCTGGCGGGCGTTGTTCTGCAGCTCGGGGCCCTGGATCAGGAAGGTGTCTTCCACCCGCTCCCCCAAGGTGCTGACCTTGGCCAGTTGCACGCTCAGGTGGTGCTGCGCCAGGATGCGGGCCACCAGGTAGAGCAGGCCCGCCCGGTCGCTGGCCGAGATGGCCAGCAGCCAGCGCTGGGCCTTTTCGTCGGGTCGCAGGGTGACGCGCGGCGCCACCGGAAAACTCTTGACCCGGCGCGAGACCCGCTTGCGGGCGGGCTCGGGCAGCGGGCCACCGGCCTCGATCACACGCACCAGATCGCTTTCGACCATGTGCGTCAGCTCCCGGTAGTGCCCCGGCTGCGATGAGGCCACCACCTGGAAGGTGTCGAGGGCATAGCCGTTGTTCGCGGTGTGCACGCGGGCATCCAGGATGGAAAACCCCGCGCGGTCGAAATATCCGCAGATGCGCGCAAACAGATCGGCCTGGTCGGCCGCATACACCATCACCTGCAGCCCGTCGCCTGCCAGCGACTGGCGCGCGCGCACCACAGGCTTTGCCGTGCCGACATGGCGCGACAGGTGGCGCGTGTGCCAGGCGATGTCGGCAGCCTCGTGCCGCATGAAGTAGCTCACGTCCAGTGTGGCCCACAGGGCCTTGTGTGCCTCGAAGGGCAGGGCGCTCAGGGCCAGCAGCACCAGCGCCTCGCGCTTGCGGGCCTCGATTTCGGCGGCAGCGTCGGGCGCCCGGCCGCCCAGGGTGCGCAGCGTGGCGCGGTACAGGTCTTCCAGCAGTTTGCCCTTCCACGCATTCCACACCTTGGGACTGGTGCCACGGATGTCGGCTACGGTGAGCAGGTACAGCGCGGTGAGATAGCGTTCGTTGCCTACGCGCTGCGCGAACGCGGCGATCACGTCGGGATCGCTCAGGTCTTCCTTTTGGGCGATGCGGCTCATCGACAGGTGTTCGCTGACCAGGAATTCGACGAGTTTTGCGTCCTCGCGGGCGACGCCGTGTTGGCGGCAAAAGCGGCGCACTTCCACGGCACCGATCTGCGAGTGGTCGCCCCCACGGCCTTTGCCAATGTCATGGAAGAGTGCGGCGATGTACAGGATCCACGGCTTGTCCCAGCCGCCAGCCAGCTGCGAGCAAAAGGGGTACTCGTGCGCGTGCTCGGCCATGAAGAAGCGGCGCACGTTGCGCAGCACCATCAGGATGTGCTGGTCCACCGTGTACACGTGGAACAGGTCGTGCTGCATCTGCCCGACGATGCCGCGAAACGCCCACAGGTAGCGGCCCAGCACCGAGGTCTGGTTCATCAGCCGCATGGCATGCGTAATGCCCGACGGCTGCTGCAGGATGCGCATGAAGTTGTCGCGGTTGACCGGGTCGCGGCGGAAAGCGCCATCCATCACGCCGCGTGCGTTGTACAGCGCACGCAAGGTGCGGGCTGACAGATCTTTCAGGCCCACCGTGGTCTGGTAGAGCAAAAAGGTTTCGAGGATGGCGTGTGGGTCGCGCGTGTAAAGGTCATCGCTGGCCACCTCGATGAGCCCAGCCTTTTCGAAGAAGCGCTCGTTGATGGGGCGCGGCTCGTGCGTCGAGGGATTCAGGCGCTCTTCGATGTTCAGCAGCAGGATCTGGCTGAGCTGCGATACAGCCTTGGCCGCCCAGTAGTAGCGCCGCATGAGGCTCTCGCTGGCGCGCATGGGCAGCCGCGATCCGTCGGGCGCCTGTGAGCGGTAGCCAAACGACTCGGCCACGGCGGTCTGCAGGTCGAACACCAGGCGGTCTTCGTGCCGCCCGGCCGCTGCATGCAGGCGGGCGCGGATGAGGCACAGCACCGCCTCGTTGCGCTCAATCTGGCGCACCTCGAACGCGGTGGCCATGCCGCTGGCGGCCAGCTCTTTCCAGTTGCGGCCAAGCCCCGCGGCCTGGGAGACCCACAAGATCATCTGCAGGTCGCGCAGCCCCCCAGGAGACTCCTTGCAGTTGGGTTCCAGCGAATAGGGCGTGTTCTCGTACTTGTTGTGGCGCTGGCGCATCTCCAGTGTCTTGGCCACCAGAAACGCCTGGGGATTCATCTGCGCGCGGTACTGCCGCTGGAAGTCTTCAAACAGCGCTGCGTTGCCGCACACGAGGCGTGATTCAAGCAGGGAGGTCTGCACGGTGACATCGCCCGCACTTTCGGCCAGGCATTCGGTCACCGTGCGCACGCTGGAGCCAATCTCCAGCCCCGCATCCCAGCAGCTGCCGATGAAACCTTCGAGCTGGGTGCGCAGTGCGCTGCCCGCCTCGGGCGCCGCACCATCGGGCATCAGCAGCAGTACATCCACATCCGAATAGGGAAAGAGCTGGTCGCGCCCGAAACCGCCCACCGCCACCAGGGCCATGTCGGCAGGCAGTTCGGCGCGCTGCCACAGCGTTTGCAGCAGGTTGCCTGCCAGGGTGGACAGCTTGCGCAGCAGCACCCGGATGCCGCGTGTCGAGGCCCCCGTCGCTTTCATGGCGGCCAGCAGCGCCGCTTTGTCGCTGCGGTAGGCGTCCCGCAGGACGTGCACTTCAGGCAGGGCATGGATTTTGGTCATGGTCGTCGAAGGTCGCGCTGAAGAAGGGCCATGCAAAAAACCATGCAAGAGTTGTGCGAGCCGGCTGGCAGGGGCCGGCGAGCGGGTCAGGTCTTGGTCGCGGTCACAAACGCCGGGAGCGGCGGCGAGCCTGCCGACAGCGTCATGACTTCATAGCCTGTTTCGGTAACCAGCACCGTGTGCTCCCACTGGGCCGACAGGCTGTGGTCCTTGGTCACGATGGTCCAGCCGTCGTTGCCAAAGTCCTTCACCTCGCGGCGGCCAGCGTTGATCATGGGCTCGATGGTGAACACCATGCCGGGCACCAGTTCTTCGAGCGTGCCGGGGCGGCCGTAGTGCAACACCTGGGGCTCTTCGTGGAATTTTTTGCCAATGCCATGGCCGCAGAACTCGCGCACGATGGAAAAGCCCTGGCCTTCGGCAAACTTCTGGATCGCGTGGCCGATGTCGCCCAGATGCGCGCCGGGCTTGACCTGCACGATGCCGTGCCACATGGCATCAAACGTGATGGCCGACAGCCGCTTGGCGGCGATCGAGCATTCGCCGATCAGGTACATGCGGCTGTTGTCGCCATACCAGCCGTCCTTGGTGATCACAGTCACGTCCACATTGACGATGTCACCCTTCTTCAAAGGCTTGTCGTTGGGGATGCCGTGGCGCACCACATGGTTGACCGAGGTGCACAGCGAGGCCGGGTAGGGTGGATAACCCGGTGGCTGGTAGCCCACGGTGGCCGAGATGGTGCCCTGCTGGGCCATGCATTCGGCGCCCAGGCGGTCGATCTCTTTGGTGGTGATGCCGGGCTTGATGTGGGGGGCGATGTAGTCCAGTACTTCGGAGGCCAGACGGCAGGCCAGGCGCATGCCCTCGATGTCCTCAGCGCTTTTGATGGTGATGCTCATCCCCGGATTATCCCATTGGCCCCCGCGCCACGCAGGCGGTGCGGCCATGCCCGGTAAAATAGCGGGCTCCGGTCCTGGCTGCACGCTGGCGCCCGGAGCCACCCTCTACCCCTGACACCCCCCAACAGGCCGCTACCGTGACCTTGCACATGACCACGCTGGCGGGCGGCAACGCCCTCAGCTCCTTCCGCGCCCAGCAACTTCAACCCGCCCTGGAGGCGATCCACCCCAAGATCAGCGGCATTGCAGCGCGTTTTGTGCACCTGGTCGCTACCGACGCGGCCCCTACACCCACTGAGCAAGAACGTTTGGCCGCGCTGTTGACCTACGGCGACCCTTATGCGGGCCCCGAAGACGGCGCCGTGCTCATCGTCACGCCCCGCCAAGGCACGCTGTCGCCCTGGGCCTCCAAGGCCACCGACATCGCCCGCAACTGCGGCATCGCCATCCGCCGGGTCGAGCGCATCACCGAATACCGCATCAGCCTCAAATCCGGTCTGCTGGGCAAAACCCCTGAGCTGACGGCCGAGCAGCTGGGCCAGGTGGCCGCCTTGCTGCACGACCGCATGACCGAATCGGTGGTGGCCGACCGCAGCGCCGCCGCCGCGCTGTTCACCGAACTGCAGCCCGCGCCCATGGAGCATGTGGACGTGCTGGCCGGCGGCCGCGTTGCACTCGAAGCCGCCAACACCCGCTTTGGCCTGGCCCTGGCCGATGATGAAATCGACTACCTCGTGACCGCCTTCACGGGCCTCGCGCGCAACCCCACCGACGTGGAGCTGATGATGTTCGCGCAGGCCAACAGCGAACACTGCCGCCACAAGATCTTCAACGCGCAGTTCACCATCGACGGCGTGGCGCAGGACAAGAGCCTGTTCGGCATGATCCGCAACACGCACCAGCTGGCGCCCCAGCACACGGTGATCGCGTATTCGGACAACGCTTCGGTGATGGAAGGCCACCAGGTCGAGCGGTTTGTGGCAAAAATGGGATCTGGCGCTGATCCATCAAGCGCCAATAGCTATCAAAAGAGTAGTGTTACCCAGCATGTCCTGATGAAGGTGGAAACCCACAACCACCCCACGGCCATCTCGCCCTTCCCCGGCGCATCGACCGGCGCAGGCGGCGAGATCCGCGACGAAGGCGCCACAGGCCGGGGCTCCAAGCCCAAGGCGGGCCTCACGGGCTTCACGGTGTCCAAGCTCTGGGGCAGCACAGTGGGCAAGCCCGAGCACATTGCCAGCCCGTTGCAGATCATGGTTGAAGGCCCCCTGGGCGGCGCGGCGTTCAACAATGAATTCGGCCGGCCCAACCTGAACGGCTACTTCCGTGAGTACGAGCAAGAAGTCGGCGGCGTGCAGCGCGGCTACCACAAGCCCATCATGATCGCGGGCGGTGTGGGCGTGATCGATGCCGAGCTGACGAAGAAGATTGAGTTTCCCGCCGGTTCGCTGCTGATCCAGCTGGGCGGCCCCGGCATGCGCATCGGCATGGGCGGCAGCGCCGCCAGCTCCATGGCCACGGGCACCAACGCGGCCGAGCTGGACTTTGACTCGGTGCAGCGCGGCAACCCCGAGATCGAGCGCCGTGCGCAAGAAGTCATCAACCACTGCTGGGCGCAGGGCGCGGCCAACCCGATCCTCGCCATCCACGACGTGGGTGCAGGCGGCCTCTCGAATGCCTTTCCCGAGCTGACCAACGACGCAGGCCGTGGCGCGCGCTTTGACCTGCGTGCCGTGCAGCTCGAAGAGTCGGGCATGGCGCCCAAGGAAATCTGGAGCAACGAATCGCAAGAGCGCTACGTGCTGGCCATCGCGCCCGAGTCGCTGGAACAGTTCAAGGCCTTCTGCGAGCGCGAGCGCTGCCCGTTTGCCGTGATCGGCACGGCCACCGAAGAGCGCCAGCTGGTGCTGCACGACCCTGCTGCCACGGCCGACGACCAGAAGCTGCCCGTGGACATGCCCATGAACGTGCTGCTGGGCAAGCCGCCCAAGATGCACCGCGATGTGAAGACGGTGGTGCGCGAATTCGCACCCATGGCCCTGACCGGCGTGCCGCTGCAAAAAGCCGTGATCGACGTGCTGGCCCACCCCACGGTAGCCTCCAAGCGCTTCCTCATCACCATTGGCGACCGCACCGTGGGTGGCCTCAGCCACCGCGACCAGATGGTCGGCCCCTGGCAGGTGCCCGTGGCCGATTGCGCCGTGACCCTGGCCGACTACAAGGGCTTTGCGGGCGAGGCCATGAGCATGGGCGAGCGCACGCCGCTGGCCGCCATCAACGCGCCGGCTTCAGGCCGCATGGCCGTGGCCGAGGCCATCACCAACCTGCTGGCCGCGCCCATCGAGCTGCCGCGCGTGAAGCTGTCGGCCAACTGGATGGCCGCGTGTGGCGAGCCCGGCGAAGATGCCGCGCTGTACGAAACCGTGAAGGCCGTGGGCATGGAGCTGTGCCCTGCGCTGGGCATCAGCATCCCCGTGGGCAAGGACAGCCTGTCCATGCGCACGCAGTGGAGCGAAGGTTCTGAGAAGAAGAAAGTTACCTCGCCCGTCAGCCTGATCGTGAGCGCATTTGCCTCGCTTGCCGACGTGCGCGGCACGCTCACGCCCCAGCTCAACGCCACCGAGACCGACACCACGCTGGTGCTGATCGACCTTGGCAAGGGCCAGAACCGCATGGGCGGCAGCATCCTGGGCCAGACGCTGGAGCAAAGCGGCGATGTGGTGCCCGATGTGGACGACCCGAAAGACTTGGTCAACCTCGTCAACGCAGTGAACGCACTGCGCGCCAAGGGCCAGATCCTGGCGTACCACGACCGCAGCGACGGTGGGCTGCTGGCGGCCGCCGCCGAAATGGCCTTTGCGGGCCATGTGGGCGTGGCGCTGAACGTGGACTTGCTGGTCACTGAAGGCGACGGCATCAGCGACAGCCGCATGGACACGGGCGATGCCAAGAACTGGGCAGGCCAGGTGGGGGCTCGCCGCGAAGAGCTCACGCTGAAAGCCCTGTTCAACGAGGAACTGGGTGTGTTGCTGCAGGTGCGCACGGCCGAGCGCAACGACGTGATGCAGATCCTGCGCGAGCATGGCCTGTCCAAGTTCAGCCACTTCGTCGGCAAAACGCGTCCTGCATCGTCCGAGATCGACGCAGGCAAGGGCGAGCTGCAGGTCTGGCGCGATGCCAAGGCCGTATTCAGTGCGCCGCTGGCCGACCTGCACCAGGTGTGGGACGCGGTGAGCTGGAAGATTTGCCAGCAGCGCGACAACCCCGCCAATGCCGATGCCGAACACGCCGCAGCGGGCGAGCCCACCGACCCCGGCATGCACGTGCACCTCACGTTCGACGCCACTGACAACGTGGCGGCGCCGTACCTGAACCTCGCCAAACCCAAGGTCGCCATCCTGCGCGAGCAGGGTGTGAACTCGCACATCGAGATGGCCTACACGTTCACGGAAGCAGGCTTTGAGGCCTATGACGTGCACATGACCGACCTGCAGACTGGCCGCGTCAAGCTCGAAGACTTCAAGGGCGTGGTGGCCTGCGGCGGCTTCAGCTACGGCGACACCTTGGGCGCGGGCATCGGCTGGGCGCGGTCCATCACCTTCAACCCCGTGCTGGCCGCGCAGTTCCAGGGCTTCTTTGGCCGCCCCGATACGTTTGGCCTGGGTGTTTGCAACGGCTGTCAGATGTTTGCCGAGCTGGCCGACATCATCCCCGGCGCGCAGGACTGGCCACGCTTCACCACCAACCAGAGCGAGCGTTTCGAAGCCCGCCTTTCGCTGGTGGAAGTGCTCGAATCACCCAGCCTGTTCCTGCAGGGCATGGCCGGCAGCCGACTGCCGATTGCGGTGGCGCATGGCGAGGGTTATGCCAACTTCAAGTACCGGGGCAACGCCGACAAGGCCATTGCCGCCATGCGCTACGTGGACAACCACGGGCACGCGACGGAGCAGTACCCCTTCAACCCCAACGGCAGCGCAGGCGGCCTGACGGCGGTGACCACGGCCGACGGCCGCTTCACGGCCATGATGCCGCACCCCGAGCGCGTGTTCCGCAACGTGCAGATGAGCTGGACGAGTGAAGACAAGGCGCAGTACAGCGGCTGGATGCGCATTTGGCGCAACGCGCGCAAGTGGGTAGGCTGATCCGGCGCTGATCATCTGCACCGCTGCGGCGGTTGTTGCCAAAAGGCTGGCCCCTCATGGGGTCGGCCTTTTTTCGTGGAGCCAACCCTTGAGGAAGGTGGGCGGTGCGGGTGAAAGGCGGCAAGCCAAGGGCTGCTCCGCAACGAGGGCCTGGGCCCCCCTCGGGTGAGGGTGCTCCCGGCGGCTCAGGGGCTTATTCCATCTTGCGTTGGTAGATCAGCAGGCGGCCCTTGTAGGCCGGGCGGTCTTCCAGGGCCGGGTGGTCGAGGCGCTCCTCCACCACCTCAAACCGGTGCACTGCCATCTGTTTGTGGAAGGTAGGGCGGTTGCCCCGGTTCGGGTCCACGATCCAGATCTGCGCGCCTTGGCCGGCGTGGCGGTCCAGAAACCTGGCCAGCGAGGCGCGGGCGTCGCGTTCATACAGCACATCGCTGCCCATGATGAGATCGAACTGACCTTGTACCGCGCCTGTTCCCGCGGCGGCGTCCGCGCCCCACTGGCCCGTGCGGTATTTGAGGGGCGGCAGGCCGTTGAGCCGCAGGTTTTCCAGCAGAAACGTTGGTGCCAGCGGGTGGCAGTCGCTGGCGGTCACATCCATGCCGCGCCGGTGGCACACCAGGCTTGCCAGGCCCAGGCCACAGCCAATCTCCAGCACGCGCTCGCCGGTCAGCAAAGGGCGGCTGGCCATGCGTTGTGCCAACTGTGCCCCCGATGGCCAAAGCAGGCCGAACAGGGGCCACGCGGCCGACGATATGCCAAGCGCCTCGGCGGCTCCCAGTGGATCAGAGAACTGTTGCTTGTCGAGCAATGATCGAATGATCAGGTCGGCTGCGCCAGTGATGGCGATGTCTTCGTGTTTGGTGAGGTAGCCGGGCATGGCTTGGGCATGAAGCCCGAATAAGAGCACATGCTCCAGGACCCCAGAGGTGATGGGTGAGGGCGCGAGTATGCGCTTTGTGCGGGGCGGCATTCGCGCCATCCATCGCTGTGCGGAGCAAGGGGCGGCCCACCAGTGGGAAACAGGTCGTGCAAGGGCCGCCCAGATCGAGGGGTCTGTGCCGCGCGGCGCCGTTGGCCTGGGCGTTGCTATAGTCCGGCGCACGCATGGCGGCATGCCCGCCGATTTTGTACAGACTTATTTCAAGGATTCCCCATGGCCACTGGCAGCCTGCTTGCCCTGTTGGACGATATCGCCACCATCCTCGACGACGTGGCCCTCATGACCAAGGTGGCGGCCAAGAAGAGCGCTGCCATGGCCGATGACGTGTCGGTCATGACCAAGGTGGCCGCCCAGAAGACGGCGGGTGTGCTGGGGGATGACCTGGCACTCAATGCCCAGCAGGTCACCGGGGTGCGGGCCGAGCGCGAAATCCCCGTGGTCTGGGCCGTGGCCAAGGGCTCGATGATCAACAAGGTCATCCTGGTGCCTGCAGCGCTGCTGATCAGCGCGTTTGCTCCCTGGGCGGTCACGCCTTTGTTGATGGTGGGGGGCGCATTTTTGTGTTTTGAGGGCTTTGAAAAAGTGGCTCACAAGCTGCTGCATGCCCAGCACCAGGATGAGGCCGAGCACGAAAGCCATGCCAAGGCCAATGCGAACCCGGCGGTGGACCTGGTGGCCTTTGAGAAGGACAAGATCAAGGGCGCGGTGCGCACCGACTTCATCCTCTCGGCCGAAATCATTGCGATCACGCTGGGCACCGTGGCCTCTGCGCCTTTTGTTCAGCAGTTGACCGTGCTGTCGGGCATTGCGGTCATCATGACCATCGGTGTGTATGGCCTGGTGGCGGGCATCGTCAAGCTCGATGACCTGGGCCTGTGGCTCAACAACAAGGCCAGCAGCGCGGCCCGTGCCGTGGGGGCAGGCATCCTGCGCGCTGCTCCCTGGCTCATGAAGGGCCTGTCTATTGCTGGCACGGCGGCGATGTTTTTGGTGGGCGGTGGCATCCTGGTGCATGGCGTTCCGGTGCTGCACCATGCTGTGGAGGGCGCAGCTGCCGCAGCAGGCCAATGGCCGACGGGCGGGTTGTGGAAGGTGGTGGTGGAGAACCTGCTCAACGCGGTGGTGGGCATCGTGGCCGGGGGGCTGGTGCTGGCCGGTGTCACGCTGGTGCAGCGCCTGCGCGGCAAGTCCACAGCGTGAGAATGGGTATGCCTTGATCTAGGTCTAAGGGTTAGTACGGAGGTCTTGAGATAGGGCAAGGTTGGCGGGTGGATGCAGCGGTTCAATACATGCACGGGGGTCGTCCCCGTCCAACCGATGCGAAATCACCATGAAAAAAACTCTGCTGGCTGTAGCCGCTCTGTGTGTTCTGTCTTCTGGCGCTGCGCTGGCGCAACAAGCAGAAGGCCCCTGGATGGTCCGCGCGCGCGTTGTCAACCTTGACAGCGCCAACAAGGACAGCACGCCGCTGGGCCTGACGGTCAACGACAAGACCATCCCTGAAGTAGACATCACCTACTTCTTCAACAAGAACATCGCCGCCGAGCTGATCCTCACCGTCCCCCAGAAGCACACCCTGCGTGCGGGCGGCGCTGCCATTGGCACGCTCAAGCACCTGCCTCCCACGCTCACTGTGCAATACCACTTTGACGTAGCCGGCTTTAAGCCCTACGTGGGTGCGGGCCTGAACTACACGCGCTTCTCCGGCGTGCACCTGCCCGCTGGTGTGGACATTGACCGCAACAGCTTTGGCCCCGCCTTGCAAGCCGGTGTGGACATTCCGCTGTCCAAGAACCTGTACCTGAATTTCGACGTGAAGAAGGTCTACATCAAGACCGACGTGAGCGCGGGCGGTGCCAAGCTGGGCACCTTCAAGGTGGACCCCGTTCTGGTGGGCGTGGGTCTGGGCTGGCGCTTCTAGTGTGGTGTTGCAGGCTGGACGGCACATTAAAACCGATGGATTTTTGGTCAGGGCAAGGCGCAAACCACAGCGATACCAGTAGGTATCGCGAGGATTTGCAACGCAGCCCTGGCCGAAAAGACGCGGTTTTAAGTGCCGGATAGCGTGCAACACCATACGAGGGAGGCTGGGGTCAAGGCTGGCCCTGCATTCCTGGCAGCAAGAGTTCTCCAAGGTTAAAAGGGCTGGCGCCTGCGCCAGCCCTTTTTTTTCGGGGTGCGGAAATGGCCTACACACAGTTGCAGGCGAGGCGACGCACAATGGCGTGAGGGAGCGTGTGGGGCCTGCCGCGGTGCGTGCGCCCCAGGTGCCTCTGCTTTTTGACCACCCGGCGGCGCTGCCGCACCGAACGTCTCACTGACCCATGCTCCTGCCTCGCTACTCCGACATCACGCACGGGCTGACCCAGCGGCCCGCACGCATCTCCCCCAAGTATTTTTACGACCAGCACGGCTCGCAGCTGTTTGAGGCCATCACGCGCCTGCCGGAGTACTACCCCACGCGCACCGAGATGGCCCTGATGCAGACGCACGCGGACAGCATTGCAGGCACGGTGGGCCCGGGGCGTACCCTCATCGAACTGGGCGCAGGCAATTGCCAGAAGGCCCGCACCCTGTGCCGCCTGGTGCAGCCGGCGTGTTTTGTGGGTGTGGACATTTCAGCGGATTTTCTGGAACAGGCGGTGCAGGGGCTGCGCGACGACTTCCCCGCACTGGATGCCCGCGCACTGGCGGGTGACATGACCCTGGGGGTGGCACTGCCGGACGACATTCCCCGCACCGGCCGGCTGGTGTTCTACCCGGGATCTTCCATCGGCAACTTCGATCCTCCGCACGCCCTGGAGCTGCTGGGCCACATGCGCGAGCTTGTGGATGACGATGGCGGCCTGCTCATCGGCATCGATCTGCCCAAGGACGTGGCCGTGCTGGAGGCGGCCTACGACGATGCGGCGGGCGTGACGGCCGAGTTCAATCGCAACGTGCTGCGCCACGTGAACCGCCTGATCGGCAGCGACTTCGATGTGGGGCAGTGGCAGCACCGTGCGTTCTTTAACCCCGAGGCGTCGCGCATTGAAATGCACCTGGAGGCGACATCCGATACCGAGGTGTGCTGGCCCGGCGGCGGCCGCAGGTTTGAGCAGGGCGAGCGCATTCACACCGAGAACAGCTACAAATACCCCTTGCCCGTGTTCACCGACATGCTGGCCCGCGCTGGTTTTGCACAGGCCCAGGCGTGGACGGACGAGCGCGGCTGGTTTGCGGTGGTGCACGCGCGTCCCTGATCAGTGGCTGCAATGACCATGGCATCCAACACACTGCAGTCCCGCTACACCGCCGTGCGCGGCCGCTCGGTGGCACTGGCGGCGCCCCTGTCGCCCGAGGACTGCAGCGCGCAGTCCATGCCGGACGCCAGCCCCACCAAATGGCACCTGGCGCACACCACCTGGTTTTTTGAAACCTTCGTGCTCGAAGCACACGAGCCCGGGTTTGCGCCGTTTGCGCCCGCGTTCCGAGTGCTTTTCAACTCTTACTACAACGGTGTGGGGGCCAAGCACCCGCGCCCGCAGAGGGGGCTGCTTACGCGCCCCGCGCTCCATGAAGTGCTGGCCTACCGGGCCGACGTGGATGCCCGCATGGCGCGCCTGTTGTCTACCGTGGCGCACGGTGCCGCTTTGTGCGCATTGATCGAACTGGGCCTGCAGCATGAGCAGCAGCATCAGGAGCTGATGCTTACCGACATCCTGCACCTGCTGTCGTGCAACCCGCTGTTCCCTGTCTATGCGGCGGCTTGCGATGTGGTGCCACCGCCCGTGGCTGCAACTTTGACGTGGCATTCTTTCGACGGAGGGCTCATCGAAATCGGCCATAAAGGCGAAGGCTTTGCGTTTGACAACGAAGGCCCACGCCATCGCACGTACCTGCACCCTTACGCACTGGCCTCGCGCCTTGTTACCCAGGCTGAATTTGCGGCCTTTGTGGAGGGCGGGGGCTACCAGAACCCCATGCTCTGGCTGGCGGAAGGTTGGGATTGGCGGGCAGCACAGGGTCTGAATCACCCGCTGTATTGGCACCGCGTGGAAGGCGAGTGGTACTGCTTCACGTTGGCCGGCCTGCAGCCGCTGGAGGGCGACCAAACGGTGGTGCATCTGTCGTACTACGAAGCCGATGCCTACGCGCGCTGGGCGGGAGCCCGCCTGCCCACCGAGGCCGAATGGGAGCACGCGGCCGCGCAGGGTGCCGACCCCGTGGCGCAGCTCTTTGGCGTCGCCTGGCAATGGACACAGTCGAGCTACGCCCCGTATCCCGGCTTTCGGGTGGCGGCAGGTGCCGTGGGCGAATACAACGGCAAGTTCATGGTGAATCAGTACGTGCTGCGGGGCTCGTCCTGCGCTACGCCACCGGGGCATGCGCGGCTGACCTACCGCAACTTCTTCCCGGCCACCGCGCGCTGGCAGTTCACGGGCATCCGGCTGGCACGCGACCTGGGTTGATACCGGGCTCTGCCGTCCCGAAGACTGCCGTAGGCACCGGCGAACCACACTTTTTTGGTGGGGTAGGGCTCTCCTACAATCGCGCTCGCTCGCCCTGCCGGCGCAGCCACGGCGCGCCTTGCCTACCAATCCCCTTTTGATCCGTGAGACTCCCATGACCGCTTTGCGTACCTTGTCCCTGTTGTGCCTGAGTGTTGCGCTGGGCGCGTGCAGCCAGATCGATACCGGCAATGTGGGTGTGGAGCGCACGCTGGGCAAGGTGGGGCAGGAGGCCCTGCCGCCGGGGCTTTACTTCACGCTGTTCAAGACGGTGGATGAATTCACGGCTAAAGAGGTGAGCTTTTCGCTGGAGAACCTCACCCCCAAGAGCCGTGACAACCTGACCATGCAGGACGTGGACATCGACATCTATTTCAAGACCACGCCGGCCTCCATCCCTACGCTGTTCGTCAAATACCAGGGCGATGTGGTGCAGCACAGACAAGTGGTCAAAGACGGCACGGCGGACCTGCTGGTGGCCTACAGCCGCGTGCAACGCGAAGCCCGTGAAGCCATCTACAAGGCCATTGCGCAGATGGATGCGACCACCATGCACACCAAGCGCGCCGAGCTGGCAGAAAGCGTGCGCACCACCTTGCAGGCCGAGCTGGACGCCACGGACAAAGGCGCTTTCACTGTCACCGCCGTGAATGTTCGCAACATGCTGACGGACAAGGCCATCGAATCCGCCATCCGCCAGCGTGCCGAGACGGACCAGGCGATCGAGAAAAAGCGCAAGGAGATCGACCTGGCCAAGGCCGAGGCAGAGCGCCTGATCGTGCAGGCCGAAGGCGAGGCACGGGCCAACCAGATCATCAGCGCATCGCTCACGCCCGCGCTCAAGGAAATCCGGCTGGCCGAGATCCAGCGCGACACCGCCCTGGCCATTGCCAGCAAGCAGGGCAACACGGTGCTGATGGGCGGCGGCGCTGCACCACTGGTCAGCGTGGGCCGGTGAATCAGGGCGCCAAGCAGTGCCACTGTGGGTTGATTTGCTATTGAAATAATAGCTAATAGCGCTTACCAATCAAGCGCTGGAGGCTAAAAACACTTGAAATTTTGAGTGGCCACGCGCCTTCAGGGCATGGCCACTCGCAGTTCACACCTTGTCGAGCGCCTGGGCCAGGTCGGCCTGCAGGTCGTTGATGTGCTCGATGCCCACCGACAAGCGCACCATGCCCTCGCTCACGCCGGCCTTGGCCAGCTCCTCGGGGTTGAGCTGGCGGTGGGTGGTTGATGCGGGGTGCGTGGCGAGGGACTTCGCATCGCCGATGTTGACCAGGCGTGTGAAGAGTTGCAGCGCATCCAGAAAACGTGCACCGGCCGCACGTGGGTCGGCGTCGCTGTTCTTCACGCCAAAGCTCAAAATGCCCGAGGCCTTGCCGCCTGACTGGCGCTGCACCAGCGCGTGGTCCGGGTGGTCGGGCAGACCGGCGTAGCGCACCCATTCCACCTTGGGATGGCTTTGCAGGTACTTGGCAATGGCCAGCGTGTTGTCGCAGATGCGGTCCATGCGCAGCGCCAGGGTTTCGATGCCTTGCAGGATCAGGAAGGCATTGAGCGGCGCCAGCGCCGCGCCGGTATTGCGCAGCGGCACCACGCGCGCCCGGCCGATAAAGGCAGCCGGGCCCAGGGCCTCGGTGTAGACCACGCCGTGGTAGCTCACATCGGGCTCGTTCAGGCGCGGGAAGCGGGCCTTGTGCTCGGCCCACGGGAACTTGCCGCTGTCCACAATCGCGCCGCCCACGCTGTTGCCGTGGCCGCCCAGGTACTTGGTGAGCGAGTGCACCACGATGTCGGCGCCATGCTCGATGGGGCGCAGCAGGTAGGGGCTGGGCACCGTGTTGTCCACGATCAGCGGCACGCCGTGGTCGTGCGCCACCTTGGCCAGCGCGGCGATGTCGGTCACGTTGCCCAGCGGGTTGCCGATGGACTCGATGAAGATGGCCTTGGTGCGCGCGTCGATGTGCTGCGCAAAGCTGGCCGGGTCACGCGGGTCGGCAAAGCGCGTGGTGATGCCTTGCTGCGGCAGCGTGTGGGCAAACAGGTTGTAGGTTCCGCCGTAGAGCGTGCTGGCCGACACGATGTTGTCGCCCGCCTCGGCAATGGTCTGGATGGCATAGGTGATGGCTGCCATGCCCGAGGCCACGGCCAGCGCGGCAATGCCGCCTTCGAGCGCTGCGACGCGCTTTTCGAGCACGTCGGTGGTGGGGTTCATGATGCGGGTGTAGATGTTGCCCGGCACCTTCAGGTCGAACAGGTCCGCGCCGTGCTGGGCGCTGTCAAACGCGTAGGCCACTGTCTGGTAGATGGGCACGGCCACGGCCTTGGTGGTGGGGTCGGGGCTGTAGCCAGCGTGGACGGCCAGGGTTTCGATTTGCATGGGTGCTGTCTCTTTCGTTGGTTGGAAGGGAGGGGTACATCGGGGGCAGTGTTCGCTCAATGAGCTTGCTGGTTCGACAGCGCGGGCCATTCTGGCACCAGCGGCGCGCCAAGTCATCGAATCGTTGGCTATGTGCTTATGGCTTTCGGCCTCTCTGCGTGAGCAGGTTTAGGGCCGCTGAATCTGGGGGCGGGTGGCGGAGCAAGCGCTCCCAGGCGGTTTGTGAAGCACGTCGGTATGCAGACTGGTCGTGCTTTTGTGCTCTGCAACAAACATCACATTTCCACACATTTATAAAACAAATCGGTAACTATGATCCGCTTGCCTTTGCCTATCGAGTAGAGGCATCGCTCATCGTTCGCGCAAGAAATCTGCGGTGGCCACAGACCAACCCAATTTCGACTCCCTGCGCACGGTGCACAGATAAAACGAGAGAGGGTCTCCATGCGTGTCGCGGCTGCCAGCCGCGCAACCACTGCGTTTTCGCAGTGGTTGTGCTGTGCTTTTGTCTTTTTGTTTTCTTGTTCTGTGTGGGCCAGCGACGCTGCTGGCGTGTCGTGGCTGCAGGCCCAAGTTCAGGCCAATGGCAGCCTTGCTCAGGAGGGGACATCCATAGCATGGCCCTTGCAAAGCCGGTCTGAAACAGCCACAACACTCAAAGCGCTGGCAGGGTCGGTTGCGCCGCAGTTGCTGGATGCTATCGAGTCCGCAAGCGATAACACTGTGGAGGTATTGGCCAGGAAGGCCCTGGCCAAGCAGTTGTCCGCTGTTTCGACCGCCCATCTGGCTGCGCTGGTGCTCCACCAGAACCCCGACGGCGGGTTTGGTGCTGCGAAAGGCTACGCCAGCAATGCGCAAGACACTGCATGGGCGCTGTCGGCACTGACTGCTTCGGCGAGCGTCTATGGTGGCCAGGCGGGCCAGGCTGTGACTTGGCTCCTTGGCGCGCAGCAATCGGGTGGGCAATGGAGCCTGGCGCCTGATGGCGATGCCCTCATCCCCACAGCACTGGCGATTCAGGCGCTTCAGCCTTACCGACAGACTTCTGCCGTCGCCTCGGCACTCAGCAAAGCCCGCTCCTGGATGCTGGCCGAGCGCAACGGTGCGACCGCCTGGGGCAGTTCTGTGCGCAGTGCACATGCGCTGATCGCGGTGCTGCCCGGCATGACCAACGCTGCCACCGTGCAGGTTGCTGTGGACGCGCTGCGAGCATCTCAGCGCCCTGACGGAAGCTGGGATGCAGACCTTTACACCACAGCCCTGGCCCTGCGCGCTTCCGTGGCTGCAAGCCAGCCTGTGACGGACCCTGACTTGGCCAGTCTCCGAGGGGCTTTGGTCAGTGACGCTACGGGCCTGCCATTGGCGGGGGTGCAAGTGCGTCTGACCAGCAGCGCCCTATCCAGCATCACTGATGCCCAGGGGCGTTTCGAGTTTCTGCAATTGGCGGCTGGAACCCACAAGTTGGCTGTTGATGCTACCGGCTTCCTTTCGCTCTCTGCAGACCTCGGGTTGCTCAAGGGCCAGCAGCTGGATCTGGGCACCATCCGCCTCAAGGCGCTCACCGTGGGCAACGGGAGCACAGTCACCATTGCAGGTGTTGCCAAGTTCACCAATGACGGGGTGAGTTACCAAAACGCTACGAACGCCACCATTTCGGTCGGCAACTGGACCACGCAGACCAACGCCAGTGGGGAGTACCTCCTGGAGGGTGTTGCGCCAGGTGCGGTGGACATCAAGGCAAGTTATTCGTCCTATCAAGCTGTGGAAGTCAGTTTCAGTGGCGTGGCGGGGCAACAGGTCCGTTTCGACCCTGTCTTCCGTCGCAGCACGGCGCAAAGCACGCTGAAGGTGGTTGTCACCAGCCAGGGAACAGGCGCAGCGATTGCCATGGCCAGCGTGTCACTCAATGGCTTGGTTCGCAACACCAATGCCAAAGGCGAAGCCGCTTTTGATGCTGGTGTGATAGCGGGCGACAACACCGTCACGGTGTCTGCCAGTGGGTTTGATACCCGCATCCTCACCATGAACGTGCAAGGCCATCACACCATCACGCTGCCTGTGACGTTGACAGCGCAAAGCACGCCCCCCAGTCAAACGCTGCTGCAAGGCATCGTGTCGGATGCCGCCACACGGCTGCCCCTGCAAGGTGTCACTGTGGCCGTGGATGGAACAGGCCGCACAGCCACCACAGATGCTACCGGGCGCTACTCCATTGGCGGTGTGCCGGACATCGCTGGCTCGCGCACCGTGTCCATGCAGAAGACGGGCTATCAGCGGTTCGAGCAAGCCATCACGCTGGTGCAAAACGGTACGCACCAGTTTGACGTGCCATTGCATCCCAGCGTCGATCCTCAGCAACCCATTTCTGTCCAGGCCACCGTTGCGGATAAAGCCACCCTCCAGCCCATTGCGGGTGCAACGCTCACCCTTTCGGGCAGCAACCCGCATGTAGTCCAGACCAATGCGCAAGGTGTGGCGGAAATTTCCGGCTTGAATGCGGGAGCCACGCAGGTGCAGGTGTCTGCGCAAGGCTATGACAACGTGGCTTTTGCCGTGGATCTGGTTGCGGGCACACGCTATGTGCTGCCAGTGGAACTCACACCGAAGGTGCTAGGACAGGACCGTATCCACGGAGTGGTGCTGGATGCCCAGAGCCAACGCCCGCTGGCCGGGGCCAAGGTGGTTCTGGCTGGCGTCAGCTTGCTGGAGACCACATCAGGCGCCGATGGTCGATATGAGTTTGCCAACATCACCCCAGGCCGCTGGAACCTGGCCGCAAACGCTCCAGGCTATCAAGGCAGCAGTAGTGGGTTTGACATAGCCACGAGCACCGTCATCAACCTGCCGCTGAGGCCAGATTTGGGCCTGGATGCCAACAACACGCTGCGCGCTGTGGCAGTGGGGCATCCAAACTATCCGACGACTTCGGCGGGACCTGTGGGTTATCTCTTCATCTTTGGTGAACAGGGCACCACAGGCCAGGTTCTGAGTAACGACGGCGCAATCAACTACAGCTTTGTCATCGGCGCCAGTGGCGTGGCAGAACTCATGGTGCCCAACGACCAGTTTCTGCACGAAGCGGGCAAGGTGGTGGACAAAGCCTTGCAGGTGTATGCCAGCAAAGGTGTCAGCGCGTATTTCTTGAACCGCGAGATGTACACCACGGACATGTCGTATCTGCTTGATGCCACGGCTTTGGGGCAGGAGTACCGCATCGTCGATTGGAACTACGCTTACAGCGTGATCCAGTTTTCGCTGACGGCGGTGGAGGACGGCACGATAGCCACCATCACGCCAGCCAGCAGCCTAACGACGGGTCAACCTGCCAATGTGCCTTTTGACGTGACCCTGCAAAAAGGCCAGTCTGTGATTTACACCGCCTACTCCGGTAATGAAATCACGGGCACCCACATACAGACCAACAAACCCGTGGCCGTCTTCGCAGGAGGGCAATGCGCCAACGTGCCTGTCAACGCCGGGTACTGTGACCATTTGTTCACCCAGTTGCCACCGGTGAAATACTGGTCTGCGGAATACGTGGCGCCCAAAACTGCCAACACGGGCGCTGCGGGCAACCTTGTCCGCATTGTGGCCAACACCGCTGCTACCCAAGTGCGGGTGAATGGAGCCCTGGTGGCCACTCTCAACGCTGGGGAGTTTCATCAGGTGACTGATGCAGAGAGCCTCCACATCGTTGCCTCTGCGCCCGTGCTGGTGGGGCAGTTCCTGAAGGGGTCCACGATCACCACCGGAGGGGTGCTGGGTGACCCCGCATTCACTTATGTGGGCGGCATCGACCAGACCCTCTCTGACTACGTTTTCACGGCGCCGACCAATCTGTCGCCTTACAAAGAAAACTACCTGAACGTAGCGATTCCGACCTCTGCGCTGAACACCCTCCAGCTCAACGGTGTTGCGGTGAACGTTTCGGGCTTCACGCCCTTGGGTACCAGTGGCTACAGCGTGGGCCATGTCGCGATCCCCACCGGCCCCGGGCGCATCAAGGCAGCCAAGCCGTTTCTGGCCACCATCGCAGGTTTCAGCCAGGACGACAGCTATCTGACCATCATCGGTGCCAAGTACTCGGCGGGTGCATCACCCGACGATATCGTGGCGCGTGTCAGTGCCAGCACCGACAAGCCTTCATACCCTGCAGACGCAGCAGTAGAGTTGGGAGCCTCAGTGCTCAACCTTGGCACGACACCAGCAGCGTTGTCGCTGGTGCTGCGCATCAACGACGCCACTGGGGTGGAGGTTGCCCGATTTGCGGCGCACGACCTGGGTGCAGTGGCTGCGGGCGCAACGGTGCCCCATGCACAGCCCTGGAATACCGCGCGCTACCCCGCTGGTACCTACACGCTGGTTGCCACGCTCCTGAACGCCCAGAGTGAGGTGGTGGATGTGGGCAGCACCCTGTTCACCATCATTGCCGACGCCGCGCAAGGCGCTGGCAAGGCCGCACTGACCGTGGCAGTGGACAGGGCCGAATACGCACCCAACGACCGCGTGCGCATTAGCAACCTGGCCCGCAACCTCACGGTGAATGCGCCGGTGGACAACGCACGTGTACGCATCACCGTGCGCAACCCGCAGAACGCTGTGGTCTACACCCACGTCCACGTGCTGGGCCAGTTGCAGGCCAACGGCCTTCGGTCCACAGACACCCAACAAACGCTCAAGACGGCGATGGAGGGCACCTACACGGTAGAGGCCGTACTCATCGGCAGCGGCAACAACCTCAAGGCCGCAACCACGCCGCCCACAAGCCAGGCCAAGGCCTATGACGTAGATGTGAGCCTGGCAACGGCCACCGCCACCTTTGTGGTGCGGGCCAACGCACCAGGCGGGCCCGGCACCCCTGGCGGCCCCGGCACGCCTGGCGTGGCCAACCCCATTCCTGTCAATCAGCCTTGGTTCCTGTGGCTCATTGGCGTGCTGCTGGCGGCCGCAGCTGCGCAGCCCCTGCTGGCTGGCGCCCGCCCATCCAGCCAGGCGCGCCAGCGCGGAGGTCTGCAATGAAGTCGTTGCAACACCCCGCTGTCACCGCGATCACCCCCCATTTGAGAGAGAAAGTCCCCATGCGCCCATCGCAGGCCCCCGAGCACGAGCACGCCCGCAGCCAACCCACTCAGCCAACCCTGCAGCACCGCCCGGTCGGCTGGTTCAAGCGTGCGGTCGTGTGGCTGCTCACCGCCTCGGTGCTCAACACCGTTGGGCTGCCGCTGGTGCACGCGCAAATGGCGCAGCGCAACCAGCTGGCGGCCCAGCAGCGCATGAAAAGCGGAGCGCCCTCCGAGCAATATGCCGACACCCTGGAGCAGTTGGTCAACGCACTGAACCCTGAATCCGGCCCCTCCGGCGTTGCGCCCAGTTTTTCCGACGTAGCGTCCAGCCTGCCCGGTGTGCAAACCCTGGACCGCCAGGCCCAGGCGCTGCAGCAAGAATGGCAAACCCTGCGCAACACCTGGCACACCGCAGGTGTGGAAGGCAGCGTGCTAGACCGCCAGCTCGCCCAGGAGGCCGTCTTTCGGGACAAACACGAGCAGCTGGTCAAGCGGATCGAGGCCGTGCAGGCCGGCGGCAGCGGCCAGGCCGCAGCCCTGCAGGTGCTCAAAGAGTTTGTGGACGCAGAAGCCCCCCGCAAAACCCACCTGCCCGTCAACCTGAACAAGCTGCCCTGGCTGGCAGAGCGTGCCCGCCCCCAAGCGCCCATCCAGGTGGATGCCTCCGAGGCAGACCAGCCAGCAGCTGCCGCCAAGGCCGCTACCCTGCAAAGCACCACCAAAGCCGCCAGCGCCCCCAGCGTTGCCGATCTGGCGCCCACTGTGGATGCCCCCCATACCGACGCCATCAAAAACCTGGCGCAAACCCTGGGCCACAACCCCCACAAGATCTACCAGTGGGTGCACGACAACATCTACTACGTGCCCACGCAAGGCAGCGTACAAGGCGCGCAAGACACGCTTGACAAAAAATCCGGCAACGCTGTTGACACCGCCAGCCTGCTTATTGCCCTGCTGCGCGCCAGCGGCATCCCCGCGCGGTACGTCACCGGCACTGTAGACATCCCCACCGCCCAGGCCCTCAACTGGGTGGGCGGCGCGCAGACCGTAGACGCAGCCCAACAAATCTGGGGCCAAGGCGGGGTCAACAACGTCGCCCTGGTCTCGGGCGCACAAACCAAAGCCCTGCGCATCGAACACACCTGGGTCGAAGCCCTCATCCAATACCAGCCCGGCCGAGGTATCCGCCACACGCCCGGTCAAAGCACGCCCGACACCTGGGTGCCCCTGGACGGCAGCTACAAGCAATACACCTTCCAAGAAGGCATGGACCTTCAAAGCGCCGTACCCCTGGACGCCCAGGCCCTGCTGAATGCAGCCCAGCAAGGCGCAGAAACCAACCAGGCTGAAGGCTGGGTGAGAAACCTCAACACCACAGCCCTGCAAAGCCAGCTCAGCAACTACCAGGCCCGCCTTAAAACCTACATCGACAGCCAAAACGCCGGTAAGAGCACAGTAGGCGACGTCCTGGGCACCCGGCAAGCCACTATCGACCCCTTGCCCTACTTGGCAGGCACCTTGCCCTACAGCATCAAAACGCGCAGCCAAACCCACAGCGACCTGCCCGCCAGCAGCAAAGCGCAGTTCAAATACGAAATCTACGCAGACGCCCGCAGCGCCGCCTGGGGCGACAGCCCCCTGCTGAGCTGGCAAACCCCCACCGCCGCCATTGCCGGTAAAAAGATCACCCTCGCTTGGGTGGCAGCCAGCGCTGCCGACGAAGCCGCCATCGCAGCCCTCATCCCCAAGCCATCCCCCGGCCAACAGCTAGACCCCAGCCAACTGCCCAGAGGCCTGCCCAGCAGCATCAGCCTCAAGCCCCAAATCTCGGTAGACGGCACTGTGGTAGCCACCGGCCCCGGCATGCGTGCAGGCAGCGAACCCGTAGGTCAAGGCGGTTTTACCCGCTATGGGCAACAAGACTGGGATGAAACCCAAGACCAGCTCATCGCAGGCCAGCAAACAGCCCTTGGCGTGAGCATCCAGGGCATCAGCCAAGCCCAACTGGAAGCGCTGAGAGCCCGGATGAAGGTGAACAAGCAGAAGCTTGAACAAGCGCAGGCCGCTCCTGAAGCGCAGCGGGCGGCCATCTTGCAAGGCATTACTGGCGAAAATTTGACGGGGGATCTGCTGACAGGAACGATGTGGAGTTACTTCGCCAGCCTGCAGAGCCACGGCGCCATCGCCAGCGCCCAGGCCCAAATGATCGACCGGCCCGCCTTGAGCTACGGCCTGTTCCACGCCCAGGTAAGGCCGAACAAGCTGTATGGCATCGTGACCACGGGCATTACCTTCCAAGGGCTGAACATGGACATCGGGCACCTGCGGCACACCCGGTGGGTCAAGAATGACGATCCCCAGGCGGCGATCAACGCCAAACCGGAACTCACCGCAAACGGCAAAACTGCAGCGCAAAACCGGTGGATTGCGTACAACAAGCTGCGGGGGCAATACAGCAGCGCTATGGAGCACGCGGTGCCCGAGCAGCTGTGGGTGGACAAAAGTCAATGCCGGTACACGGATGAGCAAGGGCAAATCAGCAACCCCACGCTGGCGGAATGCGCGCAAGGGATCAGCGCAGTGAATGCCATTGCAATCGCCCAAGCTGCAGGCCAGCGCATCTACACCATCAACCAAAGCAACGCAGCTACTGCCTTGCCCAGACTGCCGCTTGGCGGCACAGTGGGACAGGAGATTACTTCGGCTGTCCAGGCAGGCAAGGAAGTGACATTCCATGAACGTGCGATTAACGCGCATGGATTTTCGGGGTACGGGTATGTGATAACGGACCCGGAAACGGGAGCTGGGGCCTACATGATCGAGGGCAGGGGTAATGGTGGGTGGATGGATTTGGTGAACTGGGTGAAAGATAATCCAGGGTGGTCCGCAATTGCTGCCTTGGTCTTGGGAATAGTGGCAGGGATTGGAGGGTGGCTTGGTGCAATTCTGTTGTTGATGTCTTTTGTTATTTCTGCTATTTCTATCTACCACGACATGATGGCGATCGCGAATGCGGAATGTGGTGTCCTTGGCTTGCAAGCATTGTTTGGGGCGCTAACTGCTATTGTGTTCGGGATCGGTCTGCTTGGAGGTGCGGTGGGTGCTGCGATTGCATTGGCAATAGCTGGATATCTCATTTCGGCTCTTTATGCTGATGTCGCCGGTGCTATTAAAAGAATACCTGGTGTCTGCTGATGATAGTTTTATCGATGATAATATGGATTTTGAATTGTGCCTATGTTTGGTATTTCAATCTCTATGATTTTGCATATTATTTAATTACGGCTTTTGTGTTCTTTGTGCCATGTGTTGATTTGCTTGAAATAGTCGGAAGGGCCTTGGGGAAGGGCGGAATGAGGAAAATGTGGGCCATAAATGGATTGGGTCTGATCTTCGGATTGTGGATATCCTCAGGAATTGCGTTGACATCCTTCAGAATTACTGAGAATGCATATTTTTTTGACATGATTTATCTGCCGTGGGCGCTTGGATTTTTCATTGCCTTTTATTTTGTTGTGAATTTCTTTCTATTTTCTCGAAAATTGGTGTTGTGGAGTCGCAAAGGATGGCCTGCATAACTCCATGCGGTCTGTGATGGAGTGGGCTCGGGCGGTTTACACCACCTCCGGCTCGCGAGGGTTATGCAGGCCGTCCTAAAAAGTTCTTCAAACACCGCGTCGTGACCATCGGCTTCAGCCTCCAAGATCAGCTTCAAAAGTACTTTGAGCAGGCTCTCAGGGCCTGAACATGGACATCGGGCACCTGCGGCATACCCACTGGGTGAGAAATGACGATCTACAGGCAGCGATCAACGCCATTCACGCAGCAGGCTCATCCATCGCGCTGCCATCCGACTCTGCCGCAGTGCGCCGCGCCTGCAGGCCTCGGCGCCAGGCCTTTTCAATCTCTACCACCACCAGCACCACCAGCGCGGCGCCAATGCACAGCGCCAGCTCGCCCAGGCTCAGCGGCTCCGTGCGGAAGATGGGGTTGAGCCAGGGCACGTAGATGGTTGCCATCTGCAGCGCAAAGGTGAGCAGCACGGCGCCCAGCAGCGGGCGGTTGCTCAGCAGGCCCAGGCGCCAGATGGGTTCGGATTCGGAGCGGATGGCGATCACGTGCGCCATTTGCGCCAGCGTGAGCACGGTGAACACCATGGTCTGCCAGTGCGCGTGGCCGGTGTGCAGTGCCCAGGCCTGCACCGCCAGGCACAGCCCACCAATGAGCAGGCCCACGCCCAATATGTGCTGCCACATACCGTGGGCAAACAGGCTTTCGCGCGGTGCTCGGGGTGGGCGCTGCATGATGCCGCGTGCGGCCGGTTCGGCGGCCAGCGCCAGGCCGGGCAGGCCGTCTGTGACGAGGTTGACCCACAGGATGTGGATGGGCAGCAAAGGGATGGGCAGCAGCAACAGCGGCGCGAGGAAGATGGTCCAGATCTCGCCCGAGTTGCCCGTCATCGCGTAGCGCACAAACTTGCGGATGTTGTCGTAGATGCGGCGGCCTTCGCGCACCGCCGCGACGATGGTGGCGAAGTTGTCGTCTAGCAGCACCAGGCTGGATGCCTCGCGCGCCACGTCGGTGCCGCCCTGGCCCATGGCTATACCGATGTCGGCGCGCTTGAGCGCAGGGGCGTCGTTCACGCCGTCGCCTGTCATGGCCACGAAGTGGCCCTGGGCCTGCAGCGCTTCGACGATGCGGATCTTCTGCGCCGGGTCCACGCGGGCGTAGACCTGCACTTGTTCCACGCGGGCGCGCAGTGCGGCATCGTCCAGCGTGGCCAGGTCGGCACCAGTCAGCACGGGCGCATCGGTGCTGCGCACAATGCCCAGGCGGTGCGCAATGGCACGTGCGGTGGCGGGGTGGTCGCCCGTGATCATTACGGGCGTGATGCCCGCGCTGATGCAGTCGCGCACTGCGGCCTGGGCCTCGGCGCGGGGTGGGTCGATGAGGGCGATCAGGCCCAGCAGCTCCAGCTGGTTTTCGACCGCGTCGATGTCGTTGGTGTCGGGCAGGCGGGCGTGGCTGCGGCGGGCGAGGGCCAGCACCCGCAGGCCCTGGGCGGCCAGTTGCTGGGCAGTGGCGAGGACCTTGGCGGTGTCCAGTGCGGCAGCGCCTTCTGGCGTCCAGTGGGCGGTGCAGCGGGGTAAGACTGATTCTGGCGCGCCCTTGGTGTAGGCCACAAAACCATCGGCAGCGCGGTGGAAGGTGGTCATGCGCTTGCGGTCCGAGTCAAAGGGCTGCTCTTGCATGCGGGGGCTGCTCACATCTAGCTGGGCCTTGTCCTGTCCGCCCGCATGGGCGGCCAGCACCAGCGCGGTTTCGGTGGGGTCGCCCTGCCAGCGGGTGCCGAACTGGCCCTCTTCGTTCTGCGCCTGGAGCGTGGCGTCGTTGCACAGCGCTGCGGCGCGCAGGGCCTCGGCATGGGCGGGGCCGGGCAGGGGGTCACCGGGCACCCAGCGCACACCGTGGGCCATCAGCAGCTCGGCGTGCATGCGGTTTTGCGTGAGGGTGCCGGTCTTGTCCGAGCAGATGGTGGTGACCGAGCCCAGGGTCTCCACCGAAGGCAGGCGCCGCACCAGCGCATGCACGGCCACCATGCGGCGTGCGCCCAGGGCCAGGAGCACGGTGACCACCGCAGGCAGTGCCTCGGGGATGGCGGCCACGGCCAGACTGATGGCGGTGAGGGCCATGAGCAGCGGCGCCTCGCCGCGCAGCACGCCGACCACAAAGATCACCGCGCAGATGCCCAGCACCGCGATCGCCAAGCGCTTGCCAAAGGCCGCCAGGCGCAGTTGCAGCGGCGTGCTGCGGTCGCCGGTGTCGAGCAGCGTGGCCACCTTGCCCAGCTCGGTGTGCATGCCGGTGGCCACCACCAGGCCGCGTGCCCGGCCATGCGTGGCCGTGGTGCCCTTGAAGGCCATGTTGGTGCGGTCGCCCAGCGCGCCCACATCCTCGGCGGCCAGGGCCTCCGTCTGCTTGGCTACGGTGAGGGACTCGCCCGTGAGGGCCGATTCATCCACCTGCAGCTGCGCAATCTCGATCAGCCGCAGGTCGGCCGGAATCTGGTTGCCCGCCTCCAGTAGCACGATGTCACCCGGCACCAGCGCCGTGGCGGGCACCACTTGCACGGCTCCGCTGCGCAGCACCGTGGCGTGCGCCGCCGCCAGCTGGCGCAGCGCGGCCATGGCCTGGTCGGCGCGCCATGCCTGAACAAAGCCGATGACGGCATTGAGCACCACGATCACCAGGATGACCAACGTGTCGGTGACCTCCCCCACCAGGCCCGAGATGACGGCCGCACCCAGCAACACCAGCACCATGAAGTCCTTGAACTGGTCGGCCAGCAGATGCCACCAGGGGCGGTCTTGCCCCGCCGCCAGCTCATTGGCGCCGTGGGTGGCGCTGCGGCGCAGGGCTTCGTCGGGGCGCAGGCCCGCGTCAGGGTCAACGGCGTGCTCGCGTGCCACGTCTATGGCATCGCGCAGATGAGGATGGGGGTGTTTCACGGCATCAGTTTCCATACAGAAAGACCACGTAGGTGTTGACCAGGTACACCGCCGCCATACCGATGCTGACCATGCCCACCGCGCGCAGTACACGGCTGCGCGGGCGAAAGAACAGGCCCACCACCGCCAGCCCGGTCATGACTACGGCCGATGCGGCGGTGATGGCATGCACGGGCGACACATGGGCCAGCAGATCGCCGGGGCGGTAGAACAGATCATCTATGCCCACGATGGCCACGTTGAACAGGTTGCTGCCCAACAGGTTGCCAATGGCCATGTCGAGCGCACCCAGCCGCAGGGCGGACAACGTGACCGCCAGCTCGGGCAGGGTTGTGACCAGGGCCACAAACAGGCTGCCCACAAAGCTGCGGTTCCAGCCCATGGTGGTGGCCAGGTTGACCGCCACAAAGGGCAGCCACATGCCGGCCCCCACCACGATGGCAGCCGCCATCGCAAAGCGGGTGGCCGCTTGTCGAAGGCTGGGCAGCGTAGGTGCTGCGTTGTTGGTGGGCGGCACTGTGTCGGCCGGTGGCGCAGCGGGGTGGCTCCGTTCATACGCAAAGACGGTGCGCATCGCCACCAGATACAGCAGCAGGATCACGGGAGTGAGCAGGCCCACGCTGCGCTGGGAGGCAGTGCCAGCGCCGGTGGAAGCACTGGCAGTAGCCCCCAGTTGGCCCATCAGCAGCCCCAGCAGCAAAAAGCCCAGCAGCACCACGCCAAAAGCGCCTGCCAGCACGTGGCCGTGGGCGGCCCGGGTCCATACCGGTGCTGGCCGGTACAGCAGGTCGATCACCACCAGAAACACCAGGTTGAGCACGCAGCTGCCCAGTGCGTTGCCCACAGCCAGGTTGGGGGTGTTTGCGATGGTGACGCTGGTGATGCCGGTGGCCAGCTCTGGAAGCGAAGTCACGCTGGCCACCAGCGTGAGGCCTATCCAGCTGCCCGACAAGCCTGTGCGCTGGGCAATGGCATCACCGTAGCGCGACAGCTGGTAGCCCGCCGCGCCAATCAGCCCCGCGCAGACTGCGAACTGCAGCCACACCAGCAGCGTGGCCGTCATGGTGCTGGCCCGCAGGGCGGGCATGAAAACGGGTCAGTGTGCATGGGGCATTGCTGTTGAGCCGCCACATGCAGGTGCATCAATGTGCTTTGTGCGGCCGGGCTTTGTAGAAGGTCAATGGGATCTCGTTGGCCTGGTTCAGCACCTGGCGCTTGATCTTGCCCACCACGTGCATTTCACAGGGCTTGCAGTCAAAGCGCAAGGTCAGCTTCTCCTTGCCGTTGATCAACATCAAGGGTTCGGCTTTGATGGTGCCCTGCACGCCCGTCACGCCCTTGGCCTGCTTGGGGCACAGGCTCATCGAAAAGCGCACGCAGTGCTTGGTGATCATGAGGCTGACTTCGCCTTCCTCTTCGTGCGCCTCGTAGGCCGCGGCGATCACCTTCACGCCGTGGCGCACGTAGAAGTCGTGGGCCTTGTGGTTGAACACGTTGCCCAGGAAAGAAAGCGTGTCCTCTGGGTAGAGCGCAGGGGGTTCCACGGGCGTGGCGCGTGGCAGGCGGGCAAAGTTGCGGACGCGGTTGGCCTCCAGGTCGGCCACGGCATCACGGCGCAGGGCATTGAGCACAGAGGCGGGCAAAAACCAGGGCTGCGAGAGTTGAAGCGCAATGTCATGCACCGCAAACACCGTGGCGCCAAAGCGGCCGAGCTGTTCACGTAGGCTGGCCTCAGCCTTGGCGGCATCGGTGGCGCTCTGGTGTGGCTGCTGCACTTCGGCACAGCCCACGTTGCCGTCCTCGTCGGTCAGCAGCAGGCTGAAACCCGTGGGCGTTTCGCTCAGTTGCGCCCACAGGCCGATGCGGCGGTCGCTGGATTTTTTCTCCAGCGTGCGCACCCAGTCCATATCGCGGTTGCGGTTGACCTCGGTGCCCTTGCGCAGGTCCTTGAAGCCCTCCATCGGGTCCTTGGGGTACACGCGCCACTGGCCCACACTGCGTGCCGACACGGGCTCGGCCACGTTGATGGCCATGCCCACCAGCTCCTTGTGCAGGTCGTAGTAGCACAGGCCGTCGCCATTGTGCAGCACGGTGACGGGGTCACTCACTTCCAGCTCGACGAAGTCGGGGCCTACCTTCGTCACCCAGCCGATGGCCTGGCCCGGGTTCTTGGGGGTGTCGAACGCGCCGATGTCTTCCTTGCGGCCGGTGACGAAGTAGTCGGTGAATTCGCGGTTGAAGTTCTGCAGCGGGTCGGGCGTGAAGGTAAAAGTGGTGCGCCCGCTGGA
Source organism: Acidovorax facilis (assembly GCF_023913775.1). Classification (GTDB taxonomy): domain Bacteria; phylum Pseudomonadota; class Gammaproteobacteria; order Burkholderiales; family Burkholderiaceae_C; genus Acidovorax; species Acidovorax facilis. The sequence continues at coordinate 56,689 of NZ_JAMXAX010000011.1, forward strand.
CGAGCGGGAGAGCGGCCGGCCCTGGGCCTCGCGCTCTTCGATGATTTCGTCGAGCAGCGTGCGGTAGTGGGCGGTGATGTTCTTCACATAGCCCATGTCCTTATAGCGCCCTTCGATCTTGAAGCTGCGCACGCCCGCGTCGATGAGGGTGCGCAGGTTGTCGCTCTGGTTGTTGTCCTTCATGCTCAGCACGTGCTTGTCGTGCGCGATGAAGCGGCCCTGCGCGTCGGTCACCTGGTAGGGCAGGCGGCAGGCCTGGCTGCAGTCGCCGCGGTTGGCGCTGCGGCCCGTTTGCGCATGGCTGATGTTGCACTGGCCGCTGTAGGCCACGCACAGCGCGCCGTGGATGAAGAACTCGATGTTGGCGCGCCCCGGCGCATCCACGGGCCCCAGCGCCTTGTGCACTGCGGCGATCTGCTGCACCGTCAGCTCGCGTGCCAGCACGATCTGCGACAGGCCCGCGTCCTGCAAGAAGCGTGCTTTTTCGGGCGTGCGGATATCGGTCTGGGTGCTGGCGTGCAGCTGGATGGGCGGCAGGTCGATTTCGAGCAGGCCCATGTCCTGGATGATCAATGCATCCGCGCCCGCCTCGTACACCTGCCAGGCCATCTTGCGAGCGGCCTCCAGCTCGTCGTCGCGCAGGATGGTGTTGAGCGTGATGAAGATGCGGCTGTTGAAGCGGTGCGCATGCTTCACCAGGCGTTCGATGTCGCGGATGTCGTTGCCCGCACTGGCCCGCGCGCCAAAGGCGGGGCCGCCGATGTAGACGGCATCGGCGCCGTGGTTGATGGCTTCGATGCCGATGTCTGCGTCGCGCGCGGGCGAAAGCAGTTCGAGCTGGTGGGGCAGGAGAGACATGGGGCGTGATTATTTCAGTTTCGCGGTGCCGTGGAGCTTCCGTCGGGTATCGGGCACTGCACTTTTGGTAACCATGTGACGATGCATTGTGCGGTGGGGGTCTGGTACAACGGGCGCAGCGTGCAAGCCTCGGCGGCCACCCCATGGTCTCTGTGAACCGCGTTCTTGCAAGGCCGTCGGCATCGTCGGCCACCCCGTAAAACCCAGTGAAAGGACTCTGATGAGCACCTCCCGCGTGAAGAAGCCCACCCAGCTGACACTGGCGATCAATGACCTCGACTTTTGCTACCTGCCGCCTCGGCTCAGCTTGTCTCCCATGCGGCACAACGACCTGGTCTGCACGGTGGACTGTTCGTGGTTCTTTTCCGAAGGTGCCAACCACATGGTGTTTGCACTGGACTGCACCGGCGGGCAGGGCAGCTACAACCCCCACTGCGGGCCGATCTACCGCCATGGCCAGAACCTTTGGTCCGAGGCCCGGGGCTTCATCATCTTTGCGGACGGCATGGTGATGGCCGAGCGATGGAACGGCACGGCCATGCCGGGGCTGGTGACGGTTGCCAACACCTCGGGGGCGATCTTCAACCCGGCGGTGCACCCCGTCTTCACGCTTCACGTCCGGGCCGGCTACAGGATGGGTGGGTTTGCCGACCGGATGCGCATCACCATCCACCAGGGTATCGCGGCCGATGGCCCGGTTTTGTTCGAAGGCGAGGTGACCGGGGCCGGGTGGGGCTGGGATTGGACGGGGTCGCACAAAGTGGCCATTGCCGGTATTGGTCCGCACTTCGTGACCCCCAATGACACGGGCTGCGTGGAAGAGCGCGTATCCCGCGACGCACCGAACGCCATCCTGCCGTTTACCAACTTCAAGTTGCGGATGGTGAAAGGTTGAGCGCTTGCCAACGGGCGCGCTGCCGCTCAAAGGGCATCTTCATAGGGTGACTTCGGCGAATCATCTTGCGCCATTAGCCGTTTTAATGGCCCAGCAAATTACTAAGCTTGCATAGCAATTGGCGACGGCAAGGGAGGATGGTGGCTAGGATGCGGTGCGTTTTGCCCCGAAATGGTGCGCAAAAGTTGCGACTATATTTTTTGGAGATTTCTACCGTGTTCCGAGCTTTCACCCGCCTGCGTCCGTCGTCTTTTCCCGTGTCCGTTGTGCAGCTGGCTGCCGTGGGTGTGTGTGTTGCCGCCGCCACTGCAGCCACCGCACAGGATGTGCAAACCGTCAAGATCGCCCACGCCGGCCCCGTGTCGGGCGGCATTGCCCACATCGGCAAGGACACTGAAAACGGCGTGCGCCTGGCGATTGACGACCTGAACGCCCAAAACCTCGTGATCGGCGGCAAGAAGATCAAGTTTGAAATTGCGGCCGAAGACGACGCGGGCGACCCGCGCCAGGCCACCGCCGTGGCGCAGAAGCTGTGCGACCAGAAGGTGGCGGGCGTGGTGGGCCACCTGCAGTCGGGCACGTCCATCCCCGCATCGGCCATCTATGCCAAGTGCGACCTGCCGCACATCACGGCATCGGCCTCCAACCCAGACCTGACCAAACCCGGCCACAAGACCACCTTCCGCCTGATTGCCAACGACAACGCGCTGGGCGCGGCGCTGGCCCTGTTTGGTGCGGACCACCAGAAGCTCAAGAGCGTGGCCATCATCGACGACCGCACGGCCTACGGCCAGGGCGTGGCCTCGGTCTTCAAGGCCACGGCGCAACAAAAGGGCCTGAGGGTGGTGGCTGAAGAGTTCACCAACGACAAGGCCACCGACTTCATGGCCATCCTCACTGCCATCAAGAATAAGAAGCCCGATGCGATCTTCTACGGCGGTCTGGACGCGCAGGCCGGCCCCATGCTGCGCCAGATGGAGCAACTGGGCCTGGGCAATGTGAAGTTCTTTGGCGGCGACGCGCTGTGCACCGAAAAGCTGCCCGAGTTGTCGGGCAAGACCCCAGCGCTGAAGAACGTGACCTGCGCCACAGGCGGCGCATCGGTGGACAAGATGCAGGGCGGCGCCGACTGGAAGAAGCGCTACGACGCCAAGTTCCCTGGGCAGTTCCAGATCTACAGCCCCTATGCATATGACGCCGCCATGGTGCTGGCCGACGCGATGAAGCGCGCCAATTCGCTGGACCCGAAGGTGTTTACCCCCTTCCTGGCCAAGACCGAATACAAGGGCGTGACCGCCAACATCGCCTTCACCGCCAAGGGCGAGCTGACCACGCCCGCTGTGACGCTCTACACCTTCAAGGACGGCAGCCGCGTGGCGCTGAACTGAGGCCGACCGCCGCCGCTACGTCAGCGACTCTTGCCTTTTCGGCCGCCCAGTGCGGCCGTTTTTGCATGCGGAGTTTGGCTTTACAGTCAGGCCTCATAGCAAGCAAACAAGCGGGCCGCCGGTGTCCGCCAAGGAGCCAAGGTATGCGCGCAATGTTCGGACTGGTCGGGTTGGTGGTGGTGCTGGCCGTGGTGGGTGTGGTGGTCAAAAAGCAGATGTCTGCCATGCGTACGCCGGTGCCAGCTCTGCAGACCGCTGCTCCCGCCTCGGCGCCCGCCGGTTCAAGCTCGGCCACTGTGCGCGACCAGAGCCAGCAGATCCAGCAGCAGGTCAAGCAACAGGTGGAAGGCCTGATGCAGCAGGCCCGCCCCATGCCCGACGAAGAAAAATAAGCAAAATTGGCCGCTAGCGCTTATCTATCAAGCACTAATGGCTATTATTTGTATAGCAATGAAATCCGACCAAGATTCGCACTGGATGCGCCTGGCCTTGGCCGAGGCGCAAAACGCCGCCAGCGCCGGTGAGGTGCCCGTGGGCGCCATCGTGGTCAAGGACGGCCAGGTCATCGCCACGGGCCGCAACGCCCCGGTGGAGGGCCACGACCCCACGGCCCATGCCGAGATCGTGGCCCTGCGCGCGGCCGCGCAGCGGCTCTCCAACTACCGGCTCGACGGCTGCAGCCTCTACGTCACGCTGGAGCCTTGTGCCATGTGCAGCGGTGCCATGTTGCACGCGCGGCTGGCGCGGGTGGTGTACGGTGCGGCAGATCCCAAGACGGGCGCGGCTGGTTCGGTGCTCAACCTGTTCGGGCATCCCGAGATCAACCACCAGACCCAGGTGCGAGGCGGGGTGCTGCCCGAAGAATGTGGCGGTCTGCTCAGCGGCTTTTTCCGCCAGCGCCGCGATCAACAACGCGCCGAGGCGCTGGCCCGCCATCCGTTGCGAGACGACGCTTTGCGCACGCCCGATGCGGCGTTTGCCAACCTGCCCGGCTACCCCTGGGCGCCTCACTACATCAGCGACCTGCCCAGCCTGGCGGGCCTGCGTTTGCACACCCTCGACGAAGGTCCTCGCGACGCGCAGCGTACCTGGCTGTGCCTGCATGGCAACCCGGCCTGGAGCTACCTGTACCGGCGCATGCTGCCCACCTTTCTGGCTGCAGGCGATCGCGTGGTGGCGCCCGACCTGATCGGCTTTGGCAAAAGCGACAAGCCCAAGAAAGAGGGCGTCCACCAGTTCGACTGGCACCGGCAGATCCTGCTGGAACTGATCGAGCGGCTCGATCTGCGCAACGTGGTGCTGGTGGTGCAGGACTGGGGCGGCATCCTGGGCCTTACGCTGCCCATGGCCATGCCGGATCGTTTTGACGGCCTGCTGGTGATGAACACCCTGCTGGCCACGGGCGATGTGCCACTGCCTGCCGGATTTGTCGACTGGCGTGCCATGTGCCGCGACAAGCCGCTGTATGGAGTAGGGCGCCTGCTGGCGCGTGGCAACCCGCATCTGACGGCGGCGGAGTGCGCTGCCTACGATGCGCCGTTCCCGGACAAAGGCTACCGCGCCGCGTTGCGGGCCTTTCCAGAACGCGTGCCCGCTGCTGCGGGTGACCCGGGCGCCGCCGTGTCGCGCGCGGCCCGCGATTTCTGGCAGCACCAGTGGCAGGGCCGCAGCCTGATGGTGGTGGGTGCGCAGGACCCGGTGCTGGGCCTGCCCACCATGCGGGCGCTGCAGCAGAGCATCCAAGGTTGCCCCGAGCCCATCGTGCTGCCCCATGCGGGCCACTTTGTGCAGGAGCACGGCGAGGCCATTGCCGCACAGGCTGTGGAATACTTCGCGCACTGACTTGTCCGCTGGCGCCGCCTGACTGCATGTGGCGCCCGACATTCCCCCTGTTTACGGAGCAGGCCCCTCGGCGGGTCTGAGCGCTTTGCACGACCACCATCACGACCCTTTCCATTGCGACCACGACCACGGTCCCAAGCACATCTACATCTACTCGCCCTCCAGCGCCGTGCGCGATAAGGCAGCCTTCAAGCGCGGCATTGCACGGCTCAAGGCCCTGGGCCATGAGGTCGAGGTGGACGCCGATGCGTTGGCCACCCACACCCGCTTTGCGGGCGACGACGCCACCCGGCTGGCCGCCATCCACCGCGCTGCGGCCAGCGGCGCCGATGTGGCGCTGATCTCGCGCGGAGGCTATGGCCTGTCGCGCATCCTGCCGGGCATCCGCTACAAGGCGGTGGCCAAGGCGATTGAAAAGGGCATGCACTTTGTGGGCGTGAGCGATTTCACCGCCTTCCAGCTGGCCGTGTTGGCCAAGACGGGGGCCACCACCTGGGCGGGGCCATCGCTGGGGGCTGACTTTGGTGTGGCGGGCGAGCCCGACGACATCATGGAAGCCTGCTTTGACGACCTGCTGACCGGCCACGGCGAAGGCACGGGCTGGCGCATGCACAAAGAGCAGCCCAACGCCGCCACGGGCAAGCCTGCCGTGCCCAATGTCTATGTGAAGAGTGCCACGCTGTGGGGTGGCAACCTGGCGGTGCAGGCATCGCTGGTGGGCACGCCGTATTTCCCGCAGGTCAAGGGCGGCGTGCTGTTCATCGAAGACGTGCACGAGCACCCCTACCGCATCGAACGCATGCTGACCCAGCTGCTGCACGCCGGTGTGCTGGCCCAGCAGAAGGCTGTGGTGCTGGGGCAGTTCACCAACTTCAAGCTGGCACCGCATGACAAGGGCTACAAGCTGCAGTCGGTGGTGGACTGGCTGCGCACCCAGATCAAGGCGCCGGTGCTGACCAACCTGCCGTTCGGGCATGTTGAAACGAAGGTGCTGCTGCCCGTGGGCGCCACAGTGTCGCTGTCGGTGGAAGAGCGCGATGCGCTGATCTACTGGGGGCACCAGCACTGACACAGGGGGCTTCGCCCCCACGACGCCGCCATAACGGCGGTTCGCACGCGCGCGGTGCGCGTCAGGTTCTAGAGGGCCTGCGCCGGGCGCAGTGCGCGTGGGAGCTGCCCCTGGAACAGCTGGGTGACCTGGTCGATCACGCCCCGGGCACCGTGCTCGCCCCGCAGCGGTACCAGCGTGCTGAACAGGTCGGTGCGCAGGAACCACAGCGCCTCGATGTCGCCGGCATAACGCAGCCGCATGTTCATGCGCGCCACGTCGGACCCCGTCATACCGGCGAGGCTCTGCAGCATGGCCCGGCGCACTTCTTCCAGCCCCTGGTTGCGCACCCATGCCGTGGACGACGGCTTGTCACGGCCCAGCAGGTCGTGAAGGTTGTTGCGGAGAGTCGGCTTGTTCCAGCGCATGGCGGGGTAAGGGCGGGCTTTTTGTAACAGGGACGGCCAAAGTAAGCGGGAGCGAGGTGCAGCGCAAGGGGCGTGCTCCTGTTTTTGCATAAAGACAACAACTTGCCCGGGCTTGTTGCGAATTTTTACGTGTTGGTGGATTTTCAGGCGAACGGGGTGGCGCCTCCCTTTCGCGACGCTGACGATGTGGGGGTTCGTTGTGGTGAACGCTGCAACCGCGCCTTTCGCTGCGGCTGCGGCCTCAGGCAACACTTGTTGGCGCTTTGAAGGGTGCGCAGCCAGGGCGCTTGCACTAAACTGATTCACATGATGTTACCAACGGGCCCGCGTTCATGAGTGTGTTGTCGACGATGGTCTTTGCGGACATCTCAGGCAGCACTGCCTTGTATGAAGCGCTGGGCAACGAACGTGCTACCGAGGCCGTGACGCAGGTCACCCAGTGGATTGGCGACACCATCGAGGCCCACGGCGGCCGGGTGGTCAAGAAGCTCGGGGATGGGGTGCTGGGCGTCTTTGGCGATGCCTCCAGTGCGGTGTCTGCAATGGCCACCATGCTGCGCCAGCACAAGGTCCGCCTGGACCGCTGGCCCCACCCCTTGCGCATGGAGATCCGCGTGGGCGTGGCCAGCGGCGAAGTGGTGGATGTGGATGGCGATTGTTATGGCGACGCCGTCAACGTGGCTTCCCGGCTGTGCGAACGGGCCGGGCCCGCTGAAATCTGGGCTACCGAAACCACCGTGCTGCTTGCGGGCACGGCGCCCGATGTCTGGTACCGCAAGCTGGGCATGATGGACATTCGGGGCAAGGCCGAGTTGCTCATGCTCTACCACGTCGAATGGCGTGAGGACGAAGCGCCCGATTCCCTCACCATGCAGGCGGCACTGGTCAGCAACTTTGCACCGGTCGATTCCATCCTGGGGCAGATCCAGTTCTCCTGGCATGGGGTGGACCGCACCTTCACCTCGTCGGATGCCCCTGTCATGGTGGGGCGGGCCGAGCATGCCCAGCTGCGCATCAACGACCCGCGCGTGTCGCGCCTGCATGCGCGCATCGACTGGCGCAACAGCGGGTTCGTGCTGACCGACATGAGCAGCTTTGGAACCTGGGTGCGGTTCGAGGGCAGCGACTCGCCCGTGCGCCTGCGGCGCGATGCCTGCATCCTGCATGGCGCGGGGCACATTGCGCTGGGCGTTTCGTTCAACGAGCCCAGTGCGCCGGTCATGAGCTTTCATGTGGCGGGCGGCAGTGTGCACTTGAGCTGACATGCGCAGAGCTGGCGGCTCCTTCTGCATTGCAGTGTGGCCGCAGCGCGGGCGCGGAGCCACCATGGCTTTGCGTGCACAACATCAACAACAAGACCAACGGCAGGAGACAAGAAACATGGCATGGATGAAGCGGACAGCCCTCGGGCTGGTGGCAGTGGCGCTGCTGGCAGGCGCGGGCGCGGCGGTGTATGTGCAGCGCAGCTTTGCACAACTCGATGGTTCCTTGGCTGTGGCGGGGCTCAGCGAAGCAGTACAGGTGCGGCGCGATGGCGCCGATGTCACCCACATCCAGGCTCAGACCCCGCAGGATGCCTGGTTTGCAATGGGCTATGTACATGCGCAGGAACGCACCTGGCAGTTGGAATTCAACCGCCGGGTCATGCACGGCCAGCTGTCCGAGGTTTTTGGCCCTGCCACGGTCGAGACCGACAAGCTCATGCGCAGCCTGGACATCATGGGCGTGGCCCGGCGGCAGTACGCAGGGCTGCCGCTGTATGCCCAGGAGGCCTTGCAGGCCTACAGCAAGGGCATCCATGCCTTCCACCAGAAACGTCCCCAGGCCTTGCCACCGGAGTTTCTGGTGCTGGGCGTGCAGCCCGGCGGCGCCGCAGGCGCGGTGTGGGAGCCCGAGGACAGCGTGGGCTGGGCGCTGATGATGGCGCTGGACCTGGGTGGCAATTGGGGCACCGAGTTCGCACGCCTGTCGGTGGCGCGCACGCTGGACACCGACCGGCTGTGGCAACTGATGCCACCCTATCCGGGGGAGCCGCCCGCTGCGTCCGCAGACCTGGCGGCGCTGTATCGCCAGCTGGGGGTTTATCGTGCACCTGCCGCTGGTGCTGCAGCGGCTGCAGTGGCGCCAGCCAACCGCGAAGGTCCGTTGTCCCGGCAGATCAGCGCTGGCATGCTGGCCTGGGCCGACGAACTGACCCGCAACGCAGGCACCAACGAGGGCAAGGGCAGCAACAACTGGGTGATTGCGGGCACCCGCACCGTGAGCGGCAAGCCGCTGCTGGCCAACGACCCGCACCTGGGCCTGTCGGCCCCCGCCATCTGGTACTTTGCGAGCCTGCAGGCCCCTGCGGGCAAGGCGTCTGACGGCACACCGATGGGCCCTATCGATGCAGTAGGCGCCACCTTGCCAGGCCTGCCCTTTGTGGTGCTGGGCCGTACCGACAAGGTCGCCTGGGGCTTCACCAACACCGGCCCCGATGTGCAGGACTTGTATCTGGAGCAGATCAACCCCGCCGACGCCACGCAGTACCGCACGCCCGACGGATGGGCCCCGTTCACGGTGCGCAACGAAACCATCCGCGTCAAGGGCGAGGCCGACCTGTTGCTGCAGCTGCGCAGCACGCGCCATGGCCCCGTGCTGAGCGACGTTCAGAAGTCGCACGCTGAGGTGCTGGACCTGGGCAAATATGTGATCGCGCTGCGCTGGAGCGCGCTGGACGATGACAACCAGACCGTGCTGGCGGGCTTCAAGACCAACCAGTCCAAGAGCGTGGATGAGCTCTTTGCGGGGCTGGCGCACTACCACTCGCCGATGCAAAGCGTGGTGGCTGCGGACGACCAGGGCAACATCCGTTTCAAGGCCGCAGGCCGTGTGCCGCTGCGCGATGCCGCCAACGACATTCGGGGCGTGGCGCCTTCGCCGGGCTGGGACGCGCGCTACGACTGGAAGGGCTGGCTGCCGTATGAGCAAACCCCGCAGGATGACGGTGTCAGCGGAGGGGCGGGCGTCCAGGGCGCCCGGGGCTGGATCGCCACGGCCAACCAGCGCGTGACGGCGCCAGGCTACCCCCACTTTCTGACGCAGGACTGGGCCTTGCCCTACCGCTACGAACGCATTGCGCAGCTCATCGAGGCCACGCCCAAGCACGACGCGGCCAGCATGCAGGCCATCCACCGCGACGTGACCTCGCTCGCCACGCGGCGCCTCCTGCCGCACCTGCAGCAGGCGCAGTCCACGCACCCGCTGGCCGCCGCTGCGCAGAAAGAGCTGCAGGGCTTTGACGGCGTGATGGACGCGGGCCGCGCCGCGCCGCTGATCTTTGTGGCCTGGACGGACGAACTGGCGCGCGGCCTCATCATTCCGCGCATTGGCGAAGACCGGTTCACCGCTACGTATGGCAAGCGCGACTACCGCGCGGCCATTGAAGGCATTCTGGAGCGCAACGACACCTGGTGGTGCCAACCCGCATCGTGTGCCGAGCAATCTGCCGCTGCCCTGGGCCGCGCGCTCGACCGCCTGCAGGCTGCGTATGGCGCGGACCCGGCCCAGTGGCGCTGGGGCGCGGCGCACCCGGCGCTCAGCGCGCACCGGCCCTTCGGCAACGTGCCCGCACTCGCGCGTTTCTTCGATGTGAGCGTGCCCTCGCACGGGGATTCGTACACCGTGAACGTGGGCCAGTACAACGCGGGCGAAGCCTCTGGCCCGTACGTGAACCGCCACGCCGCCTCGCTGCGCGCGGTGTACGACCTGGCCGATCTGGAACAGTCACGCTTCATCTACCAAACCGGCCAGAGCGGGCTGGTGTTCTCGCCGCGCTACCGCGACATGAGCACCACCTGGGCCGAGACCGGCTATCGCGCGCTGCAGCGACAGCCCGCGCGCTGGATGCATGAGCTCACACTCACGCCTTCCACTGCCGCCAGCACCGCCGCTGCTGCGCAGTGATGCAGGCTGCAAGAAAGCACACCATGGGTTTTGTACCGTTGATCGAAGTCAACCGCGGCGGACTGGTCGAGTGCCAGCACTGGGGCGCAGTGGCCGTGGCCGACCGCGACGGCAGGGTATCGGCCCGGGTGGGTGACCCGTACACCGTCACTTTCACCCGCTCCACCATCAAGGCGTTCCAGGCGCTGCCTTTCATGCAGTCGGGCGGAGCCCGCGCGCTGGGCTGGGGGCAGGGCGAGCTGGCGCTGCTGTGCGCCAGCCACAACGGCGAGCCAATGCATGTGGCGCAGGCCGAGCGCATGCTGGCCAGCGTGGGCAAGGACTACCACGCGCTGCGTTGCGGGTGCCACCGGCCGCTGTTTGCCGAGCTGGGGCTCGCCTCGCTGCCACAAGGTTTTGTGCCAGACGAACGCCACAACAACTGCAGCGGCAAACACGCGGGCTTCGTCGCGCACTGCGTGCAACAAGGCTTGCCGCTGGACGATCACCTCGACCCAGCGCATCCGCTGCAGGTGGCCATTCGCGACCACGTTGCGCAAGCGGTGGGGCTGGCACCAGAACAGCTGGCCATGGGCATTGACGGCTGCTCGGCGCCCAACTACGCCATGCCGCTTGCCAGCCTGGCCCGGGGCTACGCTCGCTTGGCCGGTGGTGCACCGGACACGGACCTGGACCAGAGCCTTACCGAACTGGCCGATGCCATGGTCGCCCGGCCCGAGCTGGGCTCGGGCACCGGCCGGCACGACCTGGACTTCATGCGGGCCGGGCAGGGCGACTGGGTGTTGAGAACGTATTCACGACCTTTTCCGGGCCGCGCAAGTGCCTTGCCGGGATGGGCTGCAAGGCGCGGTGCGCAGTGGATAGCCCGGCTATCCACAAGCGCCGCAACGCCGCAGACCGCCCGGCAAGGCACTTGCCCGAAGGGTTGGGGCGAAATCGGGCGATTGGACGCCCCGGCTGCTTGCATGGGCATGAGCCCATGCGGCGCAGTCGAGGCATCCACTCATCCCGATTGCGCCCCAACGCGGCCCGGAAAAGGTCGTGAATACGTTCTGGACCGGCGCCGACGGCGTGCAGGTGGTGGGCAGCCGTAGCCGGGGCGAGGCCTTCGCGCTCAAGGTCATGGACGGCAACATGGTGGCGCAGGTGGCCGCTGCAGTGGAGGTCATGGACCAGCTCGGCTGGCTCGACGCCCGGCAGCGCGAGGCACTGGCGCCGCGCCGGTCGGGCCGTATCCTCAATGCCCGGGGCCTGGAGGTCGGCGGACGCAGGGCCGTGTTCCAGCTACGGCCTGTCTGAACCGGGCAGCCTGACGCCGCGCGGCGGCAGGCCGGATTCGAAAAAACAAGTAAAAAATGGCCCTAGCGCTTTATGGGTAAGCGTTAGCAGCTATAAAAAAAGCAGCAAATGGCTCTGTGTCCGGCAGCACATACACCACGCCGCGTGCCTGGCCGAACACAGGCGCGATGAACTGGTTGTAGAACGCCTCGGGTGCGTTCACGCAGCCGTAGCTGATGCGTTTGTCGCTCACGCCCCGGCTTGCCAGGCGTTGCTGGCGGCGCTCAGCGGCATGAACGCTGCGCACGCGGTGCAGCGAGACGGCGGATTCATAGTCGATCCACACAATGTCGTCGCCGCGCAGGTTTCGCCCGGGTTCTGTCACGAACCGGCCAGCGGGCGTGGTGCGCTCCTCCGGGCGGATCTGTGACAGTGGCCGCTGCCCAATGTCCGGCGCAGACCGGTCGCCCAGCGCAGCGCCCAGCAGCACCGGAGCACTGCTCAGCCACTGCCCCTGGGCCGAGAACACATGGATGCGGGCGGCGGGCTTGTCGATCACGGCAAAAGGCAGACCCTGGTGGTCGCCGGTTTCGGTGGCCCAGCGCACCAGCTGGCGGGCCGTGGCCGAGGTGTCCCTGGGCAATTCCGCTGCGGCCGCAGGCAAGGTCCCCAGTACACCCGCAGCAGCCATGGCGGTCAGGGCAAAACGGCGGTTCATAGTCAAAAGTGGCATGTCGTTCATCCAAGCGCCGTACCAGGCCCCCACCTGCCGAAACTGGCGCGCCCCAGGCCAGTCCACCGGGTGCGTCCCCCTCAGGGGGAAGGCGCCGCAGGCGACTCAGGGGGAATTTCAATTTTCGCCCAATAATGCCTGTACCCGCGACTCTTGCGAAGCCTTGCGCTTCGGCCTCTCATGTTTGACCGCCTCCGCAAAGCATTCGGTACTTCCGGCTCCCCGGGTTCGGACCTGGGCCGGCCTGCCACCAACCGGGACGTGGCCCGCTGGGCTGCGAAGCAGCAGCTGGCCATCGTTGCACATTCCACCGAGGGACATTTCGATCTGGGCGGTGACATCCACGGCCACCCGTGGCGGCTGGAATGCGGCGCACCCACACGCGACTATGTGACGGGCCTGGAGCTGCGCGGGCGCGCCGACGTGGGCGCCGACCCCGATGCCGCCGTGATGGTGATCAACCGTCCCTTGCAGGAAATTCTGGAAGGCACGGCCTACACCGCCATCACCGATACGCTGCAGACCGCGGTGAGCAGCAGCCTGCCCGAAGAAATGCGCTGGTTGTCCATGTACGAGGAAATGGCCTGGCCCGGCCTGCCCGTGTCATTCCGCGAGTACTTCGCGGTGGTGGCAGAGCGCATTGAGCTGGCCCAGCGCTGGATCCATGCGCCCGTGGTCTCGCAGCTGCTCAATGCCGTGGAGGGGGAAGGGGGCTCCGAACGGGCGAAATCGCCCATGGTGCTGATGCTGGCGCGTGGCAAGGTCTACCTGCGCATGGAACACACGCAGCGCAGCCTGGCCGAGATAGCGCATGCCAAGCAACTGCTGCTGGTGGCCGGGCAGGCGGCCCTGCAGAACCTGCCGCCCATGTCGGTGGCGGGGCCGGACGACGTGCCCAACATCACCCGGTAGCGTTCCAGCCAGCGCCTGCGCCAAAGAAAACGCACAACGGAGCGTGTGGCCCCGTTGTGCGTTCTGCAATATTTTCCCGCAGGTTATGAAGCTGGCACGCTGCAAGCCAATGCCCTGCGCAAGGGTCGCCCAGCCGCGTTGGGTGCGGTTCCCTCCCGCGCGTAGTGCGAGAGAGGAGGGGAAAGGCCCAAGGGGCCTCTGGGGGTGATTTCCAGTCAGCTCCCCCGGGTGACGGGCACGGCCGCATCACGGCCGTAGGTGCCGTACTTGCCCAGCTCCCACTTGGCAATGGCGTTGCGGTGCACCTCGTCCGGGCCGTCTGCAAAGCGCAGCGTGCGTGCACCGGCGTAGGCATAGGCCAGCGGGAAGTCATCGCTCATGCCGCCGCCGCCGTGCACCTGCATGGCCCAGTCAATCACCTGGCAGGCCATGCTGGGTGCCACGACCTTGATCATGGCGATCTCGGTCTTGGCGACCTTGTTGCCAGCCACATCCATCAGCCAGGCGGCCTTGAGCGTGAGCAGGCGCGCCATGTCGATCTTGCAGCGGGCTTCGGCAATGCGCTCTTGTGTCACGGTCTGCTGGGCCACGGTTTTGCCAAACGCCACGCGCGACGAAGCACGCTTGCACATCAGCTCCAGCGCGCGCTCGGCCAGGCCGATCAGGCGCATGCAGTGGTGGATACGCCCGGGGCCGAGGCGGCCTTGAGCGATCTCGAAGCCACGGCCTTCCCCCAGCAGGATGTTGGAGACGGGCACGCGCACGTTCTCGAACGTCATCTCGACGTGGCCGTGGGGCGCATCGTCATAGCCCAGCACGTTCAGCGGGCGGACGATGGTGATGCCCTTGGCATCGGCGGGTACCAGCACCATGCTCTGCTGCGAATGGCGGGGTGCGTCGGGGTCTGTCTTGCCCATGGTGATGAACACCGCGCAGCGCGGGTCGGCCGCGCCGGAGATCCACCATTTGCGGCCATTGATCACATACTCGTCGCCCTGGCGCTCGATGCGTGTCTCGATGTTGGTGGCGTCGCTCGATGCCACGTCGGGCTCCGTCATCGCAAAGGCCGAGCGGATCTTGCCGTCGAGCAGCGGCTTGAGCCAGCGGGCCTTGTTGGCATCGTCGCCGTAGCGGGCAATGGTCTCCATGTTGCCGGTGTCGGGTGCCGAGCAGTTGAACACCTCGCTGGCCCATGGCACGCGGCCCATGATTTCGGCCAGCGGCGCGTATTCCTGGTTGGTCAGGCCCGCGCCTTCGTAGCCCGAGGCGGCGGCGCTATCGACCGGCAGAAACAGGTTCCACAACCCGGCAGCCTGCGCCTTGGGCTTGAGGTTCTCGATGGTGTTCAGCGCGCTCCAGCGCTTGCCTGCGGCTGTGTTGGCGGCCAGTTCGTCTTTGTAGGCAGACTCGTTCGGATAGATGTGGTCATCCATGAACTGGAGCAGCTTGGCCTGCAGTTCCTTGGTTTTGGGCGAGTAATCAAAGTCCATGGGTTTCTTCTCCGTTGGTAATCGAGGGGCGGCGCTTGTACTTGCGTCGTGTGTTTAGCCGCGCTGGGCAAACGACCAGGCCAGTTGGGCCATGGGCCGCGCGGTGTCGCCCGATGCCTTGGCCTGCGCGCTGGAGGCCGTGCCAGCCTCCACCCGCTTGGCAATGCCTTGCAGGATGGCCGCGATGCGGAACATGTTGTAGGCGAGGTAGAAGTTCCAGTCGGCACGCAGTGCCTCGGGCGTGGTGATGCCGGTGCGCTCGCAGTACAGGCGGATATAGGTGTCTTCGTCGGGGATGCCCAGTGCGCCCAGGTCCAGCCCTGCGATGCCGCGCCCGAGCGAGGCGGGGATGTGCCAGCTCATGCAGTGGTAGCTGAAGTCCGCCAGCGGATGGCCCAGCGTGGACAACTCCCAGTCGAGCACGGCAATCACGCGCGGCTCGGTGGGATGGAACATCAGGTTGTCCAGGCGGTAGTCACCGTGCACGATGGACACATGGCCCTCGTCCCGCGCGCTGGCGGGCATGTTGGCGGGCAACCACTCCATGAGGCGGTCCATCTCTTCGATGGGCTGCGTGATGGACGCCACGTATTGCTTGCTCCAACGGCCGATCTGGCGGTCAAAGTAGTTGCCGGGCTTGCCATAGCTGGCCAGCCCCCGGTCTGCAAACTTCACGGTGTGCAGCGCGGCAATCACGCGGTTCATCTCGTTGTAGATGTCGCCGCGCTCGGCTGGCGTCATGCCGGGCAGAGATTGATCCCACAGCACGCGGCCCTGCATGCACTCCATCACGTAGAAGGCGCGGCCGATGACGGATTCGTCCTCGCACAGGACAAACATGCGGGGCACGGGCACGTCGGTGCCATACAGGCCGCTCATCACCGCAAACTCTCGCTCGATGGCGTGGGCCGAAGGCAGCAGTTTGGCCACGGGGCCAGGCTTGGCCCGCATCACGTAGCTGGCACCGGGCGTGATGAGCTTGTAGGTGGGGTTGGACTGCCCCCCTTTGAACATTTCCACGGTCAGGGGGCCTACGAAGCCTTCCATGTTCCGTGCAAGCCACGCGGTCAGCGCTTCGGTATCAAAGGCGTGCTGATCGGAAACAGGACGGGTGCCGACGAAATGGTCAAAGTTGCTCATGGAGGAATGGGGGAGAGGTTCGGTCAGTCAATGAGTTAGTTGTCGGTTTCAGCAATGCGCATCAGGGCTTCGCGGTCACGCACCACCAGACCGCCCGGCTCGATGCGAATGGCGTCCTCGCGCTCCATGGCCTTGAGTTCCTGGTTCACGCGTTGGCGCGATGCGCCCAGAAGTTGAGCCAGTTCTTCCTGCGCCAGTTGCAGGCTGATGCGCATCTCGCTGCCGTCCGACAGGCTGGGCACGCCGTAGCTGCGCACCAGGTGCACAAGCTGCTTGGCCAGGCGCGAGCGCAAGGGCAGGGTGTTGAGGTCTTCCACCAGCCCGAACAGCTGGCGAATGCGCCGCGCATGCAGTCGCAGCATGGCTTCGTACAGCTCGGTGTGCACCGCCAGAATCTTGCGGAAATCGGCCTTGGCCACACACAGGATCGTGGTGTCGCCATGCGCGTAGGCGTCGTGTGTGCGCCGGTCCCCGTCGAAGATCGCCACGTCGCCAAACCAGATGCCCGGCTCCACATAGGTCAGCGTGATCTGCTTGCCCGAGATGGAGGTCGAGCTCACCCGCACCGCACCGCGCGCGCAGGCAATCCACTCCTCGGGCGGATCTCCGCGTGCGGCAATGAGGCCGCCGTCCTTGAAGCGTTTGACGTATGCACATCGGAGGATGTCGTGGCGTAGAGAAGGTGAGAGAGATGAAAACCAGCGACCTGAGTTGATCGCTTCACGTTCTTCGATAGTAAGAATCGGGTCGTCCATGGCCTGTCTTTTGGGTGACTAGAAACAGACCCATTGTCGCGTCAGGGACCTTCGTGCTGCGTCAGGGTTGTCACCTGCGTGTCTGCGCTGTGGGCGCCCAAAAGAAAACCCCCGGACGCTGCAGCGCAGAGGGCCGGGGGATGGGGCGTGGCGGTGGGTGCTCTGTGGGTACGGCACCCCGGTCCAATGCTATTCGTAGCGGGGCACGCGTTTCTCTAGGAAGGCAGAAATACCGGCCCCGCCGTTCGCATGGTGCAGGTTCTTCACGAAATGGTCGCGCTCATGGGCCAGGTGGTGTGTGAGCTGGGCATGGGGCGCTTCGTTGAGCAGCTCCTTGATGCTCGCGAGGGCATTGGGTGCACGCGCGTTGAGCTGCTCTGCCAGTGCCAGGGCGGTCTCCAGCGCGCTGCCGGTTTCTGCAATGCGGTTGACCACCCCGAGAGCGTGCAGGCGTTCTGCGCTGATGCGGTCACCACACATGAGGATCTCGGTTGCCACCTGGCGGGGCAGGGCGTGCGACAGGCTCCAGCTGGCGCCGCCATCGGGCGACAGGGCCACATTGCTGTAGGCCATCACAAACACTGCGTTGCGGGCCGCCACGATGAAATCGCAGGCCAATGCCAATGAAAAGCCCGCACCGGCCGCAGCGCCTTCCACGGCTGCAATCACAGGCTTGGGGTAGGTGCGGATGGTCTCGATCCAGTTGTGCAGGCCCTCAATGCTTTGTGCCTGTACCTCGGGGGCTTCCTGGCGGTTGGCCAGCAGGCGCTGCAGGTTGCCGCCCGAGCAGAACATGCCATCGGCCCCCGTGATGACCACGCTGCGAATGTCAGGGCTGCTTTCGGCCACACCCAGCGCCTCCACGCCCGCTGCGTACATCACCGGGTCGATGGCGTTGCGCCTCTCAGGGTTGCGAAGGGTCAGGATCAGGGTCTGGCCCTGGCTGGTGCTCTGGAGTTCTGCGGGCATGGTGGCCTTGGTTGGGGCGCGGCTCTTGCTCTGTTCGCGCGATCAGGCTTCTTCGACGTGGGTCAGGCTCAGGCCGATGGCGCCGCGCCTGCGCAGCCAGGGGCTCGGGCGGTAGCGTGTGTCGCCGTACACGGTCTGCATGTTGAACAACACTTCGAGGATGTTGGTCGGCCCCCAGCGGTCGCCCATGGCCAGGGGCCCCAGGGGGTAACCCAGGCCCAGTGTCACAGCGGTTTCCAGATCCTTGGGGGAGCAGATGCCTTGCTGGCAGATGTCGCTGGCGATGTTGACGATGGTGGCCACCACACGCTGCGTGACAAAGCCGCCGCTGTCGCGGATCACGCTCACGGCCTTGCCGTCGCGGGCAAACAGCGCATGCGCTGCGTCGCGGATGTCCACGCGGGTGGCGGGGTTGGTGGCCAACACGCGGCGCTTGGTAGCGGCGTCGTCGATCAGCATGTCGATGCCGATGGTGCGCGCCGGGTCCAGGCGCTCCACGACCGCCACGGTGGTGATGTCAAACCCCAGCGGCGCGACCAGCGTGATGGCCTGGGGCGAGGGCGACTGGCCGGTTTCGATGGTGGCGCCCAGGTCCTTGAGCAGCTGGTACAGCTCCGCGCGGCGCGCGGCACGGGGCGAGACCCACACGGGGGGAATCTCTGCCACCACGGGCGGCGGCGCCTCTGCCGGTATCTGCGCCACGCCGTCCACGTAGCGGTAAAAGCCTTCGCCCACCTTCTTGCCCACCACGCCGCCTGCCAGGCGCTGCGCGGTGATCACACTGGGGCGAAAGCGCGGCTCGTCGTAGTACTGGCGGTAGATGGATTCCATCACCGGGTGGGAGACGTCCAGCGCCGTCAGGTCCATCAATTCAAAGGGGCCGAGCTTGAAGCCGACCTGGTCGCGCAGGATGCGGTCGATGGTGGCGAAGTCGGCCACGCCTTCGCCCACGATGCGCAGGGCCTCTGTGCCAAAGCCGCGCCCGGCGTGGTTCACGATGAAGCCGGGGGTGTCTTGTGCCTGAACGGGGGTGTGTCCCATTTCCCTCGCATACGTGGCCAGGGCGGTGCACACGGCTGCATCCGTCTTGAGCCCGGCAATCACTTCCACCACCTTCATGAGCGGCACGGGGTTGAAGAAGTGGAAACCCGCCAGGCGCTCGGGCCGCTGCAGGCCCGCGCCGATGGCGGTGACCGAGAGGGACGAGGTATTGGTGGCCAGCACCGCATCCGGGCGCACCACGGCTTCCAGTTCGGCGAACAGCGTCTTTTTCACATCCAGCCGCTCCACGATGGCTTCTACCACCAGGTCGCAGCCTGCCAGGTCGGCCACGACCTTGACGGGGTGCAGCCGCGCGGTCAGGTCACCGGCCTGCGCGGCATCGATGCGGCCCTTGGCCACCAGTTTGTTCCATTGTTCCTGGAGCGCCGCCTTGGCCGCATCGGCGGCGCCGGGGTTGGCATCAAGCAGAAAAACCTGGCTGCCAGCCTGTGCGGCGATTTGTGCAATGCCCCGACCCATGGCGCCGGTGCCCACGATAGCGATGTTGGGAAACTGAATTTTCATAGCGCCATTATGGCTCTGGCGTTGCGCGGGACTTATGTGCAAGAATGGGTTGCACCAAAAACAGAACATATTGTGAAAATCCGTAACGCCATTTTGGGGACCAGTCTGTGGGCGGTCGCTGCAGGCGCCTCGGCACTGTCCTTGGGCGGCAGCAGGGGCGTGGTGGTGTTGGGTGCCCCGGTAGATCTTTCCTTCGATATCCAGCCCGACCCAGGCATCGATCTGGCCTCTTCCTGCGTGACGGCCAAGCTGGTGGCCGGCGATACGGTGATTGGCGATGCCAAGGTGCGGGTAGTGCCATTGCCCGACATGCGGGGGCGGTCTCCGGCCGTGCGGGTGCAGGCCGCCATCGCGGTGGACGAACCGGTATTGATGGTCACCTTGTCGGCGGGGTGCACAGGCAAGGTCACGCGCACCTACACATTTTTTGCCGAGCTTCCATCCACGGTGGCACGGTCCGCATCGCCGGTCGACGTCTCGCGGCTACCTTCCCTTGCGGCCGGTGGGGTCGAAGCACCCCGTCCGGCCCAGGGTGCAGCAGGGCAGCGCGCTGCAGGGGCTGCCACTGCGCCTGTGGCGCCTTCTCCGTTGGCATCCGTGCCCTTGTCTTCCGAAAACCGGCCCGAGCCTGTACCCAGCACCCCGTCGGTGGCCAAGCCCGCCGCGCGGACGGCCCCGGTACGGCCCCCAGAGCGTCCGGTGGCGCGCCCCCAGGCCAGCGCTGAAAAAAACAAGCTGCCTACAGCCCCCAAGCCCGCTGACCGGGCTCGCTTGGTCGTCGAGCCACTCGACCTCTGGGTAGACCGTCCGCTGGCACTGCGCACCTCGCCTGAACTGCTGGTCATGCCATCAGACCAGCCCTCGGCCCAGCGTGCCCAGGCGGCAGCGCTCTGGAAAGCGATGAATGCCCAGCCCGAGGATGTCAACCAGGAGGCTGACCGGCTCAAGGCCCTGGAATCCGACGTTGCTGCCCTGCGGGCGCAGGCCGCCCGCGACCGGGCCAGCGCAGCGCAATTGCAGCAACAGCTGGAGCAGGCAGAGAGCGAGAGATTTCCTGCCACGGTGGTCTACGCGCTGGGCGGGTTGCTGCTGCTGGCACTGTTGCTCGCTGTGTGGGCCTGGGGGCGGATGCGCAGCGCCTCCGAAAAGGCGGTGCGCGCATGGCGCGATTCGGTGGCTGCGCTGGGTGGCCGAGATGCCGTGGTCGAGCATGGGGCTGCGCTGGGCCTGCCCCCCGACCCCAGCGATCACTGGCTGCCGTCCGACGAGTCCGCCGAAGCCCGGGAACCTTCCCCGGGCTCAGCTGCTGCCCCGCTGGTACCTCCTTTTGTGGCCACGGCCCCTTTGCCCAGTGCCCCGGTCCCCCTGAAGGCGACCGTTCCCCCGCCAGCACCTGCCGCTGTAGTCACGCAGCAACCCGCGCTGCACATCGTCAGCCCGGAAGAGCTTTTCGACATCCAGCAACAGGCCGAGTTTTTTATCTCGGTGGGGGAACACCAGCAGGCCATCGAAGTGCTGAAAACGCACATCGCTGAGCGCGGTGCCACTTCGCCGCTGGCGTATCTGGAGCTTTTGCGGCTGTACCACACGCTGAGCCGGGTGGAGGAGTTCACGCAGCTGCGTACGCAGTTCATGCAATCGTTCAACGCGCAGGTGCCGGAATTTGCCAGCTTCCACCGCACGGGCCGCATGCTGTACCACTACACCGATGCGCTCGCTGACATCGAGGCTGAATGGACCTCTCCGTCCGTGCTGCAGCTGCTCGAAAAGCTGCTGTTCCGGCAGAACGGTGTCGGTTCGGTCGAGCCCTTTGACCTTGCGGCTTACGACGACCTGCTGCTGTTGCTCTCCATTGCGCAGACCACGCCCGCAAGTGCCCGAGGGGAGCCTGCGCCCCGCAAGCGCACCACACCGCTCGCCGCACCTCGGGACGAAACCCAGGTGCAGCAAGCGCCAGCCCCGAAGGTGCCTGCGACAACGGCGGCATTACCTCAGGACTCGCGCGCGGCGAGCCTGGAGTTCGACTTTGACGGGATGCCTCCCGCTACAGAGCGGCCAGCTCAGGCATCGGGTGTCGCAGCGCCCTCCGCACTGGATGGCGACACGCGCGGTGCGCCGCTGGATCTCGACCTCGACCTTGATCTGTCAGAGCCGCCCCACCTCACCCTGAGCGATCTGCCGGCCGTGCCGGTGACCGCGCCCCCGGCCGCGGGTCAGGCCGTCGGTTTTGGCATGGACAACGACCTGGTCGAACTGCGGCTGGAACTGGAGCAGAAGAAAGGCGACCGCAAATAGGCCGATAGGCCAATGGATCGTCCCTTCAGCGGCTCGCGCGCTGGCTGTTTTGTTCCATCAGGCGCATCAAGTGCGTGGCGGTGGCTTCAGGGTCTGGGGCATTGACAAGGGCCCGCACCACCGCAATCGACCCCACGCCTGTGGCCTGCACCGGCGCAAACTGCTCGGCGCCGATGCCGCCAATGGCCACCTGGGGGTAGTGGCGCAGCAGGCGCGCATACACACCCAACCGGCCCACACCCTGCGGGGCCGTGGCCATCTTCTTGAGGGTGGTCGGGAATACGGCGCCCATGGCGATGTAGCTGGGGCCTACTGCATCTGCACGCACCATTTCTGCGTAGCCATGGGTGCTGACACCCAGGCGCAGGCCCGAAGCGCGCAGTGCTTGGAGTTCGTCGGGGGCCAGGGCATCCAGATCTTCCTGGCCGAGGTGAATGCCATAGGCACCCGCCTGGATGGCCGTGCGCCAATGGTCGTTGATGAACAGCAGCGCACCCGTGCCCTGCACGGCCCGTACGGCGGCGTGCACTTCCCGTTCAATGGCGGCAGCGTTGTCCGACTTGAAGCGAAGCTGCACGGTGGGCACGCCCGCACGCGCCATGCGGCCTACCCAGTCGGCGTCGGGCAACACGGCGTACAGGCCCAGGTGCTCAGGGCATGGGGCGAACGCTTGGGCATGTGGCACGGGTTGCAGGCCAAAATCCTCTGGCGCGTCGGGCCATTGCTCAGGCTGGAAGGTGCCGGTGCGCAGACTCTGTGCCAGCCAGGCCTGGGCCAGGCACTCCGCGTCGTGGGCAATAAAGCCCAGCGTGCTGCAGGCCTGCAGGGCTGCCAGGTAGGCGGCTTCCTGCCGCGTGGGTTTCGGGGCGGGCTCGGCGCCAAAGCCCGCGAAGGTGGCGGCGTGGTGCGCAAGAATGGCCTGCACCATGGCGCTGGTGTCGTCACGCATGTTGTTCATGGTGCCAGAAGGGGGTGCCGAGCACGGGCGTACTGGGCTGGGCCGCATCCTGCGCTGCCATGGCACCTGCCTGGCGCGCGGCGCGCCCGGCATTCACTGCGTCGGCGAAGGCGCCGGCCATGGCCACAGGGTCTTGCGCCAGTGCGACCGCAGTATTGAGCAGCACGCCGTCATAGCCCCATTCCATCACCTGGCAGGCGTGGGATGGCAGGCCCAGCCCGGCATCCACCAGCATCGGCACGTTCAGCCGTTCACGCAGCGTTTGCAAGGCATAGGGGTTGACGGGGCCGCGCCCGGTGCCGATGGGTGCCGCCCAGGGCATCACAGCCTGACAGCCTACATCCACGAGGCGCTGGCACAGCACCAGGTCTTCCGTGCAGTAGGGCAGCACCTGAAAGCCTTCCTTGATGAGGTGTTCGGCCACGCCCACCAGGTTCAGGGTGTCGGGCTGCAGCGTGTAGTCGTCGCCAATCAGCTCCAGTTTGATCCAGGGGGTGTTGAACACCTCGCGCGCCATCTGTGCCGTGGTGATGGCCTCTTGCGCGCTGTGGCAGCCTGCCGTGTTGGGCAGCACAGGCACGTTGAGCCTGCGCAGCAGCTCCCAGAAGCTGCTGCCGCTTTCGGCCGGGTTGCTGCCCTGGCGGCGCAGCGATGCGGTGACCATGGCAGGCTTGGCGCGCAGCACGGCGGCTTCGAGCACTGCGGGGGATGGGTAGCGCGAGGTGCCCAGCAGCAGGCGGCTGGCGAACTGCTGGCCGTAGAGCACCAGGGGGTCTTGGGGCGTTGAAGTGGTCATGGTGTTTACTATGCTTTTGATAGCTGCTAGCGCTTATTTATCAGGCGCTAGGTGCCAATTTGGCTTCAAGTTTCAGGCGGCGGATCAGCCCCCCGTCACGGGCGAGATGATTTCCACGCGGTCGCCGGGCTGCAGGGCCTGCGCGGCGTAGCGGGTGTTGGGCACAAAGGTGGTGTTCACGGCCACGGCAAAAGGCGGGCGGGCCGCGATGGCGGCCACGGCGTCGGCCACGGTGGCGCCCTCGGGCAGTTCGTGCGGGATCTGGTTGATGGAAATGTTCATGCGAAAGCGG
>NZ_JAMXAX010000120.1 GCF_023913775.1 Acidovorax facilis
GTCGGCCAGCAGGCTGGCCAGCAGTTTTTGCGGTACTTCGTGCTTCTTGGTTGTCATTGTGTTTGCGGACAAGCAGGCTCTCGCCTGCGGTGGATTGTCCGTTTACACAAAATTCTGCACACCCTCGCGCGCCCTGGCGCTCCATGACCAGCAGGTCAACGGCTATGGCAACGACCACGAAGACGGCAAATCCCGCCCACATCCACCACGTTCCTATTGTTTCCATCGAGTTTCTCCAAAAATGCCCTCACACACCCAGGCAAGCCGGGCGCCCAAGCCGTGGACTGTAGGGGCTGGGGTACTTCTTTAAAACCTGTGATCACAGTAGTATTGGTTCGGTTTTTACGAACCAAACACTTTTGAACGGCCACACCACAAAGAGATCATGAGCCAGAGCTTCAACTACCGCCATCTTTTCTACTTCTGGGTGGTGGCCAAGGAGGGCGGCATCGCCCGCGCCGCCGAGCGGCTGGACATGGCCGTTCAGACCATCAGCGCCCAGGTGCGCGAGCTGGAAAAGTCGCTGGGCGTGAGCCTGCTGCGCACCGAGGGCCGCAACCTGGTGCTGACCGACGCGGGCGTGGCCGCGCTGCACGAGGCCGACCACATCTTTGCGCTGGGCGAGCTGCTGCCGGTGCGCGTGCGCGAGGCGGCCACCGGCCAGACGCTGCGGCTGAACCTGGGCATTTCCGACGGCATTGCCAAACTGGCCGTGCACCGGCTGCTGACGCCCGTGCTGGACGAGCCCCATCTGCGCCTGCTGTGCCACGAGGGCGAGTTCCAGCCCCTCCTGGGCGAGCTGGCGCTGCACAAGCTCGATGCCGTGCTGGCCGACCGCGCCGCACCGCCCAACCCCGCCCTGCGCACCACCAGCCAGCTGCTGGGCACGAGCGCGATTGCCTGGTACGCGCCGCCGCTGTGGGCCGATGCGGCCACCAACAACTTCCCCCACAGCCTGGCCGTGGTGCCCGTACTGCTGCCCACCGACCACGCCGCCATGCGCGCGCGCATCGACCACTGGCTGGAGCGCGAACGCATCCGCCCGCGCATTGCGGGGGAGTTTGAAGACAGCGCGCTCTTGAGCACCTTTGCCGCCACCGGCATGGGCGTGATGCCCGCGCCGGTGTCGCTGGGCGAGCACCTGGCACAGACCCACGGGCTGGTGCAGGTGGGCACCGCACCCGATGTGCAGGAGCAGTTCCACCTGATCTACAGCGCCCGCAAGGTGATGCACCCGCTGCTCGTGCGGCTGCTGGAGGCGGGAAAAAGCGAAACGCTTCTGAATTGATAGCTACCAGCGCTTACCCATCAAGCGCTAGTGGCCAAAAACACCAAAAATCAATCCAACCTGGAAGGCTCCCTTCAGTCGCGCCCCGCCCGCCCGATGTGCAAGGCCGCCGATGCAGGGTCGGAAAAGCACAGCTCATGGCTGCCCGGGCACTCCACCAGGCGGAACAGGCCCAGCCGCTCCGACAGGCGCGGGTGCCAGGGCAGGCTGTGCGGCAGCGCGGTGTCCTGCTGCGCATTCAGGTAGCTCTTGCCCAACTCCAGTGCGGCCAGCGGCACGGGCAGCTGCGCGGGTTCAGTGAAGGTGCGGTAGGGGTGGGGGTTGAGCAGTGCGTAGGTGCTTTGCGCCAGGGCCTCGTCGGCATCGTTGATGAAGGCCTCGCGCCAGATGGGGTACGGCAGCATCACGGCATTGCCGCTGCTGGCCGCGACCTGGTCGAACAGCGCGCGGTAGTGCGGCGGCACCAGGTCGTTCAGGCATTCGCCTGGCTGCGGCACAAAAGCGTTCCAGTACACCAAGCGGCGGATGCTCCCAGGCAGACGCGCGGGCATGTGGCTGATGACCATGCCGCCATAGCTGTGGCCCACCAGGCGCACGTCGGTCAGGCCCTGGCCTTCGATGAAGGCCGCCAGCGAATCCACCGCGTCGGCGAGACCCGTGGCCGCGCGGTCGTCGCCGGGGTTGTTGCCCGCGAGCGTGGGGCAGTGCACGGTGTGGCCGCGCGCCCGCAGGTGCGTGGCGGTGGCTTCCATCTCGGCACCGGTGTGCCAGGCGCCATGGACCAGGACATAGGTATCCGGCATGTGTGTCTCCTTGGGGTTGTGTTGCAGGACCGGACAATCCGCCCTGCCGCTACCTTAGAAACACCCGGTGGCACGGAATGGCCTGCGCGTGCCAGTCGGCTGTGCTGGATGTGCCAAAGGCTTCATCGCCGGGCCTACGGGGCCGTCTAAACGCTTGGCCTCATTCCGTTTCCAAATCATTCGTGTCTAGGCGCGAAGCCGCAGACAGTGCTGTAGCACGGCAAGGCGAAGCAACAACGACACGGATGATTTGGAAACGGAATCAGCCGCCGCGCCGCCACTGCGCGGGCGACACGCCCATGGCGCGCTGGAAGGCGCGTGCGAAATGCGAGGGGTCCGCAAAGCCGCAGCGCCGCCCGATCTCGCCCACGGCCACATGGGCCAGCTGGGGGCGGCGCAGCAGCTCGCCTGCACGCGCCAGGCGCAGTTCGCGCAACGTGCCCGCAAAGGTGTGGCCCTGTGCCGCAAACGCCCGGTGCAGGGTGCGCTGCGACACACCCGCCTCCTGCGCCAGGGCCGGGGCCGAGAGGCCCGGCTGGTCAATGCGCGCCCGCAGCAGCGCACACAGATGGGCGTGCAGGCTGCGCGCCGCCGTGGGTGCCGGTGGCTGGGGCGGCTCCAGCGCAGCGCACAGCAGCGCGCCCAGGTGGTCGGACAGCAGTGCAGGCGGCAGGGCCTGCGCCGAGGCCGGGTCACGCGCCAGCTGCACGGCCAGCGCCCCCAGGCTCTGGCCCCAGCCCTGGTCGCGCCAGGCCACGCGCGGGCCGGGCGCCTCGGCCTGCTGCAGCCACTGCCCCACCCAGGCGCGCGGCAGCTGCAGCGACACGCAGTGCACGCCTTCAGGAAAGTGCAGTTCATAGGGCCTAGCCGAATCCAGCAGCACCACATCGCCCGGCCGCAGGTGGGCCACATGGCCATCCTGGCGCACATGCCACGCGGTCTCGGCCTGGCCGATCAAGTAGAAAGGCAGCTGGCGGCTGCGTGCAATGCCTGCGGGCGTGCGAAAGACATCCTGGGTGGAGGCCCGCACGCGGTTGATGGACAGCGTCTCCACCGGCAGGCTTTGCAGCTCCCCGCCAAACAGCGGCGCCTCGCGGGAGCTGCAATCCATCTCCAGAAACGCCTCGCAGATCGCGCCCACCCAGTAGTCCAGGCGCGCGGGCGGCGCCACCACGTCGGTGCTCCACAGGCGCACAGCAGCGGGGGACGAGGACGCAGAGGCGGCGGGCATGGCGCCCAATCTACCGGCAAGCGAGGCTGGCGGGCAACAGGGCAAGCCCTCCCGCCACCCCTCCGCTCGCCTGCCCGTCGGGCTCAGCGCTGCGGCATATCCTTGATCGAGTACCCCAGGCTCACGGTCGCATCGTCGGGAATGGCGGGCATTGACGCATTCCAGGCCTCCCACGCGGCGCGCATGGCCTGCAGGCGCTCGGGCTCCACGGACGCGCGGTTGGCACGCTCGCGCTCATCGTCGGCCAGGTTGAACAGGTAGTCGTTGCCGTCCACGCGCAGGTACTTCCACACGCCCTGGCGCATGGCGCGCTGGCCCCGGTGGTTCATGCGCCAGAACAGCGGGGGCTCGTCGTGCAGGCTGGCATCGCGCAGCAGCGGCATCAGCGAGCGGCCGTCCAGCGGGTAGTCCGCATGCGCGGCGGCGCCTGCGGCGTCGAGCATGGTGGCCGACCAGTCCATGGTCATGCAGGTCTGCGCGCTCACGCCGCCGGGTGCGATCACGGCAGGCCAGTGTGCGATCCAGGGCACGCGGATGCCGCCTTCGGTCAGGTCCATCTTGCCGCCCACCAGCGGCCAGTTGTCCGAGAAGCGCTCGCCACCGTTGTCGCTGGTGAACACGACCAGCGTGTCGCGCGCCAGGCCCAAGGACTGCAGCAGCGCCATGATGCGGCCGATGCCCTCGTCCATGTGGTGGATCATGCGGCGGTAGGTCTCGATGTTGCCGCCGTGCAGATGGAACAGGTTGCCCTTGACCTCCTGCGCCAGCGCCCCGTCATCGCGCGTCTCCCACGGCCAGTGGGGCGCGGTGTAGTGCAGGCTCAAGAAGAACGGTGTACCCGCCTGCGCGCCGGGCGCCATGCGAGCTACGTAGTCGAGAGCGTGGTCGGTGATGAGGTCGGTGAGGTAGCCGTCCTGCTGCTTTTCCTCCTCGCCCAGGTACAGGTCGTGGGTGCCGTTGGAACTGCAGTGGGTGAAGTAGTCCACCCCGCCCGACATGGGCCCGAAGAACTCTTCGTAGCCCGAGCGCAGCGGCCCGAACGCGGGCGGGTAGCCCAGGTGCCACTTGCCCATCAGCGCCGTTCGGTAGCCCGCTGCGCGCAGCAGCGAGGGCAGCGTGGGGTGCTCGGGCGGCAGGCCCAGCGTGGTGCTGCCACGGCTCTTGCTGTTGATGGGCTCCTCGGCCGCGCCGCGCAGTCGGTACTGGTAGCGCGCCGTCATCAACGCAAAGCGCGTGGGCGAGCAGACGGGGGAATTGGAATAGCCCTGCGTGAGCTTGAGGCCGTTGGCCGCGAGCTGGTCGAGCACCGGCGACACCGGGCCAAACGTCGCCTCGCGCCCGCCGTAGCAGCCCAGATCGGCATAGCCGAGGTCGTCGGCGACGATGAAGATGATGTTGGGACGGGTGGTCATGGTTTGAAGCCCGAGCGCTGCACCACCGGCGCCCATTGCGCACGGTAGGCCTTGAGCATGGCTTCGGTCTGCGCCATGGTCGCCACCACCGGCTCCATCTTGGCGGCCTCGAACTTGCGCTGGGTGTCGGGGTCCTTCATCACCTCGTGAATCAGACTGGCCAGGCGTTCGGCTTGCGCTTTGGGCATGCTCATGGGCGCGAAGAAGGTGTTCCATCCGGTCGCAGCCAGGTCCAAACCGCTTTCCTTGAAGGTGGGGATCTTTCCATCCAGCGCGCTGCGCTTGGCACCCGACACCGCGAGGATGCGTATCTTGCCCGCTTCGTGCTGGGGCAGCAGGGTGTCGAACGTGTCGAACGCCACGGGCACCTGCCCGCCCAGCAGGTCGTTGAGCAGCGGCGCCGAGCCCCGGTAGCCCACCACCTCGGCGCGCACCTTGGCGGCATCGCCCACCATCAGGCCGAAAAAGTGCGGCAGGCTCCCGGTGGCGGGCACGCCGAAGTTGGCCTTGTCGGGGTTGGCCTTCAGCCAGGCCATGAGGTGGGGCAACTCCTTGACGGGCACGGCGCTGCCCACGGCCACGCCGAATTCGTAGCTGTTGACATGGCTCACGGGGCGGAAGTCGCGCTCGGGGTCGTAGCCCGCATCGGGGAACACCAGGGGTGCCACCAGCATCACGGCGGGGTTGGCCAGCAGCAGCGTGGGCTGGTTGGCGGGAGCGGCTTTGACAGCCTGGGCCGACAGGCGGCCGCCCGCGCCGGTCTTGTTCTCCACGATCACGGGCGTACCGAGCTTGCTGCCCAGCTTGTCGGCCACGATGCGGGCCACGCGGTCGGTAGAGCCGCCAGGGGCGTAGCCCACCACGATGCGCAACGGGGCTTCCTGCGCTTGAGTGATGGAGGCGGCCAGGGCCAGCGCTATGGCCAGTACCGATGAAAGGGGTTTGCGCATCGTCGAAAAGTCTCCAGGGGCAGTTGCAGGGCCCTGCACCATCGCGCAGGTTGATGGGCGCACTGTATTGGCCACACAATCGATTGATCTAATCAACTATTGCACGGAAATACCCTGAGGTCCGCGCCCACCCCGGCCCCCCCAGGCCCCGCCGAACCGGGCCACCGCCTGACCCATCCGGCAGCGGCCAATGACCTGCTGATGTATCGTCTGAACCGACTGCTGGCCGTCGCGGGCAGCCTGGTGGTGCGGCTGTGCGAAGGGGGCTACGGCATCACACGGCGCGAGTGGGGGCTGCTGATGATGCTGGCACAGCACCCGGGCATGCCCCCGGCCGAGCTGGCCCAGCGGCTGGGGCTGGACCGGTCGCGCACGTCACGCGCCATCACGTCGCTACTGGCCAAAAAGCTGCTCACCCGCGATGCGATGCCGGGCGACCGGCGCCAGGCGGTGCTATCGCTCACCCCGGCGGGGCAGGCGCTGCACGATCAGCTGTTCCCCCAGGTGAAGGCGCTTAACCAGGAACTGCTGGCAGGCCTGAACACGGGCACGGTTCAGGCCCTGGACCACGCGCTGGCCGATATGCAAAAACGGGCGGAAGCTCTGGTGGCAAGCCGTACCGATGTGCCGCGCACTTACCGGTTGCGCGGGGGCCGGAAAGCCTCGCGAACAGACCAAGACTGGTGACGGCGGCGCCACCAGCGGTACTTCCCAAACCCCCTGGAATCGCAGTTTCCTATTTTTCAGTATTTGCCTGAATGTCCATGAGCTGGTTCAAATCAGCTCGCAGCATTCCATTTGGATCCACGGCGGCATCGTTTGCTGAAGATCGGATTCCTGCCCCCGTAATGGCGGCCGTGACATCGGTAATAGAAATTTGAACCTGATAAAGGTTTCCATCATTTGCATACTCCTTGGTGAAAGCACAAACAGCCTCACCAGGGTCTGCAAAATAAATGACTGCCGCGTCGGTAGCCCGCTTAGGAGTCCGCAAAAAGCTGGAATACAAAGACGCCGACACAGGGGTTCTTGCTGAACCATTGACGTAGTATTCCTCCTCCCAGTCGTCGTTCTGCATCACATAGTTGTATTTCAGCGAGCTGACTTTGAGCATGGGATCACGCCCATTACCCATCGATTCGGCAAAGATATACAGCACTTTGGTCCCACGGTACGACGCCCCATCGTACCCGGCTATAGTGCAAGCAATGGCCTCCAGATTGGTTGCGGAATGAACTCCGCCCGCGCTGATATTTTTGAGATCTGCGTGCGCAAATCCGGTCGCACAAATAAACCCCAAAGAAATAATGCTATTTTTCAACATACCCTCTCCTCCGTCGGTGAATTGACCTAGGCTTGCCACTGCTGTATACAAATAGCTACAACACGCACAAATACTAACAAACACCCTCCTCAGTGTCATCCCCCGTTTTGGGGATTGACTGCACAGGAATACACCAAACGGCGCGACACGTTGGCAAGGTCGCAGCGGTGGGCGTGGCCGCTCCAGCGCATTCCTTCCGGTCCGCCTTTTTCTTTGCCCACACGCCATGTCATCACCCCCGACCTCTTTGTGGAGCCCCCTGCGCCAACCCGCTTTCCGGGGCCTGTGGATCTGCGGTGGCATCTTTTTTGTGGGCAGCGGCATGCAGACCATGGCCGCTGCGTGGCTCATGGTGGAGTTGACGGGCTCGTCGTTCCTGGCGGCGCTGGTGCAGACCGCCGTGTTTTTGCCCATGTTTTTGCTGGCCCTGCCAGCCGGTGTACTGGCCGACACCACCGACCGACGCAGGCTGATATCGGGCGCGCTGATGGCACAGGTGGGCGCCTGTGCACTGCTCACGCTGCTGGTGCTGGGCGGCTGGGGCGGTCCGGCGTCGGTGCTGTTTCTGGTGTTTGTGTGTGGCTGCTGCACAGCAGTGCTCACGCCGGCGTGGAACTCGTCCGTCATCGACCCCGTTCCGCGCGATGAATGGCCCCAGGCCATCACCGCCGTGAGCATTGCCTACAACGCCGCACGCGCCGTGGGGCCCACGCTGGCGGGCCTGGTGTTTGCGCAGCTGGGTGCGGGCTGGGTGTTTGCCGTCACGGTGACCACGACGCTGGTGATGTGGGAGTCCATCCGCCGCTGGCCGCCCAAGGCACACCCGCCGTCCAAGCTGCCCGCCGAGCGCCTGTGGGGCGGCACGCTCAGTGGCCTGCGTTTTGCCTGGCACTCGCGCATCATCCTGGCGCAGCTGGTGCGCGTGATGGCGTTCAGCGCGGCAGGCTCGGCCCTGTGGGCGCTGCTGCCGGTGATTGCGCAGCGCCAGCTGGGCACCGGTGCGCAGGGCTTTGGGCTGCTGATGGGTTGCCTGGGTACGGGTGCCGTGGCCGTTGGCCTGGTGCTGGGGCGGCTGCGCGCGCGCTTTGGCATGGAGGTCATCGTAGGCGTGGGCGGCGTGGTGTTTGCTGCCGCCATGCTGGTGGCAGCGCTGACCAAGGTGGCGTGGGTGGTTTACATCGCCATGCTGTTTGCGGGCGCGGCGTGGATGTCGGCGATGTCCACCTTCAACACCGCCACGCAGGCCAGTGCCCCGCAGTGGGTGCGATCCCGCGCCGTGGCCATGCACATGGTGGCCGCGCTGGGCGCGTTTGCCATGGGCTCGGCATTCTGGGGCGCCGCATCCGACATAGTGGGCTTGGCTCCCACGCTGTACGTGGCCGCTGCGCTCATGGGTGTGGGGCTGCTGCTGGCACGCCCCATGCCGCTGCGCATGGGTGGGCTGCACGAAGTGACACAGGCCACACCGTGGGATGAACTCTTCATCGAGGCCGAGCCCCTGCCCGAGGCCGGCCCCGTGGCTGTGGAGGTGGGCTACCGCATTGCGCCCGGCACCGATGCAGCGTTCCTCGACACCATCAGCCGCATGAAGGCCCCGCGCAGGCGCGACGGCGCCACCTTTTGGCGGGTGTACAAGGACCTTGGTGAACCCTCGCGGTACGTGGAGCGCTTCATCGTTGAATCCTGGGCCGACTACCTGCACCAGCGCGCCCGCGCCACGATGGCCGACCAGGCGCTGGAAACCGAAGTGCGGGCGTTTTTGGCGCCCGGCGAAACCGTCCGCATGTCGCACTACATCGCAGAACGGTGAAGCCCCCCTGAGCGGCTGCGCCGGTTCCCCCGGGAGGGGGACGCCACGCCTGGACCGGCGAAGCCGGTTCCGCGTGCGCCCTGGCTTGATGCGCATCAATTTCTGCCGCCAGGCCGGGTGCCGAGGCCGGCGGTCGGCCTGCGACAATCGCAGGATGACCTTCGCCCCCCTCGCCAACGACACCTTCCTGCGTGCCTGCCGCCGCCAGGCCACCGACTACACGCCCCTGTGGCTCATGCGCCAGGCGGGGCGCTATCTGCCGGAGTACAAGGCCACGCGCGCCCAGGCCGGCAGCTTCATGGGCCTGGCCACCAATGTGGACTACGCTACCGAAGTGACCCTGCAGCCGCTGGAGCGCTTTCCGCTCGATGCGGCCATCCTGTTCAGCGACATCCTCACCGTGCCTGACGCCATGGGCCTGGGCCTGTCGTTTGCCGAGGGCGAAGGCCCGCGCTTTGCCAAAGTGGTGCGCGACGAAGCCGCCGTGGCCGAGCTGGCCGTGCCCGATATGGACAAACTGCGCTACGTGTTCGACGCGGTCACCAGCATCCGCAAGGCCCTGAACGGCCGCGTACCGTTGATCGGCTTTTCGGGCAGCCCCTGGACACTGGCGTGCTACATGGTCGAAGGCAAGGGATCAGACGACTACCGCCTGGTCAAGAGCCTGATGTACGCCCGGCCAGACCTGATGCACCGCATCCTGGCCATCAACGCCGACAGCGTGGCCGCGTACCTGAACGCCCAGATCGACGCCGGAGCCCAGGCCGTGATGATTTTTGACAGCTGGGGCGGCGTGCTTGCCGACGGCGCGTTCCAGGAGTTCAGCCTGGCCTACACCACGCGCGTGCTGGCGCAATTGAAGCGCATCGGCGTGGACGGCGCCGACGTGCCGCGCATCGTTTTCACCAAGGGCGGCGGCATCTGGCTGGAAGACATGAAGGACATCGACTGCGAGGTGCTGGGCCTGGACTGGACGGCCAACCTGGGCAAGGCCCGCGCCATCGTGGGCGGCCAGGCAGGCGGCCCGGGCAAGGCGCTGCAGGGCAACATCGACCCCAACGTGCTGTTTGCGCCGCCCGCACAGATCGTGCAGCAGGTGCACAAGGTGCTCGACAGCTTCGGCAAACCCCACACCGACCGCAGCACCACCGGCCCCACCCACATCTTCAACCTGGGCCATGGCATCAGCCAGTTCACCCCGCCCGAGCATGTGGCGGCATTGGTGGAGGCTGTGCACAGCCACTCGCGCGCGCAGCGCCAGGGCTGACACCCCGGGCGAGGTATCCAGACCGCCGGCACGCCGCGCAGGGACCAAGTGATGGCAACGGAACACCCCGTACCGCGGCCAGCGGAGTCCCCCACCGGCCCGCAGGCACTGCCCGCCTCGGCCCTGCAATCCCCACCCGGCGCGCTCGCAGACTGCGTGCGCGCCTTTTTCTGGCGCGACCTGGGCCGCCAGCCGACCCACACCCCGACGGACACGCGCGTGCCGCCCAGCCCCTACCCCGGCATCATCTGGCTCACGCGGGGCACCGCCCAACTCGTGGAATGTGCGGGCGCGACCATCGCAGCGGCCATGCCGGCCATCACGCTGTCGGGCGCCCACCGACATCCGTACCACTCGGTCTCATCCCGTGATGGCGATTCGTTCTGCCTGGCGTTCCAGCCCGGCGCGCTGGGGCTGCTCACCGGGCAGGACCTTGCGCCGCTGACCGACCAGGTCACAGACGCGAGCGCCTGGCTGCCTGAGGATTGGCGCCCTTTCCTGGCAGCCGTCCACGCGGCGCCCGACCATGGTGCGCGCAAGGCGCTGTGTGTGGCCTTCCTCACCCCGCGCTGGGGCGCCGTGGCAGACCGGCACGCCGCCTGGCTGCAGGTGTTGCAACAAGACTGGCAGCGCGGCGCACGCCAGACCCTGGCCACCACGCTCGGCTGGACGCCCCGGCACCTGCAGCGCCGCACACGGCAACTGGTAGGCCTGCGGCCTGGCGAGATCGAGCGCATGCTGCGGGCCGAACACGCCCTGCTGACCATGCGCGACGGCGATGCGGGTGCGCTGGATGCAGCGCTGCGCCACGGCTACGCCGACCAGGCACACTTCAGCCGCGAGGCGCGCAGCCTTTTCGAACGCCCTCCTGCTGCACTCAAGGCCCACACCCAGCAGCCGGGTGACGATGCCGACTGGCTGCTGCGGCGCAGTTGAAGTGGCCGCCGCGCTTTGCGACCGCTTTACCGCTGGATCACACGGGGGCGCTTGATCTTGGCCTGCAGCTGCAGGATGCCGTAGAGCAGCGCCTCGGCCGTGGGCGGGCAACCGGGCACATAGACATCCACCGGCACGATGCGGTCGCAGCCGCGCACCACCGAATAGCTGTAGTGGTAATACCCGCCGCCGTTGGCGCACGAGCCCATCGAGACCACATAGCGCGGCTCGGGCATCTGGTCATAGACCTTGCGGATGGCGGGCGCCATCTTGTTCGTCAGCGTGCCGGCCACGATCATCAGGTCGCTATGGCGTGGGCTGGAGCGCGGAATGATGCCGAACTGGTCCAGGTCGTAGCGCGCCATGGCGGCATGCATCATCTCGACGGCACAGCAGGCCAGGCCAAAGGTCATGAACCACAGGCTGTTGGCGCGTGCGGCCTGCACCACATCGTCCAGCCGGGCAAGCACAAAACCATCGCGCTCCATGGAGGGAGCTATTGCAAGGGAAGGAGAAGAGTTGTTAGCCATGGCCGCATCGTCGCCACGCGGGCCCACGCCGTCTTGAAGCAAAGCGACCTCGGCCGCCATCACCGGGGACCTGCGACGACACCAGCCCCACCGCACAGCGCCCCAGCAGGCCCTGCGACAATCCTTAGAACCTGTTCAAGATCTTCAGGTGCCGGCGAGCCCGCTTCCAAGGCGAACTTATGCACAAAATTGGAGCATCCACCGGCCCCGAGCCACTGCAGGTGGCAACTTGTAAAAAAACTTTGCGCAACCGCTAAGTCGTTGATTTATATGGATTTAAATCCCCTGCTTTTTTGACAGGCAATCCAGCCAAAGCACGGATTTTCAAGGCCTTGCGGGGCAAAACCAAGGGATATCAACAAAGTTATCCACAGAAATTTTGGATTTCTTACAAATACCCTGTGAAATCAAGCACTTGCAGGCCATATCGAAGAAATGGGTGAACATGACACCCCACAGCTAGCACAAAAAGGGGGCCATCTGTCCTCTTGACGAAGCCCTCGTGTCCGACTTATGCACACCAACCGTGATGCGGCGCAACATACGTCCGTCACAACGGCTTAGCACAAAAATTCGTGGGAAATTTCTTCAGATGCTTGATTCATAACGATTTTTTTGGTGTGCCGCATTTCCGGGCAATCTGTTCGCAGCCAGCATTCATGCGGGCTGGCAGGGTGTCCGGACAGGATGTCAACAAAGTTATCCACAGAAAGTCGGGATTACTTGGGCCCCCTCATCAAATCAAGCACTTAGCACCTAAACCTCCACGCGACTTCCACAAGCCTCTGTAACCCGCCCTCTGCCATGCCTACCCCCTCCACCATCGTCCAGGTTGCCCTGCACACCCCGTCGCACAGCGGCGTGGGCGACCTGCTGAGCTACGCCAGTGAGCACACGCTCGCGCCCGGCACGCTGGTGCGCGTGCCGCTGGGCACCCGCGAGGTGCTGGGCGTGGTGTGGGATACCGACGAGGCCACCGGCGAGTTGCCTGACGGCGCCACGCTGCGGCCGATTGCCGGTGTGCTCGACGGTGTGGCGCCGCTGGACCTGCACTGGCGCCGCCTGGTGGCATTCGCCGCGCGCTACTACCAGCGTGCCCTGGGCGAGGTCGCTACGGCCGCCTTGCCGCCCCAGCTGCGCGACCTGCGCCCCGAACAACTCGCCCGCCGCCTGCGCCGCCCGGCCAAGGCAGGGGGCGACACTTCAAATGCTATTGAAAATATAGCACCTACCCCAGAACAGGAAAGCGCCAGGGCCCGAATTTCTGCTGAAAAAGGCCCATTCCTGCTGTTTGGCAGCACGGGCAGCGGCAAGACCGAGGTGTATTTGCGCTGTGTGCAGGAGATGCTGGAGGCCGACCCCACCGCGCAAGCCCTGGTGATGGTGCCCGAGATCAACCTGACCCCCCAGCTCGAAGAGCGCTTTGTGGGCCGCTTTGCCCCGCGCTTCGGCCCCGGTGCCGTGGTGTCGCTGCACAGCGGTATGACGAACCCACAGCGCCTCAAGAGCTGGCTGGCCGCCCACAGCGGCAGCGCGCGCATTGTGCTGGGCACGCGCATGGCGGTGTTTGCCAGCCTGCCGGGGCTGAAACTCATCGTGGTCGATGAAGAACACGACCCCAGCTACAAGCAACAAGAGGGCGCGCGCTACTCGGCCCGCGATCTGGCCATCTGGCGCGGGCGCGAGCAGGGCGCCAAAGTCATTCTGGGCTCGGCCACACCGTCGCTGGAGAGCTGGTATGCCAGTCGCCCCCCTACGGCCGACGACCCCGAAGGCGGCCGCTATGTGCGGCTGCACATGCCCAGCCGCATCGGTGCCGGCGCCCTGGCGCGGGTGCGCCGGGTGGACATGAACCAGCAGCCTCGGCGCACGGTGTTCAGCGCGCCGCTGCTGCAGGCCATCACCGAACGCGTGGCGCGCGGCGAACAAAGCATGGTGCTGCTGAACCGCCGGGGCTACGCCCCCGTGCTGCACTGCGTGGACTGCGGCTGGAAAAGCGACTGCCCGCACTGCAGCGCGCACCAGGTCTTCCACAAGACCGACCGCACCCTGCGCTGCCACCACTGCGGCTACACCGTGCGCGTGCCCTACCACTGCCCCACCTGTGGCAGCCCCGACATCCACCCCATGGGCCGGGGCACCGAGCAGCTCGAAGAGCAACTGGGCGCCCTGCTGTCCGAAGTGCTGCGGCCCGACCGCACGCCGGCCCGCATCGCCCGCATCGACGCCGACACCACCAAGGCCAAGGGTGCGCTGGAGGCGCAGCTGGCGCAGGTGCATTCTGGTGAGGTGGATGTGCTGGTGGGCACGCAGATGATCGCCAAGGGGCACGACTTTCGGCGCATCACGCTGGTGGCCGCGGTGCAGCCCGATGGCGCGCTGTTCAGCAGCGACTTCCGCGCGGCCGAGCGGCTGTTTGCGCTGCTCATGCAGGCCGCAGGCCGGGCTGGGCGCGATGCGGCCTACATGGCCGCGCAAGCGGTGCATGGCACGCAGCCCGAGATGTGGGTGCAGAGTTTTCACCCCAAACATGCCGTGTTCGAAGCGCTGCGCACGCACGACTACGAGGCTTTTGCCGCCCAGCAGCTCAAGGAGCGCGAGGAGGCCGCCATGCCGCCGTTCTCTTACCAGGCGCTGGTGCGGGCCGATGCCCGCACGCAGGAGGTGGCGCAGGGCTTTCTGTCAGCTGCCACCGCCGCCGCCCACGCCGCGCAGCTGCCAGGGCTGCCCGATGGCACGGTCATCCTGTTCCCGCCCGTGCCGCTGACCATCCAGCGTGTGGCCAATGTGGAACGCGCCCAGATGCTCATGGAAAGCAGCAGCCGCGCCACCCTGCAGCGCTTTCTGGCCGCGTGGCAGCCAGTGCTGCAAACCACCCGCAGTCAGCCCGAGCACAAGGGGCTGATACGGTGGCTGGTGGATGTGGACCCGCTCGCGATATGACGCCGGTCAACCGGGCAGATTGTCGTTGTAGACCTTGATGTAACAGACTTCGTTGGGCTGCAGCACCAAGCCCACAGTGCATTCTGGCGTGAAGCCCGTGGGAGGAAGCACAACCAGTCCGGATATGACGCTGACGCCGGTCACCCGCTGCGCGCGGTCCGTCAGGTTCTGGGCGGTATAGATATGAAACAAATCCCCGAAGAAGAGTTCGGTGCTGTGGGGAATGTTGGCCACGCCGCCTGTGGCCTGGTCAAAGGCGATCTCCACCGGCGCGGGGGTCGCAATGGCGGGGTGATTCCAAAGGCTCGCTGAGAGCACTCCGCAAACCAGGAGACCCGTTGTCCAGGCCTTCAGCGCACGGCCGCCCTGGGCACGCATCGCGTGATAGGCCGCCAGGGCCAACAAAACCGCCATTCCGATCAGCCCCCATTCAGACATCGTGGGCACGTTCGAGGCCGCCAGGGGCGCGTAGGACACGCTACCCATGGATTGCGCGGCTGCGCCCTGCGCCACCAGCAATCCCACCACCGCAACGACACTACCCCGCGCACCCAACATGACTCGCTTCATTCTGAAATCCCTTTTTTGCGTAAAACAGAAAGTGTTACAAGGGATTACTGAATCAGCAAGCAAGTTATTGCCATGCGCAGACCGTGACCGCCTGCCCAGTCCTGATCACTGGCGCCAGCCACCGGGCTGGCCGAGAGCCAGCACCTTGATCAAGCTCCAGCAGCAACAAACTGCCCGTGCAGCCCCAGCGGCAGGCCATAGGGCAGCGTGACGCTGGCCACCGGCCCGGCATTCACCGCCTGGGCGTCGAACACGGACAGCGTCGTGCGCTCCGTCGGCCAGTGGTAGGCGGTGCCCAGCACCCAGCCCCGGCCCTCGGGCGCGGTGGTGCTGGCGGGGATGTAAACATGCTCCTCTGCAATCCAGCCCGCGCCGTACCGATGGCGCTGCGGTTTTTTGTCGCCCTGCAGCGTGAGCACCGTGTCAAAGCCCTGCACTTGCGCGTCCATGCCCGGGCTGCGCGCCAGCAAGGTGGTGAAGCGCGTGGGCAGCCCGTTGCGAGCCGGGTGGATGCGCGGGAACTCCACGTGGGCAAGCCCCGGTGTCTCCAGCCGCGCCTGGCCGGTGGACGGGTTGAGCGTGATGTGCGCCCACTGCGTCGCAGCCGCTACCGAGGTGCTGCGGGGGGCATCGACGTTCAGATGGCGCAGCGCGGTCAGGATGTCGGGTTGCGCCACAAACCGCACCTGCACCGTGCCACCCTCTTCCCAGGCATTGGCCAGGTGGAACAGGCCGGTGGCGGGCAACTCAAAGCGCTGGACCTTGAAGTCCGCCTTGCCCACGAGCAACACCACCAGCGGCGCCTTGTCTTCCCAGCGGTAGTGCGGCAGCGGGCTACCGGCACCGGGCTGTCCGTTGAACTTCAGCGGCATGAGCAGGAACACCAAGTGCCGCTCAGTGATGGCGAAGTCGTGCACCATGTCTGCTTGTTCCGTGGTCAGGACATGCTGGCGGCGCAACTGCCCAGTCGGTGCAATGTCGTAC
Organism: Acidovorax facilis; assembly: GCF_023913775.1. Taxonomy (GTDB): domain Bacteria; phylum Pseudomonadota; class Gammaproteobacteria; order Burkholderiales; family Burkholderiaceae_C; genus Acidovorax; species Acidovorax facilis. The sequence continues at coordinate 16,049 of NZ_JAMXAX010000120.1, forward strand.
ACCAGCAGCTTCCCCGAGCCCGGGACATAGCCAAAATTCCACACCGTGCCATCCGGCGCCACACGCGGATGGGCCGAGAAGGGCGCGCCCCGCGTCTCGGGCGACCAGGCCTTGAACCCCTGGGCCTGCAGCGTAACCGGGTCCACCGCCAGGGCCGAACCCGCTTCCCACAGCGCAAAAAGCTCCTTGCGCGCGGGCAGGGCCAGCAGATTGATGTTGGCAGGGTTGACGTCGTCCGGCCCGCTGAGCGGGGGCGAGTTGGGCAGCGTGGTGGCAAAACCCGAGTACAGCAGCCGACCGGCGGCCTCTTCGGCTGTGAGCTTGGGGGTGGCCAGCAGGGCGCCTCGGTGCGAAATCCGGGGCGACGTGACCGTTGATAGGTTGCCGCCCTCAAAACGAAACGCCTGCAGCATTCCGTCGCCGTCAAACCAGTGGTTCATGGCCACGCTGCCGAGCTCGCGCCGGGCCGGGCCAATGCGGTACAGCGTGCCCTGCAGGGCAGCGGGCCAGCGCCCCCTCACGGGCAGCGGGCCACTGGTGAGCGGCGCCTTCAAAGGCCCGTTGTAGGGGGTGTAACTGCTGCGCCAGGCATGGGGCGCATCGGCGCTGTGGCTCAGCGTGGGCAGCAGGCTGGCGCCCAGGGCTGCCAGAACAGCGCGGCGCGGTGGATGGGGGTGGGTCATCGCGGGCTCCTGGCTGGCTTACTTGAGTTCGATGGCCTGGGGGCTGACATCGGCACCCACGCGGAAGGCCGCGTCGGCGAACTGCGGTGGGCCCAGCGCGCTGCGCGCATTGCGGCTGAAGCCGTATAACTCGGTCGGCACGCCAAACACATTGGCGTCGAGTTTCATGTTGGCGTTCTCGTCCAGAAACACCGAAACGGCGTAGTCACCTTCGGGCAGGCCCACAAACTGCACCACAGCCTTCCCATCGCCCGGCTGGGCCGTGGCCACCTGCAGCGGCTTGCCGCGCGGGAAGCCCTCGCTGTTGTCAAACAGTGCGGCCAGCACGGCGCCCTGCTTTTGCGCAGGCACGGTGACTTCAATGCGCAGGTCGGCAGCGTGTGCTGCCAGGGTGGTCAGCGCGGCCAGGAAGAGAATCAGTTTTTTCATGAAGGGGCTTTCTGTGGGGGGGGGTCAAGCTGGGACACGCCCAAACCGACCCGCACTGTGCCCAGCCCGCCCAGGCCCCGCGAGACATTTGCGACGAAATGCACAAAACGTGGCGTGACCTGCAACCCGTCGGCGTGAGGCACACCGGCCTGGTAAGGCAGCCCGGTCGGCCCAGCTTGCGCTGCCCGCCTGCCCGATAAAACTTGCATCCGGGGGGATCGGCCCAGATACTGCGCCTCTTTGCAGCTCGGTATTGGCGGGCATGGCGCCCCGCGCACCGTCCCCCTGCTCCCCCTCGACTTTCAGAAAGCCCTACCAATGACAGCCATTGTTCGTGCCCTGATCTTGCTGCTCCTCCTGGCGGGGGGAACCGCCGTGCGTGCCCAGAACCTGCTCACCAACGGCAACTTCGAGGCCGGCCTGGCTGGCTGGAGTACCTGGACGGCGCCGCCGGGCTTCTGGGACGGCACCTGGATACACAGCAACGACTGCGATATCTGGGTGCCCACCCAGTGCCCGTTCGGAGGCGCCGGAATGTCCCACGCGCAGAAAAAAGGCAGTGGCGCGGGCAATGCACACGGGGGCCTGTTCCAGACCGTGGCGGTCACCCCCGGGCGGGTGTACCAGCTGCGCGGCGCCTGGTCGGGGGGCGTCACGGGCAATGCCGGCGGCAACGCCACCTGGTGGGAAGTGGTGGCCTACGACGGCGCCGTGGGCGCAGCCACCATCGACGCGGCGCCCGGCCCGCTGGATACGCTGATTGCCCGGCGCGACGTGTCGAACCTCGCGCTCAACGGCGTCTTCCAGTTCCAGTGGGAGCCCTTTGACGGCACCTTTACGGCGACCTCCAGCCAGGCGACCATCGCACTCAAAACCGGCAGCTTCTTCACCTTCGACGCGGCGGGCTACCACGACGACCTGGTGCTCGAAGAAGTGGCCTCCAGCAACATCCCCGTCAACTCGCCCTGGGCGCTGGTGGTGCTTTGCCTGGGGCTGCTGGCGACCGGCGCCTGGATGCGGCGCGGCCCGGGAACGCGGCGCGGGTAGAAGGCAGCGCCAAAAATTCAAGCAATTTGGGCCACCAGCGCTTGGCGGCCTCAATTCTGAAGTGCAACACCGAGAATTGAGGCCAAGATGACACAGAAGAATTACCAGCAGTTGAGCCAGAGCGAACGCCACGCAATAGCCCTGGGACTGCAGCAAAAGCA
>NZ_JAMXAX010000121.1 GCF_023913775.1 Acidovorax facilis
GCGTGTCAGGATTCTGGCATTGCCGTAGCGATGCGGGGGTGCGCGTGGCATGCCATTGAAATGCTTCTATTTTGATAGCTGGTAGCGCTTTATGGTCAAGCGCTAGCAGGCATTTTTATCCAGATCATGGCAGCGACACGGGGGCGTTGTTAAGATGCTCGCCCTTCTTCGCACACGGGCTTTGTTGATTCATGGACTTTCAGACTTGGCTGGCTTTTTTTGCGGCATCGTGCCTGATTGCGGTATCGCCGGGTTCGGGGGCCGTGTTGTCGATGAGCCATGGGCTGTCGTACGGCGTGCGCAAGACGGGCGCCACCATCCTGGGCCTGCAGCTGGGCCTGTTGCTGATTTTGCTGATTGCCGGGGCGGGCGTGGGTTCGCTGCTGCTGGCGTCCGAGGTGGCTTTCAGCGTGGTGAAAGTGCTGGGCGCCTGCTATCTGATCTATGTGGGCTTTGCGCAGTGGCGTGCCGGGGACAAATCGCCGGTGCAGGGCGATGAAGCCGAGTCGGCGGGCACCTGGCAAAAACGCTGCCTCACGGGTTTTTTGACCAACGCCACCAACCCCAAGGGCATCATCTTCATGGTGGCGGTGTTGCCCCAGTTCATGACCGACACGCGCCCACTGTGGACGCAGCTGGTGGTGATGGCAGCCACCACGGTGACGGTGGACGTGGTGGTGATGCACGGCTACGCTGCGGGTGCCAGCGCGCTGCGCCGCCTGATGCGCAGCGCGCGTGCGGTGCGGGCGCAAAACCGTGTGTTTGGCGGCTTGCTGATGGCGGTGGGCGCCGGGCTGTTCTTCGTCAAGCGCGGCGGGCAGCACGCTTGATAGGATGGTTGTGCTTCGATTTTAATAGCTGCTTGCGCTTGCCTATAAAGCGCTAGAGGCTGATTTGGCTTGGTTTTTCATGGATACGCAGATTCCAAGGAGGTTGTCATGCCAGTAGTTGTTGTCGCCAACCCGAAGGGTGGTGTGGGCAAGTCCACACTGTCCACCAACATCGCGGGCTACTACGCCAGCCAGGGGCATCCCGTGATTCTGGGCGACACCGACCGGCAGGAATCCGCCAAGCTCTGGCTGGGTCTGCGCCCGCCTGCCGCGCGCCCCATTGGCGCCTGGGATGGCATCAACTCGGACGTGATCAGCCGCCCGCCCAAGGGCACCACGCACGCGGTGCTCGACACCCCTGCCGGGCTGCACGGCTGGCGGCTGAACGATGTGCTCAAGCTGGCCGACAAGATCATCGTGCCGCTGCAGCCCAGTGTGTTCGACATCTTTGCCACGCGCAGTTTTCTGGACCAGCTGGCCGAGCACCGCCGCGCTGAAGGGGTGCAGATCGGCATTGTGGGCATGCGCGTGGACGCCCGCACCAAGGCCGCCGAGCAGCTGCACCATTTTGTGGACAGCCTGGGCTTCCCGGTGCTGGGCTACCTGCGCGATACGCAGAACTACATCCACCTAGCGGCGCATGGCCTCACGCTGTTTGACGTGGCGCCCGGCCGCGTGGCGCGCGACCTGGAGCAGTGGCAGGGCATCTGTGCATGGCTCAATTCTTGAAGGTCAGCGTGAAGCAGAACGTACAACCAGCCCCTCGGGAAAACACCTGTCACCCGGCAGACAAGGCGCGCCAAGGCGCGGGGCTACATTGCGACGATGAAAATCTTCCGCTCTTATTCCGAAGTCAGCGCCTGCGTGGGCCAGGAGGTCGCCGTGACCGACTGGATCACCATCACGCAGGAACAGGTCAACCTGTTTGCCCAGGCCACGGGCGACCACCAGTGGATCCATGTGGACCCCGAGCGTGCCAAGGCCGGGCCGTTTGGCGCGCCCATTGCGCATGGGTTTCTCACGCTGTCGCTGATCCCGCAGTTTTTCGAGACGGGCCTGACCATCGAGGGTGCGCGCATGGGCGTGAACTACGGGCTCAACAAGGTGCGCTTCACGGCGCCCGTGCCTGTGGGCAGTCGCTTGCGAGCGCGCCTTACGCTGCAGGCTGCCGAGCCCGTGGCGCCCGATGGCATACAGATGACCTGGCTGGTGACCGTGGAGCGCGAGGGCAGCGACAAGCCGGTGTGCGTGGCCGAGTCTTTGGCGCGCAATTTCGGCGCCCCGGCCTGAGCCTGGTCGCCACCGGGCAGGAGGTCTGAACCATGGACCGACTGCAAGCCATGAAAATTTTCGAGCGTGTGGTGGAAGAGGGCGGCTTTGCCGCCGCCGCCCGCGCCATGGATATGTCACCCCCTGTGGTCACCCGCATGGTGGCCGAGCTGGAGCAGCATCTGGGCACGCGGCTGCTGCAGCGCACTACCCGCAAGCTGGCGCTCACTGACGCGGGTGATGCCTATCTGCAGCGCGTACGCACCATCCTGCACGAGATCGACGACGCCGAAGCGGCAGCGGCGGCCAACACGCGCGATCTGCGCGGCACCATCCGCATCGTTGCGGCGCCGGTGCTGGCGACCAACTTTCTGGCGCCCATGGTGGCGCTGTGGCATGCGGAATTCCCCAAGCTGTTGCTTGACATCGACCTGGACGCCTATGCTTCGGCGAGGGTGGATGAATATGATGTGACCATCATGGTGGCGGGCGAGGATTTTGATGCCAACATCGTGGCACGCCCCCTGTTGAAGGGGGAGGCGATTGTTGTTGCATCACCCGACTACCTGGAGCGCAAGGGCATTCCGCGCGAGCCGCAAGACCTGCTGCAACACGACTATCTGCGCGACTCCGGCATGGCCGCGCGAGCGCAGTTGGGGCCAGCGCGCAAGCTGCGCCTGCAATCGCTCAACGGCAGCATGCCCGCGCAAGAGGTCGATGTGCCGGCAGTGCTGCAGTCGGTCAGCACCGAGCTGCTTCTGCGCGCGGCGGTAGACGGCGCGGGGGTGGCCGTCACATCGCGCCTTCTGGCCGAGGAACACCTGGCCCGTGGCGAACTGGTGCACATCCTGCCGGCGTGGATTTTTTCGCGCTACACCATCTATGCCGCGCTGCCGTCCGGCCGCATGCTGCCCGCGCGCACCAAGGTGTTTCTGGACTTTCTCAGCGAGCAGGTGCCCCTGGCCGTGGCGGACCAACGCGGGCAGCAGGCCAAGTAACCCAAGCCCATCGGCCAAGGTGGCGCGCCCACCAACAATCAGCCAGGCATCAACCCAGCTGCGCAAATCCGCTGATGATGGTGCCCTCTGGCTCCACGGCGATTTCGCCGTCGGGCATCGCAAAACTGTTCTGGCGCCAGGCTTCGAACACCGTCACAGCCACGGCGTTGGACAAATTCAGGCTGCGCTGGCCCGCCACCATGGGCAGGCGCAGGCGTTGTGCGGGCGGAAAACTCTCGCGCAGTTCGGGCGGAAGCCCCCGCGTTTCAGCGCCAAACACCATCCAGTCGCCCGGCAGGAAGCAGGTGGAATGCACGGGCTGCGAGCCGTGCGTGGTCATCGCGAACATGCGGGTCGGGTCTGGTTGGGTATCCCGCAGGAAGGCGGTCCAGCCTGCATGCACTTGCACCTGGGCGTATTCGTGATAGTCCAGCCCCGCACGGCGCATCTGGCGGTCTTCCATCGAGAACCCGAGCGGCTCGATAAGGTGCAGAGTGCACCCCGTGTTGGCCGCCAGGCGAATCACATTCCCCGTGTTGGGCGGTATCTCGGGTTCGACGAGGACGATATGGAACATGCCGCCAATTGTCATCGCTGGACGTGTGAGTTGAGCAACCGCTCGTAATCAAAAGTATCCCGCTGGTACTTCGAGGTTGCGGGGCTCAGTCGAGCCCCGTGCGCGCCAGGACGGCGGCGGTGACATGCGTCACGCCTGCCTCGCGCAGCGCCAGGGTGGCCGCCTGCAGCGTGGCACCGGTGGTCATCACGTCATCGATCAGCACCACCCGCTGGCCGCGCAGGGCTGTCGCGCGGCTGGGTTCAACGGCGAAGGCGCCGCGCAGGTTGCGCAGGCGCTGGGCGCGGGGCAGGCTGCTTTGCGCCTCGGTGGCGTGCAGGCGCAGCAGGGCGTGGAGGTCGGTTTTGGGGCCTACCAGGTGCCTTGCCAGCAGGGCCGACTGGTTGAAGCCCCGCACGCGCAGGCGTTCGGTGGACAGCGGCACTGGAAGCACGCGGTCGGCCGCTTCCAGCGCCGGTTCCATCCACGGCGTGCTGCGCATCAGTGTGGCCAGCGCCTTGGCCCAGCCCGGATCACCGCGAAACTTGAACTGCGCCAGCGCATCGGCCCAGGGGTAGGCGTAGTCCACTGCGGCAATGCAGGCATCAAAGCTGGGCGGGGTCTGGATGCAGGCGCCGCAGACCTCTACCCCTGCAGGCACCCGCAGGGCGCAGCGCTGGCAGCGCGTGGCGGGCTGTGCAAACCGCGCCACGCAGGCGTTGCAGATACGCTGCGAGGGCCAGGTGTGGCAGAACGCGCACTGGCTGGGCACTTGGTTGGCCCAGGTATGGAGACGGCGCGAAATCCCTGTCAGGCCCGTAAAAAGCATGAATCAATATACTCGCGCGGCCCATGACGTCCTCCGAGCGCCCCCCCACCATTGATCCCGTTGCTGCGGCCCGCTGGCATGCAGCAGCCCCCGCAGTATCTCCCTGGCTTCATGAAGAAGTCGCCCGCCGCATGGAGGACCGCTTGCAATGGATTCGCCAGGCCCCTGAATCCTGGTGCCATTGGGACGCGGTGCGTGGCGGCCTGCAGGCGCATGCGCTGGTGAGCGCACGCTATCCCAAAGCGCGTTGCCAGATCTACGAAACGGCAGCCCATTGCGAGGACTCTGCCCGGCAGGCGCTGGCCAAGCCGTGGTGGAGCCCTGCGCGCTGGAGCGCAGGCAACCCCCAGCTGGGTATGCCAGCAGATGCGAGTGTGCAGATGCTGTGGGCCAACATGGCGCTGCACACGGCAGCCGACCCGCAGGCGCTGATCGCGCAATGGCACCGTGCCCTTGCGGTGGATGGCTACCTGATGTTCTCGTGCCTGGGGCCCGATACCCTGCGAGAACTGCATGCGGTGTATGCCGAGCTGGGCTGGCCCCCGGCCGGGCATGCCTTCACTGATATGCACGATTGGGGTGACATGCTGGTGCATGCCGGTTTCGCCGAACCGGTGATGGACATGGAGCGCATCACGCTCACGTTTGCCACGCCCGAGCGGCTGGTTCAAGAGCTGCGCGAGCTGGGTTGCAATCTGCACCCTGATCGCTTTCCCTCATTGCGCGGTCGGCGCTGGCGCGAGAAGCTCTACCAAGTGCTGTCCGACCGGTTGGCAGATCCGCAACAAGGTGGTCAGTTGGCACTGACTTTCGAAATCATTTATGGCCATGCGTTCAAGCCCGCGCCTCGGGTGCGCGTCAGTTCCAGCAGCGCTGTGTCGCTGCAGGACATGCGCACCCTGTTGCGCCAGGGCGGCAAAGAGAACTAGCCTGTAACGGCGTGTCAATGATATGGAACAAGGTACGCTACAATTCCGGGTTATTGAGATTTCGGGCATCTTCCCGCGCAACTTTGCGGGCTGCGCCTGTCTTGCCTTGGGCATGACAGGCACCCAGCAGGCAGTCTTGTGAGCACTTCTGGTGACGGGCTTGGTTTTTCGTTTTGCCACGGTGTCGGGTCAACGCATTGACTGGCGTCTCGTTCGCAACTGTTCGGTCACGCCGGTGCAGTTGGGCTGGATGTATCTGTCCTTGTGTGTGGTGTCCCTGGGTATCGCAACGTGCTTCTGGATACTCGGTGCCCGCCTGGTCATGCCCTTTGCGTGGCTGGAGATGGTGGCTGTAGGAATTGCATTCGCCATGTACGGTCGCCATGCGGCGGATGGCGAGAGGATTTCGCTGCAAGGTTCGCGCCTTGTGGTGGAACTGGAGACAGCAGGCAAGCTGGAGCGCGCCGAGTTTGACCGGAGTTGGGTTCGCGTAGAGCCCAAGTCTGGAGACCGTTCGCTGATCATGCTGTCTGCGCAGGGCCGTACGGTCGCAGTGGGGCGCTTCATGCGCCCCGAACTTCGACCGGCTCTGGCATCGGAGATCCGCATGGCCTTGCGCGCAGCCTGACCCCACGCAGGCGCGCGAAAGGGATTGGTTAAATTGAGGCTTAGAAGTAAGTGAGAACTATGAAGAGCATTTCCAACAAGCTGGCTTCTCTGCTGCTGATTGCCGGTGCATGGGTGGGCTCCGCAGCCCATGCCGTTCAGGACCTGCCTGGCGGCCCTGCAGTCAACCAGCTGAACCTGCATCCCCCGGTCACCAAGATCGCAGAAGAGCAACATTTTCTGCACTGGATGATGCTGATCATCTGCACGGTGATCTTTGTTGCAGTGTTCTCCGTGATGTTCTACTCGATTTGGAAACACCGCCGTTCCAAGGGCGCCAAGTCGGCCAATTTCCATGAATCCGTGACGGTGGAAGTGGTCTGGACCATTGTTCCGTTCATCATCGTGATCCTGATGGCCCTGCCTGCCACCAAGGTGCTGGTGGCCCAGAAGGACACCACCAACGCCGACCTCACCATCAAGACCACGGGCTACCAGTGGAAGTGGGGTTATGACTACATCACCGGCGAAGGCGAGGGCCTGGCCTTCATCTCCACGCTGGACAGCAGCCACCGCGTGATGTCCGACAGCGGCAATGTCAAGGATGCGCCGACTGACTACCTGCTCAAGGTGGACAACCCGATGGTGGTGCCGGTGGGCAAGAAGATCCGCATCATTACGACGGCTAACGACGTGATCCACGCCTTCATGGTGCCCGCCTTCGGCATCAAGCAGGATGCGATCCCCGGTTTTGTGCGCGACACCTGGTTCCGCGCCGAGAAGATTGGCGACTACTACGGCCAGTGCGCCGAGCTGTGCGGCAAGGAGCACGCTTACATGCCCATCCATGTGAAGGTCGTGTCTGCTGAGGACTACACCGCCTGGGTGGCTGATCAGAAGAAGAAGGCTGCTGCCAAGCTGGACGACCCCACCAAGGTCTGGGCGCTGGACGACATCATGAAGCGTGGCGAGAAAGTGTATGCAGCCAACTGTGCGGCCTGCCACCAGGCCAACGGCAAGGGCGCTGGCCCCATCAAGCCATTGGACGGTTCGGCCATCGTGCTGGACGCGGACCATGTCAAGCAGATCCAGGTTCTGCTCAAGGGCGCAGCCAATGGTGCCATGCCTGCATGGGCGCAACTGAGCGATACCGATATCGCAGCCGTTGCCACCTACACCAAGAATTCGTGGTCCAACAAGACCGGCCAGCTGGTGCAGCCTGCTGAAATCGTGGCCCAGCGCGGCAAGTAATCAGCGCCCTAACGTATTGAGGAATCCAAGATGAGTGCAGTTCTCGACAACCACGGGCATGCGGGCGACCACGCACACGACGACCATGGGCACCATGGTCCCACCGGCTGGCGCCGCTGGGTGTATGCCACCAACCACAAGGACATCGGTACCCTGTACCTGCTGTTTGCCTTCGCCATGCTTATGGTGGGCGGCGTCCTGGCGCTGCTGATTCGCGCCGAGCTGTTCCAGCCCGGCCTGCAGCTGGTGAACCCCGAGCTGTTCAACCAGCTCACCACCATGCACGGTCTGATCATGGTGTTCGGCGCCATCATGCCGGCCTTCGTGGGCTTTGCGAACTGGATGATCCCGCTGCAGATCGGCGCATCCGACATGGCTTTTGCCCGCATGAACAACTTCAGCTTCTGGCTGATGATCCCTGCGGCCATCATGCTGGTGGCATCGTTCTTCATGCCCGGCGGCGCTCCTGCTGCGGGCTGGACGCTGTATGCGCCGCTGACGCTGCAGATGGGCCCCTCCATGGATGCCGGCATCTTCGCGATGCACATCCTGGGTGCCTCGTCCATCATGGGCTCGATCAACATCATCGTGACCATCCTGAACATGCGCGCACCCGGCATGACGCTGATGAAGATGCCCATGTTCGCCTGGACCTGGCTCATCACCGCCTACCTGCTGATCGCTGTGATGCCCGTGCTGGCTGGCGCCATCACCATGACGCTGACGGACCGCCACTTCGGCACCAGCTTCTTCAACCCCGCTGGCGGCGGTGACCCGGTGATGTACCAGCACATCTTCTGGTTCTTCGGCCACCCCGAGGTGTACATCATGATCTTGCCGGCCTTCGGCATCATCAGCCAGATCGTGCCTGCGTTTGCCCGCAAGAAGCTGTTCGGCTACGCCTCCATGGTGTACGCCACGTCGTCCATCGCCATCCTGTCGTTCATCGTGTGGGCCCACCACATGTTCACGACGGGCATGCCCGTGACGGGCCAGCTGTTCTTCATGTACGCCACCATGCTGATCTCTGTGCCCACGGCCGTGAAGATCTTCAACTGGATCGCCACCATGTGGCGCGGCTCCATGACCTTTGAGACCCCCATGCTGTTTGCGGTGGGCTTCATCTTCGTGTTCACCATGGGTGGTTTCACCGGCCTGATTCTGGCCATGGCCCCTATCGATATCCAGCTGCAAGACACGTACTACGTGGTGGCCCACTTCCACTATGTGCTGGTGGCTGGCTCGCTGTTCTCCATGTTTGCTGGCGTGTACTACTGGCTGCCCAAGTGGACGGGTGTGATGTACTCTGAAACGCGCGGCCAGATCCACTTCTGGGGCTCGTTGATCACGTTCAACATCACCTTCTTCCCCATGCACTTCCTGGGTCTGGCCGGTATGCCCCGTCGCTACGCCGACTACCCCATGCAATTCGCTGACTTCAACGCGATTGCCTCGGTCGGCGCGCTGGGCTTCGGTCTGATGCAGGTCTACTTCTTCCTGGCGGTGATTGTTCCGGCCATGCGTGGCAAGGGCGAAAAGGCAGCTGCGAAGCCTTGGGACGGTGCTGAAGGTCTGGAATGGGAAGTTCCCTCTCCAGCGCCTTTCCACACTTTTGAGAATCCACCCAAGCTGGATGCCACGGCCACCCGTGTGATCGGCTGAGGATCACGACCATGACACCCGAGCAGAAAAAGAGCAACCTGCGGATGGCGCTGATCCTGGCGTCGATTGCGGTGGTGTTCTTCGTCGGGTTCATGGCCAAGGTGTTCTTCCTTTCCCGTTGAGTCCACACCTGCCATGAGCCTGCACCGCGAAAACGCCAAGATGGTCGGCAAGCTGGTCGTGATCGCGGCTGGCATGTTCGCCTTCGGCTATGTGCTGATTCCCATCTACAAGCACATCTGCGAGATGACGGGCATCAACATCCTGTCGCTCTCCGAGCGTCAGGTGCCTGGTAACGGCGTGGCGGGCAAGGATGTCAAGGTTCCTGCCAACACGCAGGTGGATAGGACCCGCACGATCACGGTGGAGTTTGATGCCAACGCGCGGGGTCCCTGGGATTTCAAACCTGCTCAGCGATCGGTGCAGGTCCACCCGGGTGAGCTGACCACGGTGATGTACCAGTTTCAGAACATCCAGAACCGCCGCATGGCTGCGCAGGCCATTCCCAGCTACGCGCCCCGCCAGGCTGCTGCGCACTTCAACAAGCTGGAGTGCTTCTGCTTTAACCAGTACACGCTGGAGCCCGGCGAGAAAAAGGAATGGCCGGTGGCGTTTGTGATTGACCCCCGTATTTCGAAGGACGTGACGACCATTACGTTGTCCTACACGTTCTTTGAAGTGGGTGGCAAGACACCCGCAGCACCGCAGTCCACAGCAGCCGTGGATGTATCCCTTCCGGCCATTTCCTCATTGGAAGGAGCTGGCTCATGAATACCCCACTGGAGCAGCCCGTGGTGAAGCCGCATGCGCGCAAGGGCTCGTTGCTGCGCACCGTGCGCGCCGTGGCCTGGTCGCTGATCGGCCTGCGCAAGGGCAGCGAATACCAGCAGGATGTCGAAAAACTCAACCCACTGCACATCATCGTGGTGGGATTGATCGCGGTCTTTCTGCTGGTCATCGGCCTGATCGGGCTGGTGAACTGGATCGTGTGAGTGAGTGTGTGTTGGTTGGTACGAACAAATACTGAAAACAAAGATTTTGAGAGTCAGGAGCTGAAATGAGTGCATCAACCCACGGCGGAACCCCGTACTACTATGTGCCTGCCGAGTCGCGTCACCCTGTGATGGCGGCTGCAGGCCTGTTCTTCGTCATTCTGGGCGCAGGGCAGTGGATCAACGGCCACGACTGGGGCAAGTATTCCCTGGCGCTGGGCCTGGTGTGGTGGCTGTTCACGCTGTACCAATGGTTCGGCGATGCGGTGCGTGAGAGTGAAGGTGGCCTGTATGGCCACAAGATCGACCTGTCGTACCGTTGGAGCATGAGCTGGTTCATCTTCTCGGAGGTGATGTTTTTCGGCGCGTTCTTCACGGCCCTGTGGTGGGCGCGTTCGCACTCTGTACCTGCCCTGGGAAGCCTGGACAATGCACTGCTGTGGCCTGATTTCAAGGCGGTCTGGCCCAGTCTGGCTGCTGGCGTGACCGGTTCGCCGGCTGGCATCGTCGAGCCCTTCCAGACGGTGGGTCCCTTCTGGCTGCCCACCATCAATACGGCTCTGCTGCTGACCTCGGGTGTGACACTCACCATTGCCCACCACGCCTTGCGCGAGAACCAGCGTGGCAAGACGATTGGTTTCATGTGGGCAACCGTGCTGCTGGGTTTTGTCTTCCTGCTGGTGCAAGGCTATGAGTACTACCACCTCTACACCGACCTGAACCTCAAGCTCAACTCGGGCGTGTTCGGTTCGACGTTCTTCATGCTGACCGGCTTCCACGGTTTCCACGTGTTCCTGGGCATGCTGATGCTGCTGGTGATCACGCTGCGATTGCAAAAGGGCCACTTCACCGCCGACAAGCACTTCGGCTTTGAGGGCGCTGCCTGGTACTGGCACTTTGTGGACGTGGTGTGGCTGGGTCTGTACGTGCTGGTCTACTGGATGTAAACCGCGCCTGCCATGTAAAAAAAGCGCCTCGCGGCGCTTTTTTTGTTGGCAAGCAAGCTGTCAGCGCAGACCCTGGTCCATCGCTGGCGGCGTGCTGCTCGCCACGGTTGGAGGGGGTTAGCGGGCGGTTGCCGGCAGGCCAGTAGGCTGAATGTAGCCCAGCTGCCAGGCGACCAGGATACACAGGAACAGCACGATGGAGATCCCCACCCGCACGGCCAGCGCCTTGGCCATGTGGTTGCCCTTGGACTTGTCATCGCGTCCATTGCGCATCATGAAGAACAGGGCGGATGCCAGGCTGGCCAGAATGGCGATGAACGCCAGCACTACGAGGTATTTCATGGAGCACATTATCCCGTGACCACTTTCCGCCGTCCCGCAGGCCTGCGTTTCTGGTTGATCACACTCGCCGCAGTGGCGGGCATGCTGGTCACGGCATCGCTGGGCCGCTGGCAGCTGTCGCGCGCAGCCGAAAAAGAGGCGCTTCAGGCCGCGCTGGACGAACGGGGGCGCATGCCTGCCATTGACGGCCGCGCCTTGCTTGCTGCTGCGGTGGCAGATCCATCCTCGAAGGACGCCTCTTCGTTGGTGCACCGTGCCGTGGTTCTGGAGGGGCGGTGGCTGTCGGAGCACACGGTGTACCTCGACAACCGCCAGATGCACGGGCGCCCGGGCTTTTTTGTGGTGACGCCCTTGCAGCTGGCAGGGCAAAGTGGCGCGGCGGTGCTGGTGCAGCGTGGCTGGGCGCAGCGCAATTTCCAGGACCGTACGCGGCTGCCACAGGTGCAGACGCCACAGGATGTGACGGTGCGGGTGCAGGGCCGTGTGGCGCCCGCGCCTTCACGTTTGTATGAGTTCCAGGGCGCCGACAGTGCTCAGGGGTCTTCTCGCATCCGGCAAAATCTCGACCTGGCAGCGTTTCGCACCGAAACCGGTCTGGCGCTTGCCCACCTCACGGTGCTGCAGACGGGCGAAGCAGGCGAGGGGCTTCGACGCGACTGGCCCGTGGTCGGCGCAGGCGTCGACAAACACTACGGTTACGCATTTCAATGGTTCGGGCTCTGCGGCCTGATTGCACTTCTCTATGTCTGGTTCCAAATCGTCCGACGGTTCATTCGCCCGCGCAGCCACCCTGCCGCCTGAAGCCCAGGGGGACCATCCCCTGGGGCTCACCGTGCACACGCTGCCCGAAGCGGCGGGCGCCGTGGCCCTGACGCAGCGCACGCGCCATGGGCGTTTGAAGATGCTGGGCGTGCTGCTCATCTGCGCGGCGCCGGTCATCGCCTCGTATTTCACGTACTACGTCATCCGCCCCGAAGGCCGGCGCAACTATGGCGAGTTGATCAACCCGCAGCGCACCCTGCCGGACCTGAGCGCCACGGCACTCGATGGCAAGGCAGTTCCCCTGGCTTCGCTGAAGGGGCAATGGCTTCTGGTCAGCGTTGCGGGCGGGGCCTGTGATGCCGCCTGCCAGAAGCACCTGTACCTGCAGCGGCAACTGCGCGAAAGTGTGGGCAAGGAGAAAGACCGCGTGGACTGGGTCTGGCTGGTGAACGACGCTACCAGCGTGCCACCGGAGCTCACGCCCGCATTGCAGAAAGCGACGGTGCTGCGCATGGATGCCGCTGCACTCAATGCGTGGCTAGCGCCCGCCGAGGGGCACCAGATCGCGGACCACTTGTATGTGGTGGACCCCATGGGCAACTGGATGATGCGTTTTCCGGCAGCCATGGACGCGGCAGGCGCGGCCAAGGCCAAGCGGGATCTTGAACGCCTGTTGCGTGCATCCTCGTCATGGGATGAGGCCGGGCGTCCCGGGAAGCCGTGATGGACACCCCACAGCCGCTCTACGATCTGGCGCCCATCGCCCGGCTGATGCTGCTGGGCGTGCTGATTGCGCTCGGGCCGCTCGCCTGGGTGGGCTGGCGCAACCGCAACAGCTCCCCCATGCGGCGCCTGCAGGCACTCACGGTGCTCACCCTGTTCCTGACGTTTGATCTGGTGCTTTTTGGCGCCTTCACCCGCCTGACCGACTCGGGCCTGGGCTGCCCCGACTGGCCTGGGTGCTACGGCAGCGCCAGCCCCGTGGGGGCGCGCACCGAGATCGCGGCGGCCCAGGAGGCCATGCCCACGGGCCCTGTGACCCATGGCAAGGCCTGGGTTGAAATGATCCACCGTTACCTGGCCACGGGCGTAGGCGTGCTCATCATCGTGCTCACGGTGTCGGCGTGGGTTCAGCACCGCAAGGCAGTGCGCGTGGGGGGCGAGCGTCCCCCCATCAGCCCGTGGTGGCCCACCTTCACGCTGTTCTGGGTGTGTTTGCAGGGGGCTTTCGGGGCGCTGACGGTGACGATGAAACTCTTTCCGGCCATCGTCACGCTGCACCTCATCGGCGGGCTGGTGCTGCTGGCGCTGCTGTGTGTGCAGGCAGTGCGCCACACCCAGAGCGCCCAGGGCAAGCTGCCTGTGCGTGTCTCCACCGGGTTGCGCTGGGGCCTGGTGATCACCGGCGTGCTCGTGGCGGTGCAGGTGGTGCTGGGTGGCTGGGTCAGCACCAACTACGCGGTGCTGGCTTGCACCACCTTTCCTACCTGTCAGGGGAGCTGGTGGCCAGCCATGGACTTTGGCCAGGGTTTTCAGGTCTGGCGCGCGCTGGGTATGCTGCAGGACGGCAGCCACATCAGTTTTGCCGGGCTCACAGCCATCCACTATGTACACCGGCTCATGGCTTATGTGGTCCTCTTGGCCCTGGGCATCGTTTGCTGGCGCCTTCGCCAGGCGGGCGTGCTCCGGGTTCAGTCCCGCTGGCTGACCGCGCTGGCGCTGCTGCAACTGGCCACCGGCCTCTCCAACGTGGTGCTGGACTGGCCGCTGCTGGCAGCAGTGCTGCATACCGGTGGCGCTGCGGCGCTGGTGGTGGTGTTGACCTGGGCCTTGGTGTCCAGCCGCGCGGCGTCCGCGCCGCAAGAGTTTTCCGCGCCTTCGGGTGCATCGAGAGTTTCCGCATGAGTGTTGCTGCCCCCGCCGCTGTTTCTACGCCGTCGCGCATTGCGCAGTTCTATGCGCTGACCAAGCCGCGCGTGGTCCAGCTCATTGTGTTTTGTGCCCTCATTGGCATGGTGCTGGCTGTGCCTGGGCTTCCGTCGGCCTCGCAACTTGGGCTGATGGCCTTGGCCTGTGCCGGGGTGTGGCTGGTGGCGGGCGCTGCCGCCGCCTTCAACTGCATCGTGGAGCAGGGCATCGACGCCAAGATGAAGCGCACCGCCTGGCGTCCCACGGCCAAGGGCCAGCTGTCCAACGCCCAGACGCTGCTGTTTTCTGCCGTGTTGTGTGGTGCGGGGTCCGCACTGTTGTACTTCTGGGTGAACCCTCTCACGATGTGGCTCACGTTCGCCACATTTGTGGGCTATGCGGTCATCTACACAGTGATTCTCAAGCCCCTCACGCCGCAGAACATTGTGATTGGTGGTGCGTCAGGCGCCATGCCGCCCGTGCTCGGTTGGGCGGCCATGACCAACGATGTCGGACCGGAAGCGCTCATCCTGTTCCTCATCATCTTTCTGTGGACGCCTCCTCACTTCTGGGCGCTGGCCCTGTACCGGGTGGAGGACTACCGCAAGTCTGGCCTGCCCATGCTGCCGGTGACGCACGGCAATGAATTCACCCGGCTGCAGGTCTTCCTGTACACCCTGATCCTGTTTGCCGGATGCTTGATGCCGTTTGTCTATGGCATGAGTTCATGGATCTACCTGGCCGCTGCGGTGGTGCTCAGCGCAGGCTTCTGCGGCTACGGTTTTGCCCTGTGGCGCAACTATTCGGACGCGCTCGCGCGCAAGACCTTCCGCTTTTCCCTCATCCACCTGAGCGCCCTGTTTGCCGCCCTCCTGGTGGACCACTACGTGCTGTGAAGACCGCCATGACCATGCTGAAAAGAAGTGCTCTTAAAAAGATAGCTGTTAGCGCTTTGTCTATAAGCGCTGCGGGCATTTTTAGTGCCTGTTCCGAGAAAAAGGCAGAGTTTCGTGGCGTGGACATCACCGGTGCGGACTATGCCCGTGACATCCCGCTGACCGACCACAACGGCCAGGCGCGACACCTCAAGGACTTTGCGGGCAAGGTGGTGGTGGTGTTCTTCGGCTTCACGCAGTGCCCGGACGTGTGCCCTACCTCCATGCAAGAGCTGGCCGAGGTGAAGAAGATGCTGGGCAAGGAAGGCGACCGCCTGCAGGGCATCTTCGTCACGGTAGACCCCGAACGCGATACGCCGGAAGTGCTCAAGGCCTACATGGCCAATTTCGATCCCAGTTTTCTGGCCCTGTATGGCACGCCAGAGCAACTGGCTGCGGTCGCCAAGGACTTCAAGATCTACTACAAGAAGGTCGATGGCAAAACGCCCACCAGCTACACCATGGACCACTCGGCGGGCAGCTATGTGTATGACCCCGCCGGCCGCCTGCGCGTGTACAACCGCTACGGCAGCGGCGCCCAGGCCCTGGCCGCCGACGTCAAAACCCTGCTCGCCGAAGCGGGCTGAGAATTCTGCCGGCCCGCCAGCCCGCCTGCTGGTGTGACAGCATCCGCAACAAAAACCCGGGCAGGCGCATCGGCCAGACCCGGGTTGATGTTTGCTAGCAGCAAAGGCGTGCGGCGTTTCCGTCGCGCAGATTTATTCCGCCTTGATGCCGCGCATCGCGATCACGCCGCCCAGCAAGTTGGTGTCGGCCTTCACGCGGTTGGCCAGCCCCTCGGGCGATGAGCCCACCGTCTGCCAGCCCTGCTGGAACAGCTTGCCGCGCACCTCTTCGCTGCGCGCGATTTCGCTGATCAGCGCCGCCAGCTTGGCCTGGATCGGCTTGGGCAGGGTCGAAGGCGCCGCAAAGGCGTTCCAGATTTCCAGGTTGAAGTTGCTGATGCCGGCCTCGGCCAGGCTGGGTACATCGGGCGCCAGCGGGCTGCGCCCGGAAGAGGTCACGCCAATCGCGCGCAGCTTGCCCGCACGCACCTGGGCCTGCGCCAGGGCCGGGGGCAGCAAGGCCATCTGCAACTGCCCGCCCAGCATGGCGGTGGCCACCTGCGGGTAGCCCGGGTAGGGCACATGCACCGGGTTGATGTTGCTGCGCGACTTGAGCAGCTCGGTGCCAATGTGGCCCACCGTGCCCACGCCGGGCGTGCCATAGCTCCACTTGTCGCCGCCATTGCGGGCTGCCACAAAGAAGTCGCGGGCGCTGCTGTTGGCGGGCACCCCGGGTTGGCTCACGGGCGCTGTCAGGATCAGGGGCGATGTGCCGATGAGGCTCAGCGGTGCCAGGTCCTTGAGCGGGTCGTAGGGTACGGCCGGGTTCAGCAGCTTGGCAATGGTCATGTTGCCGTTGATCATCAGGCCGATGGTGTGGTCATCACGCGCTTTGGCCACGGCATCAGCCGCAATATTGCCGCCTGCGCCCACCTTGTTTTCCACGATCACCGGTTGGCCCAGGGCCTTGGACAGCGGCTCGCTGAACGTGCGCGCCGTGAGGTCGGGCGAAGACCCGGCCGGAAAGCCCACGATGATCTTGAGCGGCTTGGTGGGCCATGCCAGGGGCGCGGCGGCTGCTGCGGCACCGGGCTTGGCGGCGTTCTGGGCGAGAGCCCAGGGGGAGGCGGCTGCCAGCGCAATCAGCAGCGTAGACGCACGGCGAGAAACAACAGGACGTGACGACAACATGGGAACGGGTCTCCTCAACAAGAACATTCAGGGGCCAAAACGACACGGGGCCCCAGAACTGGGGCCCCGTGAGGCAACTTCTGCAGCCGGGGATATTAACCCCGCCGCCCTCAGGCTCAGGCGTACTCCGCCAGCGCCTTCTTCATCTTCTTCATTGCAGCCACTTCAATCTGCCGGATGCGCTCGGCGCTCACGCCATACACAGCTGCCAGCTCGTGCAACGTCATGCCGCCCGTGCCGTCATCGTTGACCTTGAGCCAGCGCTCTTCCACGATGCGGCGGCTGCGGTCGTCCAGGCTGCCCAGCGCCGTGGCAATGCCATCGGTGGCCAGGGCATCGCGCTGGCGCGACTCGATCATGGCCGTAGGTTCGTGCGAGGCGTCGGCCAGATAGGCAATCGGCCCAAAAGCCTGTTCGCCATCGTCGGAGGGTGCGGGGTCCAGCAGCACATCACCGCCCGACATGCGGGTTTCCATCTCGATGACTTCCTCGCGCTTGACGTTGAGCTGCGCAGCAACCGTGTCGATTTCTTGGTCCGACAGCGTATCGCGGTGTGTGGCCGCATCGGCGGCAGACGCATCGGCCTTGAACCCCTGCTTCATGGAACGCAGGTTGAAGAACAGCTTGCGCTGCGCCTTGGTGGTGGCAACCTTCACCATGCGCCAGTTTTTCAGGATGTACTCGTGGATCTCGGCCTTGATCCAGTGCATCGCATAGCTCACCAGACGCACGCCCTGGTCGGGGTCAAAGCGCTTGACGGCTTTCATCAGGCCCACATTGCCTTCCTGGATAAGGTCGCCATGGGGCAGGCCATAGCCCAGGTACTGGCGCGCAATCGAAACCACCAGACGCAGGTGCGACATCACCAGCCGACCGGCGGCGTCCAGATCGTTGTTGTCCTTGAGCTGCCGCGCGTAGGTCTGCTCTTCTTCGTGCGTGAGCAGCGGCAGGCGATTGACGGCGGAGATGTACGCATCCAGGTTGCCCAGCGGGGGCACCAGCGCCCACGGGTTGGCGGGCGCCAAAGTCGTCGTAGCGGTTCCAGATTGAATGTTCATTCCGGGAATCCTTTCCTCTAAGCCATGATATTAGCACTCCATAGGACAGAGTGCTAAGCCAGGAGTTCCCCGCCGGTTGTAGGCGATGCCGCCTGCCTGTCGCCTGACTGTTGTCGATTCCACTCGAGTTTTGTATTTTTCTCATTGAGGTTTGTATTTATAGGGTGCGAAAAAATAGCGTAACCATTTGATTTGTAATGGGAATTTTGTTCCTGATGCCGTTTCGTCAATCTTCTGTGCCTGCTTTTTGAGCGGATTTCAGGAATCTGGCCCCACCACTTTGAGCATCGGATCGTGCGTTGGTTGAGTCGCAATGCGGCTTAGCCAGCAGTTGAAAGCATATTGTTTGTGAGTGTTTGCTAACTTTTTCTACTGGGTCAGGAGGAAGAAGTTGGTGAGAAATTCGCCCCTATCGATGTGGGCCTAAGAACTGGGAGCGGCCGCGCCCCTCCCCCTTTCCTAAGGGTTGCCGGTTCTTGCGGAAAAGGAGTGCCAGTGCATGCAAGTGGACGAGTCGCGAACGGGCAGGTTTAGGCTGGTTGCTGTCGCTCAAAAAGCAGTCGTTGAACGACTGCTGCGATGTAAGCGGCCAGCCATGGCATCTTGAAACAATGGCGTACTCGTAGGAGCCTCGTGTCCACCTCAACTCTAGGTGGACACGTGAACACTACTCCTGAACAAAGCGGCGAAGGTCGTCGGCGCCGACGC